>PAOJ01000050.1 GCA_002708005.1 Verrucomicrobiales bacterium | reverse complement strand
AAGGCGCCCTTCAAGCTGTTTTTTATATTCTCCAGCATTTTCATGGGACGACAGAGGGAACCCAAAAAAAGCCTCTACCGCAATGTTATTCTTAGTTATCCTTCTACTTTGATCCACAATTGTTTACTGTTTTACCACATGTCTGTAATAAAATGGTCGTGGCTATAAACAATTTGCCAAGTTATTTCACGTCTTTTGCCAAGCTTATAATCTTCTGGCTTTGTATAGGTGTTAGCACAGTTAAGGCAGAGGTTCGCTTTGATGTATTTATGGGTTTTGCCGACATGGCTCGGAATAGTGAGTGGTTTCCTGTGACCGTAGAAATTGAAAACGATGGACCATCATTTAATGGTGTCATAGAAATAAAACCTAGTTCGTTAAACGACCAATTAATCAAATATACAGTCGAACTTCCTAATAATACTCGCAAGCGTTTATCTATACCTGTGTTTAACAATTCTAGCTATAGATGGAATGCCAAGTTGAAAAATGATGAAAAGATTGTTTCCGAGTATGATAATTTAAGAATTGATAGTGTGCCTTGGTTTTCTAAATTGTTGGCTGCAGTGAGTGGGCAACAGTCTAGTGGTCCGGTGTTGCCCCGTACTCGTTTTAAAAACAATAACAATAATATAAGATTTTCTCCTAGAGTAGCGCATATTCAGGCGGATATTTTTCCAGATAATCCTGTGACACTGCATGGGTTAAGTGCTCTTTACCTTAACTCTAGCCGCGCAATTAATTTTCGAGCAGAACAGGCTAATGCCGTATCTATCTGGGTTCGAAGCGGGGGACATTTGATTCTTGGGGTTGACCAGCCATCGGATATTACTGGCACGCCTTGGCTTGGAGAATTGATTAATACCCAGTTTGGTTTGGTGCAAAATTTAAAGGCTGGAGCTTTATTTCGGAGCTGGCTGAGTAAGTTAGGCTATCCTATAGGCCCTGGAGATGAGGAATTTTCTNCAAGGTTTATATCGGCCGCCCCGGTTCGACTCAAAGAAGGTAAAACTCTATTCAGTTTCGAAGATAAAACTTTAATTGCAAACGCAAATCGAGGCCTAGGGCAGGTAACGGTTTTGGGGTTTAATCCAGAACGGGAACCGATTAGATCCTGGGAGAATCGAGCTTGGTTATGGTCTAAATTAGCCGATATCGATTCGGAATGGTTTGTTTCTGAACAACCACCTCGAAGCTATAGTCGAATGAATGTAGATGGACTATATGGAATGATGCTCGATAGTCGTCAAGTTAGTAAATTGCCAGTCATTTGGCTTATTTTATTGCTCATTGCATATCTCGTTATCATTGGGCCTGTTGATCGCATTTGGCTCAAACGCATTAATAAACAAATGCTAACTTGGTTGACTTTTCCTGCATATGTAATCTTTTTCTCATTGTTGATTTATTATATCGGCTATCGTCTTCGTGCTGGACAGCTTGAGATTAACGAGCTTCATATCGTTGATGTGTTGCCAGATGATCAAGTCGTCCTGCGAGGTAGAAGCTATGCTTCAATTTATTCTCCATCGAACAAGGATTATCCCATGGGTAGTTCTTTGGCGTTAGGTGCATTTCGCAGCGAAATCTCCAGTTTTGGAGTCGGCAATCAACCATTATTTATCAGATTAAGCCCTGGTAAATTTGAAGCAAAAGCACGTGTTCCTATTTGGACAAGTCGCTTATTTAGTTCTGAATGGGTTAAGGGTGCTGAAGTGAATATTAAGGCTACTATTACGAAGGAGGATGATGGGGCTCATCAAATTAAGATTAAAAATGGTTTGGATCAGCCTATTATTGGGGTGGCATTTGTGGCGATGCAGCGAATCGTATTTGACGATTCAATTAATATTAATCCAGGTGCGAGTGGCATCCTTAAATTGAGGGAATCAGATCCTAAGGTTTTAGATTATGTTTCTAGTTCGAGTAGCAGTATTCGGGAATCGATTCAATCGAGAAACCGAGCATTTGGAAATGCNGAATTAAGCCGGGTAGATTCCGACCTTATGAATGTTGTTACAGGATCTTTTCCTGGGNCTCTCGAATTAGATAATATTACGCGATTTAAAAAGGACGTTAATCAGTTCGATTCTTCAGGGGGTATGGATGTCAGTGGATACATTGAGCGAGATGGATCTGTTTTATTCGTGTTTGTTCAAGATCATGCGCCTATTCAGTCTATTGGATTATTTGAAGCTAAACTCGGTAAATCACATACTCTTTATCGAATTCCAATTAAGTTGCCTAATGACAAAAGTGCTTTTACCCAAAAGAATTAATTATTATGTCTGAAGAATCTCCAAGCATTCCNCCACCTGTAACAAATGCCGCAGTCGAGACTTTCGGTCTTACGCGCCACTACGGGGACNTAACNGCTCTTAATTCTCTTGATCTGACTATTAACAGGGGTGATTTGTTTGGTTTTATAGGATCGAATGGTGCAGGAAAGACTACAACTCTTCGAATATTATCAACATTCCTTTCTCCTTCCAGTGGTACGGCTCATGTCATGGGACATAATGTGGTTAAGGATGCTGACCAAGTACGACGCATCCTTGGATACATGCCAGATTTTTTTGGTGTTTACAAAGATATGGAGGTAACAGAATACCTTGATTTTTTTGCAGCTTGTTATCGCATTGGGGCTGTCAAGCGACAGCAGACTATTGATGATGTTCTTGAGTTGGTTGGTTTGAGTGAAAAGAAAGGAGCGCTCATTGGAGCTCTCAGTCGTGGGATGCAGCAGCGAATTGGTCTGGCGCGCGTTTTGGTGCATGATCCAAAGATTCTTCTTCTTGATGAACCAGCTAGTGGTTTGGACCCTCGTGCACGTATTGAGATGATGGCTATACTTCAGGAGTTACAGCGGCTAGGCAAAACCATCATCATTTCGTCACACATTCTCAGTGAATTGGAAACTTTGTGTAATCGAGTGGCAATAATTGAAAAAGGCGGTCTCATTTACAGTGGGCCAGTCCAGGGGGTTCAAAGCCAATTCTCAAGGAAGCAAGCATATCGGATCAGGGTTGCAGAAAATATTGAAAAAGCTGTTGAGTTATTGCGTGAACGGACTGAGGTCTATGATGTGGAAATGCAGGAGGATGAAAATCTTATACGTATTGAGTTGGAAGACTCCGAAGAAAATGCATCTATCATTGCATCTATCATTGTTAATGGCGGATTAAGATTAACTGCCTTGGAGACGGAAGAGATGAACCTTGAAGATGTCTTTCTTCAGGTGACTCGAGGAGAGACACAGTAGGTGTTAAACTATAAAACTTTCAATGCGGGATCGAACATCAGTTTGAAAACGCTTCACAAATGCGTCAACAAATTCGGCAATGTCCATTGTGGGATCGTCTATCAAAGGCTTCAGATTCATAGCATAGCTCGCCATTTGCGTCTGGTCGACAGAGTGTGAGTCAAAGAATGTAGCGTTGCCTCGAAGGCGTCCCTCAAGAGCTAGATCATAGCGTTTTCCTCCGGTAATTTGAGAATCAAAAATGCTGATTAAAGCTCGTACAAGGTTTGGTCTATCATTCAAATTCAGCAGTACTTTTTCGTTATCAATTAGCCAATTGAGATCACGCCACACTTCAACTCCATATACCTCTTCTGGTTGTTCTTCTTTAGGAATTGCTCTTAGTGCCTTTATCACTGGGATAACAACAGCTACGTGCGTATCATGTTTGTCTGCTAAATTGTGGGTGTAAACCACACGTGGCTTGGCTTTAGAAAAAATTGTTTTGAGATCCTTAGCATATTTACCATTACCTGCCTCTTTGACCACCGAACTAGGATAATCAAGCTGAGTCATAAAGCTNTATTCACCAACTACTGAGGCTTTGCGCTGTTCATTAGCACGGACGGCTCGCATTTGTTCGTCGGTGTAATTGTTGTACTGATTTGCTCTTGAACTACCTGCGCCGTTTGTAACGGTTACGCCNCCGAACCATTGTTCTTTTGACTGATAACAAGACAAAATGCCATGCAAAGCCATCACCTCAAGGTCATCCTGATGTGCTCCAATTCCCATATGAGTGGTGCGGTTGAAGGCTTCGTTTTCTTCAGATCCATCTGGAATAAACAAGTCGGCACTAGTATTGGAGAATGAAATCATGGGTTTTCTAACTTATAATAGTGGGGTGGAATTAAGTCGTGTCAGAACCAAGGTCGTTTATGAGTTTAGCTTTGGCAAGCTTGCTGCCGCAACGGCTTGCCCAACACGTTTGCTTTTTTCGTCTGGTAACTGGAGTTTAATCTTGGCAGCCAAATCTGGAAATTCTTCGTTCAAAACATCTGTAGCTTTAGCTAAGATTTGCTCACCTCCACGCCCAGAAGTTACTCGGCCAAGAGCCAGTAAATGGTTGAAATCATAAAACTCTGCATACAGTCCAAGTGCATAGCCCAAGCAGATTCCGATGTCATCAAAAATAACAGACACCCGTGGGTCTTCGGCCTCATGCATTTTTTGAATGTGCTTAAGTTGAATTGCAGGATGAGCATTAGGNAGCTCGATACCGGCNAATTTTGCAAGCCTAACCACCCCTTGCTGTGAGAAATATTGCACTCCGCATCCTACATCACTGGACCATTCATCTATCGGACCGCTTGGATGGAAATCAATAGGCGCAAATGCCAATTCATTTAACCAGCCAGTAATTCGACCTTTTTGATTTAGGAATCCAACTGCTTGACTAGAGCCCATTGCCAAACCTAGAACTCCGTTTGTTTTGAGAGACATAGCCCCTGCTAATGCAGTCACGTCGCCATCGTTGGATACCTCGAAAGGCACATTCCACTCTTTAGCAAGGCTTTGAAAAATTGGGCGGACTTTTTTTGTGAACAAGGTATCCGGTACACTTCTGAATAATGATGCTACTCGTGGTTCGCTATTAATAATAATACCTGCCGAGCTGCCTCCGATAGCATCCACGCGTGGTAGTTTTTCTGCAGCCAGTTTTAATCCTTCGTTGATTTTATTACGATGCCAGTCTGGATNAGATTCGACACGTGGATCCCACGGGATTTCAGTTGTATACACCGGTTCACCATTTTGTACGGCAGCCAACTTGTAATCACTTGCACCGAGATCAAAGCCAATCCTGCAACCATCAAGATGCCCGCCAATCGCTTTCGATTTATCAGAGGCTTCGATTTTACATGAATCTAACGATTCGAATACCAAAGACGTACCGTAAGCTCTCTTCATCATATCAGCATCAAAAGCTCGTGGTCCGTTCTCGTTATAAATTTTTGACAAGTATTTGGCTAGTATATTGCTTCCATCGCTACTGTGAATTCCTACTAGGCTTGCGCCTTGTTGCCAAAGAAGAAACTTACAAATCCGTTCAACTAATCGTTTGATTTCACCAGATTCGTCGTTTTTTGGATCAGGTACTGTAAATTTGTGAATAGAGCGATCTCCGGGNAACCGTTCGAGTGAAAAGGTCAATTCGACTGNAGGTGTACCATNAGCAATACACTCATGTGTTTTCTTTAAAACTAATGAAATGGGTATGAATTCGGNATCTAGCGCGGGTGAAAATCTAGCTCGAATGTTACTGAGTAATGAATGGCTTCCCATCGGCGCGNGCAACATAAAAACTGTAATCTTCCATGGCAAGAAAAGGATATCATGCTTTTTGCTCCGGTAAGTTTAGTTATTTATTTTTACGAATGCCAAAAGCGGCGATAATCCCTCCAATTGCACCTGAAAGATGCGCTTCCCATGAAATATTTTCGGCCATTTCGCTATTGATGATGGGTGGTAGGGCTCCAAATAAAATTCCCTGATAAAGAAAAAGAACAGCCCCACTAATTATTGCAGAGGTCCAACTTCGTAAAAAAAATGATGCNGCACTTAAAAAAGTAACTAAGCCGAAAATCACTCCGCTAGCTCCGATATGATTTGAGTCAATTCTTCCAATGATCCACGTGCCAACTCCACTTAAAAACCAAATCAAAATAAGCGNACGCCATGGTTTATAATTTTGGTTTGCAAAGAGTAGGCCTAAAAGGACAATCATAGGCAATAGATTGGAAATATAGTGGCCAAAGTCAGCATGCATTAGAGGGGAAAAAAGAATGCCGTCGATACCTGAAAGGTTACGCGGAATGATACCTAGGCGATTAGAAAAAAAATCTCCCGTTAGAGTGTCTAAGNTCAGTATTAATCCGACGACAATCATGAAAGCTGATGCTCGTATAAATCCTTTGGCAATCATTTTTTTTCGCCAAGCTTCATAAACTGATCAATNAGCCGTCGTTCTTTTTTTGACGGTCTTCCTTGGGATTTATTTTGGNTTTCAGTACGGTTGCTTTTTGATTTATAAAACTTGTCCCATTCTTCTTTAGGAGTGATATCCTTGGCGAAGTTTTCCACAAGCTTGGCTCCTATTCGTCGTTCTGTCAGGCCTATGACTTCAAGTGAGCGAATCATTGGGCTTTGTCGTATATTGATTATATCTCCTAACTTAATTGATTTAGCGGCTTTTGCTTGAGATTCATTGAGTTTGATTTTTCCTCTTTTACAGGCTTCTGTCGCCTGGCCGCGAGTCTTGAAAAGACGGACTGCAAATAGCCACTTATCTATCCGTATCTCACCAAGTTGATTCATTATAATCTATCGGTATTTTCCGAACTCATAGTGAAATGAGGTCGGCGACTTGGGCGACGTCTTTGTCACCACGACCAGATAGATTAGCTATGATAATTTGATCGGAGCCCATTTTGGGTGCGGATTTTATTATTTCGGCTATTGCGTGACTTGACTCAAGTGCTGGTATAATGCCCTCAAGTTTTGCTAGTTTTTGGAATGCTGCAAGTGCTTCATCATCTGTAGCATAAGTGTATTCAGCGCGTTCGATATCTTGAAGCCATGCATGTTCTGGACCCACAGCAGCNTAATCAAGTCCCGCTGACACGCTGTGAGTCAATTGTATTTGGCCATCTTCGTCCTGTAGGACAAATGACCTAGTCCCTTGAAGCACCCCGAGTCCTCCGCCTTGAAAACGTGCGGCGTGTTTGCCGTCTATGATTCCCTCACCACCTGCTTCAACTCCAGTCATCATNACNGATTCGTCATCTATAAAAGGATAAAACAAGCCAATTGCGTTTGATCCACCNCCGACGCATGCAATTAAACGNTCGGGCAGTTGTTCTTCCTGCTCTAAAATNTGACGCCGTGCNTCGTCTCCGATAATTCGCTGAAAATTACGAACCATNACGGGGTAAGGATGTGCACCGTAGGCAGTNCCAAGAATATAGTGAGTGCTTCGGACATTNGTTACCCAGTCTCGCATAGCTTCGTTGACTGCTTCTTTTAGTGTTTTTTGTCCGGCTTCAACTGGAATAACTTTAGAACCCAGCATTCGCATTCGGAATACGTTGAGAGCTTGTCGTTTGCAGTCAAGTGCTCCCATGTAGATCACGCATTCGATTCCGAACATTGCTGCGACGGTTGCTGTAGCAACGCCATGCTGGCCAGCACCTGTTTCAGCAATAACACGTTTTTTTCCCATCCGTTTGGCCAATAAAATTTGGCCCATGGCATTGTTGATCTTGTGTGCTCCGGTATGAAGCAGGTCTTCGCGCTTAAGGTAAATCTTAGCCCCTCCAAGTTCTTTGGAGAGACGTTCTGCGTGGTAAAGTGGGGTAGGGCGGCCGCAGAATTCCCTTAAGTAGTATTTTAGCTCGTTTTGAAATTGAGGATCTTTTTGTGCTCGAAAATATTCTTCTTCTAACTCCTGCAATGGTTGCATCAGTGTTTCCGGGACATATCGCCCCCCAAACTCGCCAAAGCGTCCTTTAGCGTCCGGGAGGGTATTTTCAACAACCGTTTCCATAAGGCAAATATTCGGTCAAAACTATCAATTGGCCAAGCGGCAAATTTAACCTAGCTGCGTTCCAACTGGAAGTGGGTGCCCAGCGAGGTATGCTTCTGCTGTCATGCGTTTGCCTCCATCTTTTTGTAATTTGCTAATTAGAAGAGCTTCTTTTCCGCAACCTACGATAATGCCATTAGAATTGCTTTGGCCAATTATACCTGGTGCTAGATTGATTGTGTTAATTGGTTCAACTTCAATAAGTTTAATTAATTTGCCGTTTAAATGGGTAAATACCCCAGGCCAAGGAGTGAAAGCCCGAGCTTGATTCCAAATATCAGTTGCTGTTTTGGTCCAGTCGATTTGGCCCATTTCACGGGTAATCTTTGAAGCGTGTGAGGATTGAGTGTCGTCTTGTGGTATGGATTTAATTTTGCCAGTAACGTATTGAGGAATTGTATCGACCAGTAGTTTAGCTCCCAAATTTGCTAATCTATCGTGCAAGGTCTGTGCATTGTCGTTAGATTCTATTTGTGTTTCCATCTTACTAATCATCGGGCCTGTGTCTAGACCGGTCTCCATCTCCATAATTGTAACGCCGGTTTTATTTTGTCCATCGAGTATTGCTCGTTGAATTGGTGCTGCCCCTCGATAAAGTGGTAACAGTGACCCGTGAACATTTATACAGCCATATTTGGGTAACTCGAGAATTGGTTGAGGAAGGATCTGACCGTAAGCAACAACGACGATTAGGTCTGGATTGAGTTTGTTTAAAAAAACAAAATCCTTTCGAAGGCGTAATGGTTGATGAACTGTTAATTTTCGGCGTTCAGACTCCACCTTAACAGCTGGTGGATGTGGGATTAATTGGCGCCCTTTTGGTCGGTCTGGTTGAGTAACAATTCCTATTAATTCTATTAGAGGTGAATCGTCCAATGCGGTTAGGCTCGGGCAGGCGAATCCTGCGGTACCCATAAAAACGACACGTATTGGCTGAGGCACAATTATTGAGTTACTGATCTTCCAGTTTTGCAAGTACTTCGAGTGAATCTCTTAACACGTGTACTGGGGACTGAGTTGAGTCGATAGTGTGAACTAATCTCTCGCCATAGTGTTCGAGCACCGGCTTGGTTTCATCTTCATATACCTTTAAGCGTGTTCTGATGGTTTCAAGATTCGCGTCATCTAAGCGGTTTTGACGAAGCGCCCTTGCCTGTAGTCGCTCGACCATAGTATCAAGGTCTGTACAGTATAAATTAAGTATTCCAGCNACATTAATTGTATCCTCCAGAAGCTTGGCTTGATTGACGTTACGAGGAATGCCGTCGAGTAGAAGAGTATCTGTGTCAGGGCTAAATTGACCATTTCGAGAACGGTTTTCGATATCATCTCGCCAAAGATTNACTGTTGGTTCATCAGGGACAAGGTTCCCATGTGAAGCATAGTCGAGGAATAATTGGCCGATTGGATTTTGTATGCGAAGATTACGAAACAAATCACCACTAGAGACGTGAAGGTAGTTTGGGATTTTTCCAAGAATCTTTCCTTGTGTGCCCTTGCCAGCTCCTGGTGAACCGAAAAGAAGAATGGTTCTTAATTTCATTCCTTTTTTATAAAAAGAGTTTTTATAAATTATTTTGGACGTAGATTGACTGATCCAACTTCACTGAAGGCAATTTTTTGCTCCTTCCCATTAAGCAGTTCCATATGTAAGTCTGAGCCAGAGATCCTCTTCATTCTTTGGCCGACGTATTCACGTTTACCGGTTTTAATTGCCAGTACCATTCCTCGTTCCGAAGGGCCCAGAACAGATTTAAAATAATTAGGAAAGTTATTTTGAAAAAAGGATCGATCGAAGCGAGTATCATCACGGCTCCATGACTNTGGTTCGGTGTTAGNTTGTTTTTTTGGCCCGCTTTGTGCGAAACTCATCTTTTTAGCTTCCGGTAGCATGCCGGCTACTGCNCCGCCTCCGGTNTCTGNCATGGTNGCACCTGCGGGAGCCTCCGCTTCCTCTTGGTAATAATCATCGTCTTCTTCGCTTTCTTCATACTCGTATTCTACTTTGGGCTTAGCAAGTAGCAACAAAGGTCCTACGATGGGAAGTGCAAATGAAATTCCTGCTGCTAAAACCACGTTGGATTCTTTGAATGCCGCTACTCCCATACCTGCTACCAAACTTCCGATTGCGATAACCACTAATAGTCCGATTCCGCCTGGAGAGCTATAGGCAGCAAGTTTGGGCCATTTAGATGTTACATCAAGTTCAGGTTTATTTGGAAGATTTGGTGTTGATAAATTTCCAACAGCTTTAGGATAGTCGCTTTGTTCCAGAGCCGAAACTTCAGGAACGATGAAGGGTTCCACAAAGTAATCTGCCCCGATCCATCCTCTGGCTGTTTTTACTCCGTATCTTTTTTTATCAGTTTGTCCAAGCTTTCTAATTTTCTTAAGGCTTTCCTGATCAAGTTGCATCCAGTTTACCCGCTTAGAGAAGCCGCCTACATCTACGCTAACGACTATGCCATCCCCATCCACATCTGAGACTACGCCTTTAAGGATATCTCCGTTGGTTAGGCCAATTTCTCCTTCGGCCAGTTTTCGTGCTTCCTTTTTCTGAGCCTGACTAACATCACCGCCACCGGCTTCTATTTGGGCACTAGCCATTGTTACCTGCATGATTGCCTGCATCGTTGCCATATTAAATTGTTCTGCAGTTTTAGCTTTCTTTACACGGTTTAAGCCGCTGTTAACGGCCTTTATCATACCCAGTGCCATTCGTTTATCTTCGATGGGTATTAAGTCGCTTAAGCCTNCCATTCCTTGTTTAGCCATCGCTATTCCTTCTTTCCACTCATTAGCCATATCTTTGGGAATCCATTTGCCCTCAACTTTGGTTAGTATCACTTCTCCATTTTCTAGTTCAGATAAATTCGGGAGAGGGAGATCTTCCATATCACCTAAATCAATAGGTATTCCGCCGGGAAGCTCTGCCATGGTTCCTAAATCAGGGGTCTCCGGTAAACCGCTTACTCTGATGGTTGCTTCACTTGTATCCTCAGAAACCACTTCAACTTTAATATTTTGAAGCATTTCAAGATCAAATGGATTTTCTTCTCCTGAAGCCTGTGCAGCTTCTTCAATGGATGCCATGAAGTCTTTGCCGTAAGTTTCAATAACATTGCCTAAGTCNATTTTCTTTAGTTTAGCAATTGAACCAAAGTCACTTTTAGCAAATTTTTCCATGAAAGTTCCCGTTGTTTTAAGGTCCTCAGCTGAGAGTGATTGAGTAATAATATCCATTGGGTTTTCTCCACCTGACATTGCGCTCAAGCCTTCACCAAGTTGCGGGAGCGATTCCATGATGAGAGTATTTTGTGTCTTCAACAGCTCGCCAGTGTTGCCGATTAAACCAAAAGCAGTATCCCACAATTCCTGATCCATTTCATTGGCAAAAGTTTGCAATAGCTGGTTGAGATCATTTTGATAGCTAGCGGGCATTATGTCCCAAAGTGCTTTTGGATTCTTCTCTTTCAATGCCTTAATAGGAGNATAAATGAAGCTTTCCGGCCCCTCATCGGCGGCGTTGATGTTCGCACTTGCAATGAGGCCGACAGCGATGGTGGTCAATATGCTGGTAAANCGGTTTAGTTGAGTTTTTATCATCTGTCTAAAAGTGAGTTCTACTTGATACTTATTAAAGCTAGCGATTTCTTCAGAACTGCTTAAGTCAAAAAATACTTCAGAAATGGATTTCAGTAAAGGCAGTCTAGGTGCTTTTTAGGGTTTTGTACCACCGATTTGTTGTGACAAATCTTCAATTGTCCAATTTAACTTGGAATCATTGAGTTTGTCTGCTGCAGCTCCATGTTGCCAAATTCCATAGCTTAGGGTTTTAAGTACATTCTCTTGCAAAAGAGGTTGGGCTAGCAGTCCTCCTAGGTACCCCGCCAAAAGGTCGCCACTCCCGCCTTGCCCGAGCGATGAGTTTCCGGTGGGGTTAACGAATACTTTTCCTTTAGATTGTCCAACAAGAGTGTGCCGACCTTTTAGTACTACCCAGCAATCTCCAAATTTGGCGGACAAGTCTTGTAATGCTTTTACCCTATCAGTCTGAATATCTGCAGAAGTGCAATCAAGTAATCTTGCAGCTTCGCCGGGGTGCGGTGTGATAACTCGGATGGACTTTGATGTGATTTCCCCTGTGGGAATCCAGTCCAGTGCACTAGCGTCTACTAGTATTGGCATGGGAGAGTCATGCCATATTTGATTGGTTTTTTCTTTTATATCTTTATTCAGTCCTTTTGCTGCCATACCAGGGCCAATCAACAGTGCGGTTGCCAATTTNAATTCAATATTTTTTGGTGTCAGTGGATGTACCATAACGCTTTGTAATTGAGAGGCTACTGGAACAAACACTTCTTCTGGAGTCATTAGCGTGACAAGGCCTGGTTGGGATCGAGATGCTGCTCGAGCTGCAAGTACCGCTGCCCCATGATAACCGAGACTACCGCCTACAATCCCGATGTGGCCAAATGTTCCCTTGTGACCGTTTACTGATCGAGGCGGGGGGAAATTAGAAAAATCCTCTACTTCATTAAGTTGCAGATTGCTGGTTTCGTTCAGGTTCACAAGTCCAATTTCCGGTGCAACACGAAGTCGTCCGACATAATCGGTTGATTCCGAATTAAGTAAACCGATCTTAGGTACACCTAGAGTAAGGGTTTCATCAGCTCTAATTGCAGCCCCTTGAACCTTGCCGGTAGTAGCATTGATACCAGAGGGTATATCTACTGAAAGCACGCGCAATTGTTGCGAATTGATTTCAGAAATAAAATCTATCCATCCATCATCTAAAACTCGATTGATACCGATACCAAATAGCCCATCAATAAGTAGTTTCGGTTTGGCGCTTAAATTAATTAGAAGTTTTTCTAGTGACGTTTCGGGATCAATTACTTCAATCAAAGTGACATCTCGATTTGGAAGATTATTGATCATTGCCCGCACATCATCACCGTTGTGCCCCTTGCCAGCTATCAGCAATATTTTGTCATTTAATTCAGTTAGCTCTAGTGCTCGTTTCGATACGATAGAGCCAACTTGAGCGATCACTTCAGTTTTAGATACGCCAGCTTTCCATGAAGCTGCCTCCCAGCGACGCATTTGCTCCACGGTAATGACCGGCAATGACATGCACAAAGGCTAGTGTGTTCATAGAGGTCAAACAAGTCCGAGGNCTAAACTTGGTTAACAATAATAAGGTTTTCTTGAGCTCTAAGTATAAAAAATAATTTTGATGTTTTATTTGATTTTTATTGGTTTGCCACGTTGAAGTCTGGGTGTAGGGTTTTGGTGTTCACGAGATGTTAGGGTTAAAGGCNAACCACTTTAGTCGGCGCGAGTTTCTTTCAGTTGGAAGCTTGGGTTTGGGAGGATTGGCACTACCTCAGTTGCTTCAGGCTGAATCGGCAATTAAACAAGCCGGTGGTTTGGCAAAAGACAAGTGTGTGGTGTTTTTATTTCAGCACGGTGGGCCTTCACAGTTTGAGACCTTTGATCCCAAAATGTCAGCTCCNGCCGGAATTCGTTCAATGACGGGTGAGATTCCAACGACAATTCCGGGGATAACTTTTGGAAGTACAATGGAGCGACTGGCAAAATTAGCGCACAAATTTTCGATTGTCCGTTCATTTACTACTGANAGTAATGCACACGACACCAAGCCAATAATAAGTAAACGCTATTCTGGTGGAGCCCATTTGGGTTCCCATTACGCTCGTTTAGCAGGTCCAAATAATCCACGTAACGGGATGCCTCGTAATCTATCACTTTTTCCTCGTGCAGTGGATAATTCAGCTGGCCCCGCGTTTATGGATTTAGGTCGATTCGATAGCACTGGCGAACTGGGTTCTGCTTTTGCTCCATTCGCACCTAGTGGGGAAGGGGATTTAAAGCGAGATATGAAGCTTACGATCGACCCAACTAGACTGGAAGATAGACGTAGTCTCTTAGCGAGCCTTGATAAATGGCGTCACGTGATTGGTGAAAGTAATGTCGCTGAAAGTTTTGATAGATTCCAGTCTCAAGCATTTCAAACGCTGACTGGATCTGTGGCTGAAGCATTCGACATAACCAAGGAAGATCCGAAGCTAATTGAGCGGTATGACACATCAACTTTGATGAATGTCCAACGCATAAGTAAAAAGTGGAATAATCGGCCACGTTACATTGAGCATGTAAATAGTCTTGGAAAACTAATGTTGCTGGCACGAAGATTAGCAGAGCGAGGTGCTGGTTTTATCACTATAACTACCAATTTTGTTTGGGATATGCATGCCGACTTAAATAATGCCACTATGATTGAAGGAATGGGCTATGTNGGAAGGCCTTTTGATCATGCTGTGAGCGCGTTTATAGAAGACGTTGAGGCNCNAGGTTTGAGAGATAAAATTCTATTGGTTTGCTGNGGAGAGATGGGGAGGACTCCCAAGGTGAATGCCAAGGCAGGGCGAGATCACTGGGCAGGAATTGCNCCGTTATTGTTGTATGGNGGCGGCTTAAAAATGGGTCATGTGGTTGGTTCTTCTACTCGCGATGGTGGTGAGCCTGCAAGTGATCGAGTCACCATTCCAAATCTTTATTCGACCATTATGAACACAGTGCTCGATACTGGTAAGATTCGGACTATGGCAGGTGTTCCTTCAGAGGTGCAGAGCGTTATTAATGGTGCGGAACCTATCACGCAATTGATCTAGTNGACCTCCATTTTTGGAGTAAGAGCATAGGTGTACAAGCGGCAGACATAAGTAAGAGAGCAGACACCTCAAAGCCTANTAGATACCAAGGCCATTCTCCGATAAGGAATGGGCTGTCTGTGTTAGGTTTAATGCACAGATACATATAATTCGATTCAGTTATCCAGTTTACAATGCCGATTGGAAGGATCGTGAGGTTCACAAAAATAAATGTGCGCAAAATTGCTCCNCGGGTCGTTACCATGCCATCCACTACAACATTCCAAATAGGAAAAAGTATTATGAGTGCATGCTGAATAAAAAACGATATGTAATATGTAATATTATCAATGCCGGTTGGGGATGGGGTNATCATGGCCTGAAGGGCGGCTGTTGTTCCAATGAGATAAGCAAACTCGAAGTAGAATTTTTTTCGTGTAGCTAAACCAATGGTTGCGATGATGAGGCTGTAATTACAAAGATGCAGAGGTAAGTCTTCTGTTATAATCAGCCCATGAGTAATCATGCGGTTACAATAGTCTACCACTTCTTGAATAATAGCGAACGCTATCAGACTCCACACCAAACGTTTTCTGTTAGTTGGAGATAAGTAATAACCAAAAATAGGAATGACGATTATAGCCAAGAGGCAAATCGACAGTGTTGAAAGATGCAGTGTGTCGAAGTTTTTTAGAGACTTTGCAAACTCACTAAGTTGTTCCGATTCACCCAAAACAAATCCGCTTGGCTAAACAAATGGCAGTGTTTACTCGCCGAGCAGTTTAGAAAGGGTTGGTTCGATTGCTTTAGCCCACATCTCATACCCTTTTGGAGTTAGATGAAGAAAGTCTGGCATTATATTCTTAGGGATTGAACCATCTGCACTTAAGAAGTTTTGGCCAATACGCAGGAAAGTGACATAAGAGCGAGCGTCGAGTCGCGATAACACTTGGTTAACCTGNAGTATTTTTCCTCGNTGATCGTTNATGCGTTGGCCTCTTGGAAAAATATCAAGAAGAAGNATNTTTGTTTCTGGAAGCTTTTCATGNATTTTATCAATTACAGCNGTAACTCCGTCGATCATTTCTTCTGCGCTGTTGCGATCTTTTCCAGAATTATTTGTTCCAATCATTACCACTGCGGCTTTTGGTGTGATGTTTTTTACATTACCATTATCTANCCGCCAAAGAACGTGTTGTGTNCGATCNCCCCCGATGCCTAGATTGACAGCGTTNCGTTTGGAGTAATGTGAAGACCAAGTCGATTTTCCGGCNCTTTCCCACCCATGAGTAATTGAGTCTCCAATGAATATTAAATCAACATTACCTTGGGCAATGCGTTTGTTGAATGAGCTGTGACGCTTAGTCCACCAATCCCCTTCGCGAGGTGCCGGATCGATGGCGGAATGTTTAGGTTTGTCGGCTGCATTCGAACCAATAACCAANGCNAATACAGTTAATGCCAGATATAATGACTTCATGGANAGGGGAAAAAATAACGGAAGAACAGGGGNCNAGAAACAAAAAACGGAAATAAATTAAAGTTTCAGATANATGTAGATTTTAAANANCANTACAGAAAACCAATGAATTAAAAATTCATTAATTNNTTGTTACGGCTTCTTTGCTGGTTTTTTTTGTTGAGCAAGAAACTCTATCAAATCTCGTAATTCACTTTTTGAAATCACCATTTGTAAACCAGCTGGCATGCCGCTTGGTCCTTTAATGCGCTCTTTAATATCCGTAGTCTTAACAGTTACTATACCGTCTTCAGGAGAGTTTATAATTACTTCTTTGTCGGTTTCGCTTTTAATAATCCCCGCATAGCCTTGTCCATTTTTTAAAGTAATAAGAAAAAAATCATAACCCTTTGCTATAGCTGCGCTTGGATTAACTATTGATTCAAGGAGGTATCTTCGATCAACTTTTGCACCTATACCGTCGAGTACTGGTCCAACTTCCCCTCCTTGACCATTAATTACATGGCATCTTACGCAACTAAGCGCGACGTTTTCATAAAACACTTTTTTACCGTTCTCTTCGTTGCCGCCTTCAAGTGTTTCTGAATATGGTTCCAGTGCAAAAAAGTTTTGTCGAGGGTCAGGTCGGCTTTCATTAAAAGTCTTTAATTTGGCTTTTATATTTTCGTTGCTACGTTTAGCGGCCGCCTCAAGAAGTTCGAGTTTCAATGCGGCGGGGACTTTTTTTTCAATTAACTTATCGAGCCATTCTGAGAGTATTTTGTCGGCAGAAGAATCTTTTAATTCACCCAAAGCAATAAGGGCGCTTTGCTGTTCTTGTATGCTGCCTTTAGTTAAAACAGATTCAAGTTTAGAANTAGCGCCGACGGGTTTAACCTTAGGAGCAAGACGAGTGGCTTCGCTTCTTAAGGAAGTGACATTGGTGTTATTTGCATATGATACAGCAGCACCAAGTTCATTAGATTCTATTTCACCAAGTGCTTTAAGTGCCTGTACGCGAGCTTTTCCAGCATTTTCATCTTTTAAGATTGTCAGCAGGGCAGGGCCAGCCTGTGTCAATTTTAGTTTGCTTGCTGCGCCGATAGCCTCGGCTCTTACGAGCCCGTCATTACTTCGTAAAATAGAGTCGATTTTGTCTATAAGTGCAGCGGAAGCTAGGGAATTATCTCTTGTGGCAATAGGTCTCCATAAGCCACTGATGCGGTCGCGCCCGGAGGGATTCTTCCATGCAGCAAGCAGGTTTAATGCTTCGCTTCGGGCTAGTTCTGAATGGTTTTTGTCTGCTGCAATAATCGCGAGAGGTTCTGCTCTTGCTAGGCGATAGTTTGCATTTAACACGCGTCGCATTACCGGCTTAGAAAGGTCATTGTGCTTTGATAAATTAGCGAGTGGTAGCATTGCGGGCTGTATATGCTCATCTGCAATTGCGCGGGCAGCTTCGAGTTGAATTTCGTTGTTACTATCATCGAGAAAAGCGGCCGCTTCTTTTCTGTTTTGGCGGCGAAGAGCCACAACGGCAGCGGTTTTGATTGCTACAGAATCGGAGTTCGAAAGATTAGCCAATTCTTCTGGGCTTGAGTGATTGGTTAAAACCAAGATTCCGGCGTGTTGAACAATAGGATCAGTACCATTGTTTTTTTCGAGCATGCTAAGGACTTCTTTGTTTGCTCCTTTGTCTAGCTTACTTAATGCGATTGCAGCTTGAGTGCGAACTCGAGCATTTTCGTCAGCAAGTAATGGTATTACTTTAGTTAGGGCCAAATCATTTTTAGCATCTCCTATTACTTTAGCTGTTTGTGTTCTGACTTCGGAATCCTGATCATTGAGCAGAGGCAGTAATGAATTTATTGCTTCTTTAGTCCGGCGACTAATTTGGCCGATGCCCCAAATAGCATGCAATCGTGCAAGTTGATGATTTGATTCCTTAGCAATATCCACAAGTGCTTCTATTTTATTGCGTTTAACTAATTCAAATTGCGATGCAAGCCGGACTCGCATGTCGATATGACCAAGGAATTCGATCAGTCTATTATCATCAATTTTTTCAAATCCATTTTGAAAAAGGTTTCTAACATTATCGGCTGTGTTGTCCTTTTGGTTATTAGAAATTCGATAAATTCGCCCTTTACCAGTCATGCCCCAACCATTGACCCAGTCGGATACATAAATATTGCCATCATATCCAAATTCGACGTCAGTAATTAATGAGTTCCAAATAACTTTATTTGTTTTTTCAACTTCAAAGTGGGCTCCTTGAATTTTGTTTTTAATAGCAAGAATACCGCTAAGGGAAGGGGACCCTTTAAAATCACACATAAGAAATGTGTCTTTAAAGCGATTGCCAAATCCAGATCCAGGATAGTAAGTCAGACCAGAAGGGCCATTACCAATGTTTGCTATAGGAGGGATGCGGTGTGCGGCTTTTCCGTCAGGAAAACACATGCGTTCGTCAAGCCAAGGGCCGCGTCGCGTAGTCCAAGGTGCGCTATTGAGAAATTGCCATCCAATACGCCACCCACTATCGCCCCCTTCAATGGCATTGACCCACCTTGCGGGGTCTCCTCCGTCAGAATTATTATCGCCTGTAAATAAATTGCCGTATTGATCAAATGCCAGTTCTTGGGGGTTGCGAAGACCAGAGTGATATATCTCTAGCTTAGAGCCGTCTAGTTCACAGCGGTAAATTGTGCCGTATTCGGGAGTATGTAGTTTTGTGCCTTCTAGGGTCGTTACAGACGCTCCTCGATCGCCAAGACTAAAGTACATTCTCCCATCTGGACCAATTTCTAGCCCATGAAGATCATGGCCTAGAAATCCAACGCGAACTCCAAACCCGTTGGCCAAACTACGACGCTTTTCTGCTTTGCCATCTCCATCTTTGTCTTCAAGAAGCCACAAGTTGGGAATGTTTGTGAGCCATACTTTTCCATCGTGCGCGAGTACTCCCGCAGCTAGACCGTCAACTTCATCATTAAAACCATCTGCAAAAACTGTGCCTTTATCAAGTAGCCCATCATTATTGGTGTCGATTAATAAACGAACACGATCCGAGAAATCCGTGAGGCCTTTTACTTTGTAGCGGTGAAACATTTCACGCATATCCTCAACACTTTGAGACGCTAATTCTTCATCAAGCCAGTTCATGTGCTGGCGAATATCTGTTACTCCTTTGTGTAGGCGAAAAGTTTCTACGACATAAAAATTACCTTTTTCATCAATATCGAATGCAACCGGATTTGCGAGTAATGGTTCTGCCGCGATCAAATCAACTTTTAAGCCTTCAGCAAGCTTGAAACCCTGCATGGCTCGCATTCCTTCATCTGAAGCAGCTTGTATTTTTACAGACTGAGGTTTAGGTAGCTCCGCAGCATTCAAATTAGCTGAAATAACAGCTAAAAATATTAAAGAAATTTTCTTCATATTAAAAAACATCCTTGAGANGGGGCGTTTTTACATTTAACCCCTNANAAAAAATAACAGTCTCCATTATAGTTAGCAAATATTGTGACTGAAACTACAGGATTTAAGTGTGAGCTATTTAGAAGGAGATTTGATAAGTGGAGCGGGTGAAGGGAATCGAACCCTCACATGAAGCTTGGAAGGCTTCCGTTCTACCATTGAACTACACCCGCAATAACAGGAGGGGAAGCATAGCGATACAAATTATGTTGTCAATTCGACTTCTTAAGCGTTAAGCCTAAGGATAAGTTTAATATTGATGAGATTAGTTTGGTCGGTCCAGCTTATGGAATACATCAAGCGGTGAAAAACCTGCTGTTTTGAAGGTAAATATTAATTCATTTATTAACACAAAACCCTGTAGTCCCCCTGTCTAGATGTTATTCCGTCACTATCCATTTTTTCTAAAACAGGCACAGCAATTTTTCGTGAGGTATTCATAACTTTTTTAAGCTCACTAACAGTAGCCTTACCATGCCCTCTGAGATGCATCTTTACAGCTAGTTTGCAGCTACCATATTTCATTGCGCTCATAAAGATCTCGTCATTGATGGATAATATGTCTCCTGATTCAATTAAAAATCGGAGTGCCTGTGTACTTAAATTATCTTCTATTAATTGCGACCGAGTTAAAACTCCGGACTCTTTCATAGATAGCTGTATTCGTTCTTTTTCATCACGAAGATTATCTGATTGATCACGAGCATGTGTTTTTCGCGCAATATATCCTCCATGACGAATAAAGTTATACTGCAAACAAAGTTCGCCTAGTAATTTTTCAAGCTGTTCATAGTCAAATTTATGATTGAGTAACTCAGATAAACTCTCCTCTGGCATGCCGGAGGAAGCTGGATTATCAATATGGATTTTGTCTACAGATCTGGAAACCTTTTCAACTAATGTATTCCAAAACTTGTTGGATAAAACCCAGTCGCTAAATAGGTATATGTTATTTTTTTTAACTAAATGAGAAATTGCTTGATTGCGTTCTGACTTTGTAAAACTGGAAGGTCTAATTAAGTGATCTAATCTTAAAATTTTTTCTAGTTCTATCTGAGTATAAGCCCAAATTATTGCTGAGTCTGGAAATCTGGTTTTAATTTTGAGTGTTTTTTTAATTCTTTCAGTAATTTGTGTTTTTTTATTTCCAATATTTAACACAAGTCCGCCAGCTAATGTTTTATTGCCCTGCCAATTTCTAATGAGTATTCGATCTCCCAGCCAAATGCTGACTGCTTTACTGAGTCGCAATTGTGCTAAAGCTCGTTGGCCGGGTATAATGGTTTTTGTGTCTAATAAAATAATTCTGGCTTCAGTATTTGCTGTTCCATGATGTATTCGAACAATTGAGTTGGTTTTTAATGGCTTTGAATCTAAGGCAAAACGCGAGGAGCATTCCAAAATTATATCCAAAGTTAAAACGGGAATTAAATACTCTGGACTAGCAAGAACTGATCCTCTTTTAACCTCGGACTGCGGTATATCAGTCAAGTTTACTGCTGCTCTTAATCCTGTTGTTAGCTTATCACTTGAATGGTTGTGATTATGTAAGCTTCTGATTCTAGATTTTTTTCCAGGAGGATAAACTCCGATACTGTCGTTTATAAGTAGTGGATTTCCAGTGAGAGTTCCAGTTACAACAGTACCCATTCCTTTAAGTGAAAAAGATCTATCAACTAAAAGTCGCGTTGGGGCTTCCTCTTTACGTTCTGGTAATGTTTTTAAAGCTGATAAGATGCTTTTTTTGAGATCAGTCAATCCTTCTCCTGTTTTAGATGAAAAAGGGATAATTTCAGAACTGGCTAAAACACTTGTATCTAATTTCTTTCTTATGGAATTTA
>PAOJ01000049.1 GCA_002708005.1 Verrucomicrobiales bacterium | reverse complement strand
ACTCCGCCAAAACCTAAACCGGTTAAAATCACGAAACCTAAACCTAAGCCAACTCCACCAAAACCTAAACCGGTTAAAATCACGAAACCTAAACCTAAGCCGACTCCGCCAAAACCTAAACCGGTTAAAATCACAAAACCTAAACCAAAAATTAAGGTTAATCTAAAACCTACAATCCGCCGACCAGATTCAAGTAAGGCAAAAGCGCAGCAAGAAGCCGCGGAACGAGCTCGCAAGGCTGAGAATATTCGCCAACAGGCCCTTAACAAATCTCTTAAAAGGCTAGATTCTAACCTATCTGGCCATACTGCTGTCAATGCGCCTCTTGGGCGCCTTGCCGCTGCAAATTACGAATCACTTATCCGCCGAAAGTACATGGATGCCACTTTTCACCCTGGCGCAATTTCTGGGGACCCAGTGGTTAAGGTGCGCATTGTAATCGCTCGTAGCGGAAATGTATTATCAGCCCGAATTGTAAATGGCTCAGGCGTAAACAGTTGGGATCTTTCCGTACAAAAGTCACTTGACCGTGTAAAGCATATCGGTCCGTTTCCCAAAGCAATTAGTGGGGCACAAAAAACTTTCACTCTAAATTTTAATTCACGCAGTTTTAAATGAGTAAATCACTACGTTATTCACTTTCGGTTCTATTCGCCTTGTTTAGCCTCGGCAAGAATCTTGGCCAATCGCAAAAGGTTATAGATGTAGATATTTTTGACTCTGGAGAAGTTAAAGCAATTCCAGTCTATATTGAAGGTTTCACCGGCGAAATCCTATCTCTCTTGAAGTTTGATCTTTTTGTTCAAGGATTTGAATTCGTAGATAAAACCAAAGCGCAGTTCATTATTAAAGGGAGCAATAACGCGGGAGTCTCTGGCGCTGTATATGACCAACTAAAACGTGGATTCATTCTGAATAAACGGTATCAGGGCGGAAACCTTCGCATGCAAGGTCACACATTCGCAAATAATGTTGTAGAATCAATAACTGGCTCTCCAGGAATTGGCCTTAGTAAAATAGCTTTCCGTCAATTTCATGGCCGCAACACAGAGATTCATGTTGCAGATTTTGATGGCTTTAACGCAAAACAGCTAACCCGAGACAAATCAATATCTGCTGGCCCAGACTGGTCCCCAGATGGAGGGTCTTTGTTCTACTACTCATATCTTAAAAATAATCCAGATATCTACTCTCATAACATTCGAACGGGACAACGCAGAATTGTAGCTCGATACTCAGGATCAAATATCAGCCCTAGTGTTTCCCCAGATGGCCGTCGAGTCGCCATGGTACTTAGTAAAGCAGGGAGCCCTGATATTTGGGTAGCAAATGTAAACGGTTCTGGTTTAAGACGACTAACAACAACAAAAGCAGCTGAATCCTCTCCATGCTGGTCCCCAGATGGCCGCTTCATCTGTTTTGTCTCCCGTGTTTCCGGAAGATCTGGCCTATACAAAATCCCCGCCAATGGCGGTGCTATGTCTCGAATTAAAACCATCTATGCTTCTAACGCCACCGAGCCAGACTGGTCTCCCGACGGCAAGGCTATTGCTTTTACAACACAGAGAGGGGGCAGTTTTGATATATGTATAGTTGAACCAAGCGGCGGAAAGGCAAAAGTAGTCGCATCAGGAGAGGATCCTTCTTGGGCGCTTAACTCACGTACTCTAATTTTTACTAATCGCTCAAGTGGGAAACGCGTCTTATCAGTACTTGACGTACCAACTAAACGAGTAAAGACTCTCCCAAGAAGATTTCAGGGAAATTGCTCTCAGGCAGCATGGAGCAATTAACTGAATAAAACTGAACGAAAATAACCCTTGTGAAATTCGCTAGTTTAACCCTTATCGCACTCGCCGTAACCCTGTCCGTTGGTTGCAAGCACGGCCCAAAAAATATTACACAAATCCCCGGCGGAGGATCAGCCGTAGCAGGGAACGGCAACTTGCTTGATACTACTGCCGGCGGAACTGTTGGCACTGGAGGAGACGTTGTGAGTGTTGATGGCGATGGCAATATTGGACTTGCAGGCCTAGATGAATTCGAAAACATGCTCATGAATCGTGAAGCATTCTCTGCTCAGACTGTTTACTTTGGTTTTGACCGTTCTGAAGTTCATCCAGACGACTCACCTAAAGTAAGCGCTGTTGCAGATGCCCTTTCCCAAGCTCCACAAAACAAAATTTTAATAGAAGGTCACTGTGATGAACGCGGAACTGAAGAATACAACCGTGCTCTAGGAGAACGACGCGCCTTAAGTGTTCGTGATCGATTGGTAGAATTGGGTGTCAGCGGAGATCGAATTCGCACAATGAGCCTTGGCGAAGATCGCCCTGCCGACCCTGGTTTTACTGAAGATGCTTTTCAGGCTAATCGTCGCGGTGAATTTGTCCTCCTAACACCGAAGCCTGGAAATTAGTTCTCCACCATTTTTCTAAATGAAGCCCACANATCACATAATTCTGTTTTTGTCGGCTGTTNTNTTTCTTTTCTCAATAGGATGCAAAAAAACTCCAAAAGGNAACTCTTATCTTCCGAAATCACAAGGCGGAATAGTTGGTAANAANAATCTATTGGCAAATAATAANAGTGGAAAAATTGAAAATCAGGGAGCGGTCGTTTCCCGTGAAGGAAATGTTGAAGAACTAAGTGGGCTTGAGAGTTTTGAAAACTTATTGATGGATCGGNATATATTTGCAACTCAAACTGTTTACTTTGGATTTGANCGGACCGAACCTGAAGNAGGAGATTCAGACAAAGTNACAGCCGTCGCTGANGCCCTTTCTAATAGCCCAAAAAATAAAATTTTAGTGGAGGGGCACTGTGACGAACGCGGAACTGAAGAATACAATCGTGCTCTTGGAGAGCGAAGGGCTCTAACCATTCGNGACATTTTAGTGGAAAAAGGNATATCTCCTGACAGAATACGAACAATGACTTTTGGTGAAGATCGGCCAGCCGATCCAAACCTGACAGAAACAGCCTATCGCCTTAACCGACGCAGCGAATTTGTGCTATTAACGCCCAAACCGGGCACCTAATAACCCCNACCAACCCATTAATCGGGAGTTGGCTCTTTACAACAAAAAAAATAAGGCTAGGTTCTCTGGCCTTTCTGAATAGATATGACAACTCATCTTCAACTGGCATTCGGTGGGCTTGGCCCATGGGAAATCATCCTGATTCTCGCCGTCGTTCTGGTTCTTTTTGGAGCCAAAAAACTACCTGAGCTAGCTAAAGGCATGGGACAAGGGATAAAGGAATTCAAGAAAGCATCTCGAGGCGTTAACGACGAACTCGAGAGAGCTATGGATGACACTCCTACTTATGACCCTCCTCCTGCCACACAGCTCGCAGAGGAAACGGCAGAAAAGCCTGAAGGCAGCGATTCCAAAAAGGACGCCTAAAAGTTTTAAAGCCTTCGGTAAAAAATTTGCCTTGAATCATGCCCAAAGAACCTGAGGGCACCTCTTCGGCGCCGGGAGATAATTCCGACAGCCAAGCGGATAGCCCCGATTCTTCCCAAGAGCAAACAAAGCAAAAGCATTCGACCCCGCNCAATGGGGGCGATGCTAAAGGCGAGGAGTTTGACCAGACTCAGCCTTCCTCTTCTCTTGACGGCAAAGAAAATGTCGCCTCATCACAATCTTTNGACGACCNCGAAAACCANGAAGATTCTGCGGANCAGGAGTGGCATCATGATGACCCTTACCATCATGATTACGAACATGAAGATCATCATGGATATGAAGAACACCATGATGACCCATATCAAAATGCGCATGAGGAGTATCAGGGAGATGATTTTCAATCGACTAATTCTCCTGTCCCTGTTCCTCGTACGGGCGGAAATGGAGGTGTCGACGACGANTCTCCCGATCTTGATGAAGACGGCAGCGAATATGGAGGCCCCATTAAATCGTTCCTTGAACACATGGAGGATTTACGTTGGGTGCTTATCNGATGTGTTGCGGCATTAGGAGTNGCTATGGTGGCCTGTTTGGCAGGCGCCCCAATCATTGTTGACTTCCTTTCTCGCCCTCTCAATGAGGCAAAACAATTCCTAACCGAAAACAGAAAAGATTCTCTACTCGCTGAAAATAAAAGTGAGATCCTTATTAGGCTAACAGACCGTGAAGTCTTACGATTGCCTGTAGAGACTAATTTATTAGATGAAGCTTATCGAATGCTCGATCTGACTAATAACATCGAGCCTCAATCATTCAATCTCACTCCCACAGTACAAGGCGGCAAATTACAATTACTCTTGCAGCCAGAAACTAATGCCGTATTTGCCTCTGACAAATCATCAAGGGCAGGTCCCGAGCTTAAATCTATGAGCCCGCTAAGCGGATTCCTTGTTGCTCTTCAGATGGCGTTTTACGGAGGCATTATGGTTGCTCTTCCGTTTATTCTATTTTTTCTTGGGCAATTCATTTTTCCTGCCTTACGTCAAAAAGAAAAAAAATACCTCACTATATCGGTAATTATTGGCGGAGGATTGTTCTTTTGTGGCGCAGCCTTCTGCTACTTCTTACTTATGAAAATAGCACTTAGCACTGCTGCGCTTTTTGCGCAATGGCTGCAATTCGGTGCTGATATGTGGAGAGCCGAAGATTATATCAAATTTGTCTGTAAATTTATGATTGGNATGGGTCTCGCCTTTGAATTACCCGTCATCATTCTTCTTTTGGTTAAAATCGGGGTTCTTGACTATAAAAAACTTTCAAAATTCCGTATGTACTGGGTAGTCATCAATCTTGTGCTGGCTTCCGTACTCACGCCTCCGGATATCGTCACACAAGTTTTAATGGCTTTACCTATGCAGCTTTTTTACGAATTGAGCGTATTAATTGCTTGGATATGGTACCGCAGAGACAAAAANCGTGAGAAACAACTCGAAAAAGAAGCAGAAACAATAGACTCGGATCAGGTTAAAGAGGATAAAAAATAACTCCAAAAGTCTTTACAGCGATCATTTTTTTACTAATCTGCCTTTCACTTTTTTATCTTAACAATGCTAAAAATTGCAAAAACAACTGCTCTAGCAACCCTAATTACTATCCTCTCTGTAGGCTGTGCTGGACCAGAAAACAAGTTGGGGCGAGGAGTCCGCAATTTCACTGAGTTTACACGTTTAGGTGAATTCAGTCGTTCTGTTGAACAAACAGCACTTTGGGACGGGCCACAACACGCTTACACAACAGGTGTAGTGCGTGGATTTAGCCGCACAATGGCTCGCACGGCAATCGGCTTTGCTGAGATTGTAACTTTTGCCATTCCAACACCCGATTACGAACCTTGGCTACAGGGCGCCACGGTTTATCCAGATCCATCGGTCGCTACACTGGATTATCCATGGGGAGGAATGGTTTTACCAGATGATGCACTTTTCCCTGCTAGCTATACTCCTGGCCTATGGGACGATGGGATTTTTCATCCAAATTCAGCTATTGGATTTGGAGGAGGAGATGTTGCTCCGTTTTTACCAGGAAGCAGATTCAAGGTTTTTGATCACTAAAAAACAATATTCTAACAATTTACTCGGCGCCCGCCCTACGGCTGGCGCTTTTTTTGTGACTTGAAACTCACTCTAAAAACTCACTGTAAGATAAACCTACTCCTCAATGTAGTCGGGCATCGAGCAGATGGGTTTCACGAATTGGAAATGCTAATGATGCCTGTTCCTCTTTTTGATAAGCTGAAAATTGAGCTCACAAGAACAGGTATTGAGCTTAAATGCAATAAGGCTAGCATCCCTAATGACTCTAAAAATCTTGCATATAAGGCAGCAGAACAATTTAAGGCGAAAGCTCAAATATCAGGTGGAATTCGCATTAATCTTGAAAAAAATATTCCTGCTGAAGCTGGGTTAGGTGGCGGCAGCGGAAATGCAGCTGGGACTCTACTTGCCTTGAATAAACTACACGGCCAAGCACTTAATAATTCAACACTACAAGAAATAGCATGCAGTTTGGGGAGTGATGTTCCTTTCTTTATGCAAAATCACCCAGCAATTGCAAAGGGAAGAGGTGAGACCATTAACCCGGTTGGTAAACTTAATCTACTTGAAGGCAAATCCCTCCTATTAGTTCGACCGCAATTTGGCATATCCACGCCGTGGGCCTATAAAAAGTTATCCAATTTTCCCGCCGCAAAGAATCGGCCGCTTGATCAAGCAAACGACTTGGTCTTAGCTTTGAAAAAAGGCTCCCTCAATGAAGCCTATGGAAAATTATACAACTCCCTAGAATTACCCGTTTTTAACAAATTCCCATTGATAAAAATAATCAAGGAATACGCTTTGAATCATGGCGCAGAATGCGCACTAATGTGTGGAAGCGGATCCACAGTCTTCGCAATTTGCTCTAATACAAAGGAAGCTGAGTTCCTAAGTGAATCTTTCGAATCTAATTTTGCTCCTCTTTCAATGAACAAAATTATCACTCTGCCTGGAGAATTTAATCNTTTTTAAAAGTTTTACTATAGGCAACAGGATCAAACTTTGGATTCTTTTCCTTTGGCACAGGAGCATTGGTAGACAATCTCCAAGCTTTTAACATAGTGTGCAATTGAGTNAGTCGTTCGGTCTCTGTTTTNGCTAAGTTTTTCTTTTCACCTAAATCATTTGTAAGATTATAAAGCTCTAACGCCCCGCTCTCAAAGTATTCGATTAATTTCCAGTCCCCCATTCTAACAGCACCACAAGGTGTAGTCCGGAATGGGCCATGCCGCCTAGTATANCCCTGCAAATAAGCCGGAAAGTGCCAGTATATTGCCTGCCGAAATAGTTTAGCTTTAGCATTCTTTAAAAGAGGCATCAGACTTGTGCCATCTAATCGAACATTTGATGGGCGATTAGTTTGAGTTGCCTCTAGTAAAGTCGGATACAAATCGATACCTATTACTGGCTCCTCACAAATAGTCCCTGGTATTACAACACCAGGCCAGCGAATGGCCATAGGCACTCTTATGCCTCCCTCATAAAGCATGCCTTTCGAGCCGCGTAATGGTGCGTTTGAAGTAATCCCACCATGTCCACCATTATCAGAAGTAAATATGATGATAGTATTTGCAGCAAGATCCAACCGATCAAGCGTCTCCAGTACAGTTCCTACACTGTCGTCCATGCTTTCGATCATTGCGGCGTATTTGGCATTAGCTTGTTGATCCAAGCTTTTTTTCTTTTCATATTTAGCGGCTAGCATTGACTTTGCTTGAATCGGTGTATGTACCGCATAGTGGGTAAGGTATAAAAAAAACGGATTGTTTTTGTTTGCTTCAATAAAATTAGCAGCCTCGTTTCCTAAACGATCCGTCAGGTACTCGCCTTTTTTGGTGTTTACCAGATTAGGATATTTGTATGGGCTATGGTAACCGCCGCCACTTGGACTCCCCCATTCTCTTCCTGCAATATTAATATCAAATCCTTGAGTCGTAGGATCTTTTCCTAAATGCCATTTACCAATAGTTGCAGTTTTATATCCTCCTGCTCTGAGGGCCTCGGCCAAAGTGATAAACTCATTCCTCAAAACTGTCGTATTTTTTATAGGAATAATTTTACGATAAGCTGCCTTTCCTCGATCCGCGTTGGCCACGGTATATATGCCATGTCGCGGTGAATAAAGGCCACTCATGAGAGAAGCTCGGCTAGGAGCACAATTCGGCGCATTAGAATATGCGTTTCGAAAGTTTACTCCTTCACGAGCAATTCTATCAGCATTGGGGGTCTCGTAATATTTAGAGCCATTGAATCCAACGTCACGCCAACCATAATCATCAATATAAATTAATATGACATTGGGCTTGGTTTGCTTACCAATGCTTGACTCAGAAAAACAAAAGACTCCAAAAGTGACTAATAAGATTCGGATTCCAACGTACATGCTCAAACAAAGCTATAGCTAAAGCTGCACTTGGCCAAGTGGCGTTTTTTTAAAAGAACTTAAATTAAATCTGCAAACAGGACGCACATCTTGTTTGCCTTTTGTATTCCTACAATCATTTAGGTGTGATCATGTTTCCTGGCTGTACCCACTCGTCATATTGTTCTGCGGTTAAGAGATCTAAACTGATTGCTGCTTCTTTTAATGTACTCCCTTCCGCATAAGCTTTTTTTGCAACCTTTGCAGCATTATCGTAGCCAATATGTGGATTCAAAGCCGTAACCAACATCAAAGAACTCGCCATCAAGGCTTCAATCCGCTCGAGGTTAGGTTCAATACCAGAAACACATCTATCTGTAAAACTTCGGCACGCATCTGCAAGCAATTGTGCCGATCTTAAAACATTAAAAGCTATCATTGGCTTAAAAACATTTAGTTCAAAATGGCCATTGCTGCCTCCTATACTTACAGCCACATGATTACCCATTACTTCTGCAGCAACCATCGTCAAAGCTTCGCACTGCGTAGGATTTATTTTTCCTGGCATAATTGAAGATCCTGGTTCATTAGCCGGAAGATTTAATTCTCCTATTCCACTTCGAGGGCCTGACCCTAAAAAACGAATATCATTGGCAATCTTCATTACAGCAACAGCAATAACATTCAATGCCCCAGAAAGCGCCACCAAGGCATCATGGGCGGCTAATCCTGAAAACTTATTAGGCATTGTTGTAAAAGATTTACCCGTCAAGCTACTAACTTCCTCTGCAAACTTTTCAGCAAAACCTATTGGCGCATTGAGCCCAGTTCCCACAGCTGTTCCCCCTTGAGCTAATTGAAGCAAATCAGGAAGAGTATTCTTAATGCCTGAAATAGAAGCATCAATCTGGGCTGCGTAGCCAGAAAACTCCTGCCCTAATGTTAAAGGAGTTGCATCTTGCGTATGTGTTCTTCCAATTTTGATTATTTTAGAGAAAGCCTCAGCTTTTTTCTCCATTGCTTCTTTAAAATGTATTAGGGAGGGTAAAAGCTTATCCTCGATTTCAATTACCGCTGATATGTGCATTGCGGCTGGAAAAGTATCATTTGAGGACTGGCTCCTATTTACATGGTCATTCGGATGGACACTCGATTTTTCCCCTAATTTACCTCCTAACAATTCATTTGCTCGATTCGCGATTACTTCGTTAGCATTCATGTTAGACTGTGTGCCTGAACCGGTTTGCCATACAACCAACGGGAAATTGTCGTCAAATTTACCATCAACAATTTCCTGAGCGGCCTCAACAATAGCTCGACCAATTTTCTCATCTAATTTGCCCAGTGAAATATTAGCTAAAGCTGCAGATTTTTTTTGTATTCCTAGGGCTCGTACCAGTTGAAGCGGCATGACATCATTTCCAATCGGAAAATTTTCTATGCTGCGTTGAGTTTGAGCCCCCCAATATTTTTCAATTGGAACCTCAACTTCCCCCATTGTATCTCTCTCAATTCTTACTTTGCTCATATTACTTTTACTGAGTATTTTTTTTATATTTTCTAAATTGGCTTTGGTTTGAACTCTTTAATAAATTTTCCATTTCATTCAAACTTTCATTTATCATGAGAATAAAATTCTCACAGCTACATGCCGAGCCTCCAAGGCTAATCACTGTCTCGCGCTCAGCATAATCATTTGTGACTGCGATTACTTCCCCGTAAGGCTTCATTAAGTGAGCCACCCGCTCAATAACTTGATCTGCAGTCTGGCCTTTTTTCGAAAACAAAACCTCTATTCCATTTTTTACAGTCTCGGTTTTTGGAGTGCCCGCAGGTGCTCCGCCTCCGTCAAAAATAACAGAAATTGGAGTCCCACATGCATCTTGATACTGAGTCAATATCGATACCAAGGCATCTCGTGCATAAAACGAATGACGAGGCTTGCCTGGCGCAATTTCCGGCCAGTGATGCAGGAGACTGTATCCATCTACTAGGATACGAACAATACTCATGTGGCAAATTTACTTACTATACCGCACTTGGCCAAGCGCTGGGTTTAGTGGTAGTTTGGCTCTCCCGCAGAAATGCCTATATACGAATACGAACTTTGCGATGGAAAAGGCGACTGCAAACCATGTGGAGGCCCAGGCTTCACACTTCGGCGCCCAGTCTCTGCTAAGCCGCTTGAAAAATGCCCTGCCTGCAAAAGGCCAGTAGAAAAAATCATTTCTACCTTTAATACTCCTACATACCTTAAGCCTCTATCTATTAGCGACGCAAAAAATGCAGGATTCACCGTCTTGAAAAAATCAAGTAAGGGGGAGTATGAGCGTCAGTAATTCTATTATCTGTTAATTTAATTCAAAAAAAAATGAACATCTAATGCATCTATCCTGTCTGATGTTGGAATCGGTGCATTTTGATTATTCACCAAATTTAATGAGAGTTAGAAATACCTTTTAAGTCATAGGAGGTTGGTTTGGTTGTTTGGGTTGACGGGCGCTTTAATAAGCGCCCGTTCTTTTTTGACCTTATAATTAATTAATACTTGCCCTAGACAACCGGTCTCGAACTGCATCCCACTCACTTTCTAGCGGAAGAGGCTGAATCAATATTGACTCTGCATTAGCTTGATCACAGCGATTCAAAGTTTCGTAAATTTTCTTTGCATAACCTCGCACTGTTTTTGGCATTTCATGCCATGTATCTGGACTCCAATTATTTGGAACTGATTCACATGCAATTACATGAGTATTCTTATTCAACTTGTTTAACAAATCTTCCCAAGATCCCTCTCCTATTATTACCTTTGCTCTGGGTGAATAATGAGACTGAAGCTGACCAGGGCTTTTAAGCATTTCGTTAGCCTCATTCTCAAAAGCGGCCACCCGAACGTCTCCTAAGACTTCCTGCAAATGATCCTGACTGATCAATCCTAAACGCAAAATTGTTGGTGTCTGGCCAGTTAAATCTATCACTGTAGATTCTATACCAATTTGGCATGCTCCTCCGTCTAGAATAAGAGGTATTCGGCCACTAAGTTGGTCAGCAACATATTCTGCCTTGGTTGGGGATACTCGATTAGAAAGATTTGCACTAGGAGCTGCCAGAGGAAATCCACATTGCCCCAAAATATCTTTCATTATTGAATGTGACGGGCAGCGCACCGCAACTGTAAGGCCTCCAGCTGTTACAATATTGGAAATCTTCTCAGACTTCGGCAAGATCATTGACAATGGCCCAGGCCAAAAGTTTTCAGCCAAGATATCAGCTTCATCTGGCCAAGCAGAAACACAGTCTTGTGCCATTTCAACTGAAGAAACATGAACTATAAGGGGATTATTCGCCGGCCGGCCCTTTACATCAAAAATTCTGGCAACAGCCTCCTCAGAAAAAGCATTAGCGGCCAAACCGTACACAGTCTCAGTAGGAATCGCAACGAGTTGCCCTTTACCAAGTAAATTCTTTGCTTGGCTAATAGAATTCGGATCCGATGCAGCGCGGATTTCTGTGTCGAATTGTAGTTCGACAGACTTCGTCACAATGAGATTTTGTAATCCACTTGATAGAATTAAGGCTGGATTTCTGGCTGTACCTCAACAACCGATGCCTCAGAGGATTGCGGATCTATTGACTTATCGGAGTCAGATATCAAAAGCGGGGCAATCACAAGTGCAATCACGCTCATCAGCTTAAGTAGAATGTTGAGCGATGGACCAGACGTATCCTTGAGCGGATCGCCCACTGTATCGCCCACCACGGCAGCTTTGTGCGGTTCAGAGCCTTTGCGATACTGCACCCCATCGACCGTAACTCCGTCACCTTCCTCAAACATTTTTTTTGCATTATCCCAAGCGCCTCCCGCATTGGCCTGAAAAAGCGCTAACAAAACGCCACTAACTGTTACGCCTGCGAGCAGCCCTCCAAGCGCCTCTGCTGCCTGACTTCCATCATCAAGAAAAATTTTGAAACCAAAACCAATAATAATTGGGGCAAGTACTGCAACTAATCCTGGTTTAACCATACTGTAGATCGCTGCCTCAGTTGAAATTTTTACACACCGCCCATACTCTGGCTTACCGTCCGCCTGTCGGTAAATATCTTGATCTCCTGCTGACCACTGGTCGAAGGGCTTCCCATCGTTGCGGCGCATAACTTCGAGGGCCTTATTAAGCTCTGGAATGGAACGAAACTGACGCCTAACTTCCTGAATCATTGCCATAGCAGCACGTCCTACGGCATCAATAGCCATCGCACTAAAAACGAACGGCAACATGGCACCCACAAATAAACAGGCCATAACATTAGGATTAGAAATATTAATAGCATCGATTCCTGCCGATTCCATATATGCAGCAAACAATGCCAACGCTGTGAGAGCTGCCGATCCAATAGCAAACCCCTTTCCAATTGCTGCTGTAGTATTGCCTACCGCATCAAGGCGATCTGTGCGCTCACGAACTTCAGGAGGAAGCTCGCTCATTTCGGCAACGCCTCCAGCGTTATCGGCAATCGGTCCATAGGCATCAACTGCAAGTTGAATCCCTGTATTTGCAAGCATCCCTACCGCAGCTATGGCAATCCCATATAATCCTGCAAAATGAAAAGCACCAAGGATGGCTGCGGCAATGAACAAAATAGGCCACAACGTAGAACTCATCCCTGTTCCTATCCCGGCAATAATATTAGTGGCGGCTCCAGTAACTGATTGCTCACTAATTGCAACAACCGGTTTTTTATGAATGCCGGTATAGTGTTCCGTGACAAAACCAATGGCCAAGCCACAGGCAAGCCCCAGCAAGCTAGCATACCAAACACCTATAGAAGTGTAGATCTTTCCGCCATCTTTCCACTCCACAGGAAGAATGCCTGTAATAGCAAAGTAACCACCAGCAAGCATTAGCAATGCAGCCATCAACTCCCCTCGAGTTAGGCCAGATTTTGGATCTCCTCCTTCTTTGACAGATACAAAGAGAGTCCCAAGAACCGAAGCTACAATACCAATTGCTGCAAGGATTAGAGGAAGTAAAACTGCTCCAAGCCCATTTATGAATGTATATCCCTCTATTGTTTTAAACCCTGCCACAAACCCAGCGCCCAATACCATCGCAGCGATCATAGATCCGACGTAACTTTCGAATAAATCCGCTCCCATCCCGGCAACATCGCCAACATTATCGCCAACATTATCCGCAATAGTAGCAGGATTTAATGGATGGTCCTCTGGAATGCCAGCCTCAACCTTGCCAACCAAGTCTGCCCCTACATCCGCCGCCTTAGTATAAATACCGCCTCCCACTCGAGCAAACAAAGCAATCGAGGAAGCTCCAAATGAAAATCCGGTCAGTACAGTGATCACTTTTTTAATATCCCAGCCCTGATTTAGATATAAAAAAAACAAAAGACTAAGCCCTAACACCCCTAATCCAACTACACCCATTCCCATTACAGAACCTCCCCTAAAAGCGACATTAAGAGCCTGATTAAGGCCCGTTCTCGCTGCATTAGCAGTTCGCACATTTGCATTTGTGGCAACCTTCATTCCGATGAAGCCTGCTAGCCCAGAACATAGAGCTCCAACTGCAAATGATAATCCTATAAGAGGACTGGTTTTTTCGCCTGTACTGGTAATCGCTAGCAGAATACCAATAATTGCCACAAACCATATCAAGCGAAGATACTCGGCCTTCAAGAACGCCATTGCCCCCTCTGTAATGTAGCCAGCAATACGCTTCATCCGGTCGGTTCCAACTTCTCGGTTAGCCACCCATTTTGAAAACCAAAAGGTATATAGTAACGCAACAACACCGATGATCGGAATGATAAATAATGAACTCATAATTAATGAAAAATTTTTACAGGGGAGTCACAACCGTGAAATACCTTTATCCAGCAATCATTCAAAACCATATTTTCCCTAAGCTTTAAATGAGGCTTCATAATTAGTATAAATAATGAAAACTGTAGCTCCTTAGCACCGCAATTAATGGAACTAAAATTTTTTCCCGTCAAGGGGTTAATCCAACTACTTCGAAAAAACTCGCTACTACTGTGTCAGTCCATTATGCCAATTGAATGCGTGATGAAGATTGGATAATCAGCCTGACTGCATTTATCGCCTTCGCCGCATATATTGGAGGCTGTGTCAAAGGACGTAATACGCCTCGCTCATTTTTCTTTAGCGCGTCTAACATTTGGATGATTGGCTTCACCGTCTTCGTCATGCACTTCATTTCAGCCTTTCATTATAAGTACGAATGGAGCCATGTGAAGGCCCTTGAGTTTACTGCAAAACAAACCTTTGAAATAACTGGCGTTGAAACCAGCATAGGGCTTTATTTTAATTATTTTTTTACTCTAACGTGGCTATGTGATCTGTTGTGGTTGAAATTGGCTAATCAAAGCTATGAAAATCGCCCTAGATGGCTTAGCCATACAATCCATGGCTTTATGGCATTCATGTGGTTTAACGCCACAGTGATATTTGGATCTCCTATAGGTCAATTAATAGGAGGGATTGCCTTTTTAGGCTTAGGAATTTTATGGGTAAATCGGCAAAAAATTATGGGCCGCTCAGTTCGCTAAAACTTTTTTTTTATTTTTTAACAAATGAATTACTTTTTTAAGCTCAGCCTCGACTCTGCCAAATCTATCCTCGGCGGCAGAGCCCTCAAATCTTTTTTTTGCACTCTGTTCAAGCATCTCACAAACTTGAGCTAACCCTTCAGCTCGCAAGTTCCTAGCGCTTCCTTTCAGTGAATGAGCGGCGTCTCTAACACCATTATAATCTTCGCTAACAATAGCCTGTCTAATTTCTAGGATTTTCTCAGGGGCATCTTCAAGAAACAAATCAATTAACTCCATGATGACACCCACATCCCCAAAAGACTTGAGCCCTTGTTCGATAGAATCTGCATCTGAAATACTAGCTGCCCCCTGAACTGCCCCAATTGTGCTTGCTATTTCGCCCAATACTTGGCTTAGCATTTCTATATTAATAGGCTTAATTAGATAATCATCCATACCTCCATCGAGACACTTCTTGCGTTCTTCAGGATCTGCATTTGCAGTGACAGCAATAATCTTAATCAGTTGAGCTCGACCAGCCATCTGCCTAATTGATCGCGTAGCCTCATACCCATTCATCTCAGGCATATGACAGTCCATTAAAACTACATCATAAGGTTTTTTTCGGACACTCTCAACGGCATCCACCCCGTTAGTGACAGCGTTCGCCTCGTATCCTAGCTTTTTTAATTGAAGGAGAATGACTTTTTGGTTCACACGATTATCTTCAGCAACGAGAATTTTTAAGGATTTATCCTTGGTAGGAATAACGTTAGATGAGATTTCTTCATTTTCTCCAACTATAATCCGGGTTATAGCCTCGACCAATCGACTCTGCTTTACTGGCTTCATCAAGCAGGAATCGATTCCTGAAACACGATATTTATCAATGTCTACCGATTTCCCCATCGGCGTAAGTAGAATGATTTTTACTTCAGAAAAGAGTAGGTCATCCTTAATCATATTAGCTATGGACAGCCCNTCAAAATCAAGCGCCTCAAGATCGATTATCGCTACTTGAAAGGGGCTATTAGTTGAAGCCTGTTTATGGAGTAATTTCATTGCGGCATTCGAACTTTCAGCTTCTACGACCTTTATTCGACATGCACGTAATTGATGACTGAGAATTTGCCGANTTGTCTCNCAATCTCCCACAATCAAAACGTTTAATCCTATCAATAGTTCATCCTGTANGTTTCGTTCCTCACTCCTCGTATCTTTATCAAAGGGAAGGTCAATCCAGAAAGTAGAGCCTTGNCCAAGCTTACTATNGAATCTAATCCGGCCAGACATCATTTCGGAAAGTTGCTTTGAAATAGTTAGCCCCAGCCCCGTCCCCCCGTAACGACGAGTTAATGATCCGTCTGCTTGGGTAAATGGTTGAAATAATCTCGCCTGAGCTTCNTCAGGAATACCAATCCCTGTATCNTTAATTTCAAAAACAAGATCTACCTTGGATGCATTCTCACGCACCATTTGAACTTTAATAATTACATCTCCTTGCTCGGTAAATTTTATCGCATTGGCTATGATGTTCGTCAGTATTTGCCGNANCCTGCCTGAGTCCCCTATTACATTAGTCCATACATCCTCATGAATTAGGCACACCAAGTTCAAGCCCTTGCTTTGGGCCCGTTCAGCTAAAAGTTCTACTGTGCTTTCAACAACTTCTCGAAGATCAAACGAGACTTTTTCAATATTCAGTTTCCGCGCTTCAATTTTTGAAAAGTCGAGTATGTCATTGATAATCCCCAGCAAGGCGTTAGCACTTTCCCGAATAGTAGCCAGGAAATCTCGCTGCTGTTCATTAAGCGAACTATCAAGCAAAAGGTCTGTCATCCCTATAATGGCATTCATCGGCGTTCGAATTTCATGGCTGGTATTAGCAAGAAATTCAGACTTAAACTTAGCAGATTCCAGCGCATCGTCTCTTGCATTTGCAAGTTCTTCCTCTGCTTCCTTCAGTGAAGTAATGTCCTTTGAAACACCAACTAGACCAATGATTGCTCCGTCTGGAGATCTCATCGGCATCTTAGTAGTCAAAACCCATCCTTCGCTACCATCATTCCAGGTTTCTTTTTCTGTTTTACCTATAATAGCCCGGCCCGACTTGAGAATGCTTTTCTCGTCAATTAAAGCCAACCTAGCATGTTCAGCACTAAAGAAATCCGCGTCCGTTTTTCCAATAGCATCATCCGGGCTCTCTAATCCGAAATCTTGCGCCAGCGCTCGGCTAATCATAAGAAATTGACTGTTACTATCTTTGAAATAAATGCGGTCCGGAATACTGTCAAGTAGTGTGCGAAGGAGGTCCCGTTCATGAGCCAAAGCCATCTCAATCCGCTTCTGTTCTGTTACATCCCAAAAAATCCCCTGTACACCAGAACAGCTAGCAGTCTCATCATAAATTGGAGTCTTAACCACATGCACCCAAGATTTCTCTCCATCTGCGGCAATGTGTTCTTCCACCGTGTCCAGTGACTCACCTTTTTCCATAATAGCAATGTCATCTTCTCGGTACTTAACAGCAAGGTCGTTTGGGAAAAAATCAAAGTCTGTTTTACCTATAATTTCACGACGAGGCTTTCCTAACTCTTTACAGAATCCATTGTTGGCAAATACAAATTCCCCGCTTTTATCCTTGCGAAAAATCTTTTGCGGAAGGTTTTCGACCAAAGAATGAAATAATATCTGAGATCTCCGAAGTTCAAGTTCGGCCCGCTTCTGTTCTGTTATCTCTTGGACTGTCCCCTCATAAAAAAGTGGTTTACTATCTTTGTCACGAACTACTCGAGCGGTTTCTGAAATCCAAATGCGTGATCCATCTTTACGAAATATTTCCGACTCAAATTGCTCAATTCTTCTCTGAGCTTGAATAAGCTCTAGAAACAATTCACGCTGATTTGGATCGACATAAAGTTGGCCTTCAATATCACCAATCGCTTTAATCAATTCCTCGGATGATCCATAACCGTACAATTCCGCTAATCTCTGGTTAGCATATATGTATTTCCCTTCTTTAGAGGTGCGAAATATGCCTACTACCACTTCATCAAAAACTGACGGATCATCAGCATATTTTTGATTAGTTTTTTCTATGGTGTCACTCATTTTTCACATCATCTCTCGGCCACAAGAGAGTAAAAATTCATACGCTCTTGGCCAAGCCCATTTAACACTCGGCACTTTACCGATTAAAGAATGCCTCGCATTCTACCGCCTAGCCTGTAATGGCCAATCTTTAAAATGAAACTCGGCTCTCACATGTCCACAGCTGGTGGTGCTTGGAAAGCATTTGACCGTGCGCGCTCCGTAAATTGCGAAAGTGTCCAAATTTTTGTGAAGAGCAATATGCAGTGGTTCGGAAAATTACCATCTGAAGTTGATACCCAGCGCTTCACCACAGAACTAGCAAAAGGTGATGTTGGACCTGTATTCGGCCACGCTGGTTACCTAATTAATCTCGCTGGGCCTGATGGCAGCAATCTAGAAAAGTCTATGGAATCACTAGTTAAGGAAATAGAAATTGCTTCCATGCTTAACGTGCCATTCCTCGTTCTTCACCCAGGCGCACATCTTGGTCAAGGGGAGGAAGCCGGTATAAAGCGAATTGCCAAATCACTTGATCAAATTTTTAAGGCAACAAAAAAATCCTCTGTTCGTATTGCGCTTGAGAATACTGCGGGCCAGGGAACCTACCTTGGTCATCAAATCCGCCACTTGGCAGAGATTTTCGATAATGTAAAACAACAAGATCGGCTTGGCATATGTCTAGACACAGCGCATTTCTTTGCAGCTGGATATGACATTCGCAAACCTAAAGGCTGGAATAACGCCATAGGAGAGGTTGAGTCTATGCTCGGCCTAGATCAAATACTGGCATTTCATCTAAACGACTCGAAAACTGACTTGGACTCAAGAGTTGACCGACATGACCATATTGGACATGGATTAATAGGAAAACCTGCCTTTAAACATATCATTAATGACACGCGTTTTATCGATACACCTGCATGTCTTGAAACACCAAAATCTCCCGATATGCATGAAGATGTCGAAAATTTAAATACACTCCGATCTTTGCAGAAGATCTAATAATCTTTTAATTAGACAAGCTCCCTGTGTCCCTTCGCATTTACTCTGCGAATTTCAGTCTGCCTTTAACACCCATTCTAGAAGATCTGCCATCTGAACCAAACTTAATCCCGACTCCAAGCCCGTAGGCATAAACGATAAGCCTGTGGATTCTATTTTATCACCAGAAGAGCGAACAAGTTGGTGATCGCTTCCATCTGGAAGCCTCATCAAAATACCAACATCACTCATAAATTTTATTGCACCTAATATTGTTTCATCTTGCCTCGCTGAATAAACTTTTTGCATTAAATATTCAGGCGCCACTTCCCGATTGGGATCAATCAAGCTCACAAGCAATTTCTCTGGTCCATTTGCGCGTATCGATTTCAAATCAGGGCCTATGTTAATCCCAACCCCACCGAGACGATGACAAGCGACACAACGTTGCTCAAAAATCTCTCGGCCACGTTGCGCATTGCCGCGTATTCCCAATGAAGATTGATATTTTTTTATGATCTTTGCTCTATCAGGATCTGCTTTTTGGCTAGGTTTGAAGAGCTGCCCGCGGTAGCTCCCCTTGGATGAAGAAGCAGAAAAATTAGCCACCCGACCAGCTTGCATAGCTTTAAGATTTCTTAAGACAGGCTCACTGATACTTAGCCCGGTAAACACTGGATTCATCTTAAGCTCCTTTAAAATAGCTTCATGATTTACGCTTGCCGCATTTAATAAAGCTGTGAGCTGCCAAGGATCATCGCCGGCTTTTTCAAACAATTTAGAGATAATTTTTGGCTTATCATATACTTCCAATTTACCAAGCGTCCATGACAACTGATATCGCACAATGTTGTCGGGGTCATTAGCCATACCAAGAAGACTTTTACTCAAATCGGTCTCAAAATTTTCCCCGGCATCTACTGTCAATTTTTTTTTAGATAGAAAATGTTCAGTTAACCGAATCGCTTCTTTTCTGACAATGGGAGATGCATCGCGATATGCTATTAGTATATCAGCGAACGCCAGGGCCTCCGTTCCCGCCAAAACATGAAGCGCATGCATTCTGCCGTAGGCATTTTTCCCATGATTTACTATGTGTCTAAGAGGTTTAATAGTCTGGTGATTTTTTCTTTCAAATAAAAGCCGCGTCGCTGTGCTTCTGTGCCATCCGTTAGGGTGATCTAGCATTTTAACCAAATCTGCATCCGACGCCTCAGCCAAGCGTGGCATCTTTGGCTGAATAAATTTTTGGGGGACAATACGATATATGCGCCATCGATCATTTCCGCTATCGAGATCAATGTGCTGCTTAATCCCCTGA
>PAOJ01000048.1 GCA_002708005.1 Verrucomicrobiales bacterium | reverse complement strand
TTCAGAAAAAGTTTGATCAACAATATTACGGTCTACACCAGTAATCTTTTTGGTATTATAATCATGAAAAGCAACTATCTGCCCATCCTTTGTCAAATAAACATCAACCTCAACAGCATCAGCCTGCNTANCCCAAGCCAAATTGACAGACTCAAGAGTATTTTCTGGAGCATCNAAAGANGCNCCTCGATGGGCTATAATNTCAACATCTATAGCTGAAGCNAAANCCGGNANGAAAAGCAAACATAACTGAAGAATTTTAATTATTNTTTTTCTCATTTTTAANAAANTTTTTAAGTCAAAATACCATTAATAACATCNCCATGAACATCTGTNAGGCGAAATTNACGTCCCTGATACTTAAAAGTAAGCCTCTCATGATTTAACCCNAGCTGATGAAGAATTGTTGCATTTATATCATGTACATGAACTGGATTCTCAANAGCTTGATAACCTAACTCATCTGTCTCCCCATAACTTGTTCCACCTCGTATACCCCCACCTGCAAAAACCATNGAGTAAGCCTCTTTATGATGATCTCGTCCAATATTATTAGCTGCTCTATTATTACTCAGCCCCTGTAACATTGGGGTCCGGCCAAACTCGGCTCCAATAACAATCAATGTTTCATCAAGNAATCCTCTTTCTCGCAAATCTGCAATCAGCGCAGCAACAGGCCGATCAAGCTGACGTGCTTTTTTTGGAAGGCTATCAAAAAGACCACTATGGTGATCCCACCCCTGATCAAATAATTGNACAAAACGAACTCCTCTCTCTACTAATCGCCTTGCTAAAAGGCAATTATTCGCAAAACTTTTACTATCNGGCTTAGCCCCGTAAGCCTCTAAAGTTGAAGAAGTTTCACTATTTATTGACATTAACTCAGGCACACTAGCTTGCATACGATACGCCAACTCATACTGAGATATTCGAGTGGCAATTTCAGGGTCTCCTATATCGGCTAAGGCAGTTTCATTTAAAAAATTAATACCGCTAATTATATCTNTTTTGTTNTGGGCGCTTATACCCTTTGGATTGGAAAGAAATAAAACAGGATCACCTTGACTTCTAAACTCAACACCTTGGTGNAGTGTCGGCAAAAAACCACTACCCCATAAACTATTGCCAGCTCCAGCCACACTACCAGTGATGAGCACTACATAATTCGGNAAATCACTATTTTCACTTCCCAATCCATAACTTACCCAAGAACCTATACNTGGACGCCCAAAACGCTCGAAACCAGTATGCAAAAANAACTGAGCTGGAGCATGGTTAAATTGCTCGGTGTGAACGGTTTTCACAACAGCTAAATGGTCAGCCATCTTACCCATTAATGGTAAATGTTCTGACAATTCCAATCCGCCTTGCCCATATTTATTATACTTGAATCGAGTACCAAGAAGTGTCGGATGGTCGCGAATGAAAGCCAACTGTTTACCCTTAAACATATGATCAGGACATTTTTGGCCGTCACGCCTGATTAATTCCGGCTTATGATCGAATAATTCCAAATGAGACGGCCCTCCAACAAGATGTATATAAATTACATTCTTCGCTTTGGGTAAAAAATGGGGGGTAAGAAATGATAAAGAATCAGTACTTGGGGAAGCATAAAGATTATTATTATTTAAGGCTGATGCCAATCCTAATGCTCCAATACCTGTACCGGTAAATTTTAAAAACTCGCGACGTGTTTCTTTTAAATAATACTGTCGTGNAGTCACTAATTAACCTTTCGTGATCGCTTCGTCTAAATTTAAAAGAATATTTGCTATAGTAAACCATTTAGCAATTCCTTCTGGTTTGCTATTTTTAAACGGTACCAACTCGGCTTCACTCAGCAATGCATCAATAGTTTTTGGATTCTTTATTAATTCATTCTCACGCTTTGCTAGNAGCTCTTTAAGATAATCAACTTCAACCTGTTTAGCGTTCCGAGCCAATGCCACACGGAATGCAAACTGAATTCTCTGCTCGTCATTAACCAATGTCGGTTCCTGAAGAATGCGAGCAGCAAAAGCCAAACCCATTTCTACGAACGCTTGATCATTCAATAAAGTCAAAGCTTGAAGCGGCGTGTTTGTTCTAGCCCTATCAACAACACAAGCACCACGATCAGGCGCATCAAAGTTTACAAAACTTGCATATGGAGCACCACGTCGCCAAACAACATAAACTGCACGCCTAAAGCGATTTTCATTTTTAGCTGGCAAAAACTTTGGGGCATTCCGGCCAACATGACGCCAAATACCATCTGGCTGAGGAGGATATACAGGTGGGCCGAACATTTTAGTCTCAAGCAAACCACTTGTCGCCAGAGCTGAGTCTCGAATCATCTCTGCACTCATACGTACGCGAGGAGCTCGAGCATACAATCTATTATTAGGATCCTTATTTAAATGGCTTTTAGTAACAATAGACGATTGTCGATAAGTATCACTTGTAACAATCAATTTGTGAATATACTTCATCGACCAACCTTTATTAACAAATTCAATTGCTAACCAATCAAGTAACTCTGGATGAGNAGGAGCCTCTCCTTGTGTTCCAAAATCTTCTTGCGTTCTTACAATACCTCGCCCCATAAAAGACGCCCACCAACGATTGACGAATACTCTGGAAGTTAATGGATTTTCCGGATTTACCAACCATTGAGCCAGACCTAATCTGTTCTTTGGCAAAGAGTTATCAAATAAATGCAAAACTGAAGGTGTACCNGGTGACACCTTGTCTCCTAGAGTCAAATAATTACCTCTCATCATTACTTTTGTTTCACGAGGTGTGTCCATCTCAGACATAATTAACGTCGATTCAGGATCAATATCATCCAGTTTTTTCTTTAAATCAACCAAACGCTTTTCAAGCTCTTTAAGTCTCGGATGGATTGATGCAAAATATTTAGATAACCTATTAACCTGCTCATCATTGCGGTTATCCATTAATAAAATAGACTGAATTTCAGTTGGCAAATTTACTNTGAAATGATCGCCTTTAATGCCTGATAAACGTAAACGGCCAATTGTCCGNCCTCCTCCATGATNTTGAACCAATTGAAACTGCAATATATCCCCTTTATCCAATACCAGATCTTGCTTTAAAGTGAAAACAGCTTGTTGAGCTTTTCCAAATTGAGGATTAATTGCCCAACCAGATTTCACATCATTATCAACCGCGCCTAAAACATCGAATTTTTCTTGAGAAAACGATGCTTTTGCATCAGAAAAAACTACCTTAACACCGTTAACTTTAAGACTAAATTCATTCAAAACAAAATTAGGATTTTCGGGCATTCCAAAATTTCTGCCAGGGCCATTTTTTTTCATAGAAGCATCCAATAACGCTTCCAATCGTACTGAAGATATACGATCTAATTTGGGATTTTTTATTATAATTGAATAAGTCGAAATATCTGGATTTTTCCCATGCACCAAAACACTTTGATCTTGGTTAACTATATAACTAGAGCCGCCTGTTGCACTAAATGTGCCAACATCAAAAACCTCCCATTTCGGAGCATTTTTCAATGTATGCAAAATCTTATTTTCCCATTCTTTTTGTTCAATACCTAGCGATCGCTTTATACTTTTTTTCTCTAACTCACACGCTTTCAAATCATCTTTCAAAGAATTAATCTGACCTAATTTCGAAGCACTAAGTGGTAAATCCATTTTAGGCCCATAAAAATCCCAAGTTACACCACTAGTATTCTTAACCTCTAAAGGTGTATTGTTAAAAAACGCAAACAACTGATAATACTCTTTCATGGAGATTGGATCATATTTGTGATCGTGACATTGTGCACATTCAAAAGTAGTCCCCAAAAAAACTGTGCCAGTAGTATTCACCCTATCAATTACCTGATTAATTCTATTTGACTCTGGATGCACTCCTGCTTCTACATTGCATGCAGGGGTTCGATGAAATCCAGTGGCAATCTTTTGAGAAATTGTTGACTGAGGCAAAAGGTCTCCCGCTAACTGTTCAACAGTGAATCTGTCTAATGGCATTCCTGAATTAAATGATTCAATAACCCAGTCTCGGTAAGCCCAACTATCGCGTAATTGATCGGCCTGAAAACCATTTGAATCTGCATAGCGAGCCAGATCAAGCCATCGTCGCGCCCATTTCTCTCCATACTGAGGACTAGCCAATAAGCGCTCTACTATAGAATTATATTCAAGATCAGTTGGATTCAAAAGAAACGACTGAGCCTCATCTGGTTGAGGTGGCCTGCCAATTAAGTCCAAATATACACGTCGCAATTGCTTTTCTGGAGTAGCTTCTTTGGATAATCGCATACCCTCTTCTTTCAAACGCTCTGCAATAAAATGATCGATCGGGTTTGAATGATTGAGTTCAGAAAATTTTGGTCGTTCAGGAGCTACATAAGCCCAATGATTAACTGATGAAGCTGAATCATTCCCAAAACAAAATGGCAATATACCAATGATTAGGCAGATTAAAAAACGCTCATTAAAAAAATATAAATTCACGTAATCGGTAAAAATTAAAGATAAGCAATAATTTTGCAAATTGATAAAGAAACAAAGAACAAAATAAAAATAGAAAAAAATAGTTTTACCAAAATATTAGATTGCAACATTGGTCGATATTAAATCGAAGCATCAATGAAAGAAATCTTCAGCAGCTATTAGCCNGCAACTAGAATTAGTAAAATTATTTACTCTAATGCTCTTGGAAGATAGCCAACAGATGTCTGAATAGAATGAGTACAAGAACATCCAGCACTGGTTTCAGGGGCGAGCAACATTCCTCCTGCAGGAATCAAACCAAGCCAACATCCACTTCTAATACCCTCAAACTGCGAACGCTCATTTGTATCAAGATTCCACATGCCATGAAAATAATGACGATAAAACATACTATATTTACTAGCCGACATCGTTCCACACCCCCTTCTTTCAGGAAGGTCATCTCTAATTTGCTTACCAGTTTTCAGATCGAATGCCCACTGGTCCGAATAAAATGTATCACCAATAACAACCGGGTGCTGTAAATGGCCACTATGGTGCCCCTTTCCTTCCTTATGATGATCTTCCCAAAGAAGACTGCCCGGAGGCAAAAAAGATTGCTCACCGTCTTTGTTCTTTGTCACTTGCCTTGTCGCAGCAAGGGCATAGGTGTGATAGTTCTTTTCCTTGTCAGTACCTGTAGCAATTAATTTATCATTTGAATAAACTAAATAAGTCATGTACTGCAATTTCGAAAAATCATGATCACGCTCCCATTTTCTCTCACCTGAATTAAGATCTAAAGCAACAAGTCGCTGGTTTTTCAGCTGACTAATATTCTGAATAGTTCCGGCTTTATCAATTGCCACTTCTGCAGCGCTCTCAATAAAATAAATTACATCATCTTTTCCAATGGTTATTGTAGAGTTGATAATTGCTCCTCCCTTGTACTCCCAGCGAATATCACCAGATTTTGTATCTACACCAAAAAGCCGATCACTTGTGACTCGACTAATGTCATTGGGTTTAAAATTTTCATACCATTCGCCATCGTCACCTAGATATACTGTACCTTTTGATACTCGACTGCCGACCAATGTCTGATCAGCAATTGCAAGAAAAGACCAATTATAGTCACCCGTATTTGCGTCTGGAACAGAATAAACTTTAGCCCGCTGACCGGTTGAACCATCAAAATTGATACAATACCGACCTTGCGCAAGATATAANCCGCGATCATCCGCAACCATATTNCTACTGTCTCTNGGTATATTAGCCCGCCTCATTTCAGGACAAGACTGGCTCCATAAGACAGTACCGTTGTATGCATCAAGGCCAAATAAAACTCGATCACCCTGAATATATAACTTACCTCCTGCTGAAAGCGGTGCAGGATTTCGAGGGCCACGATCCGGCATTGGACGAGGGCCTGGCTCACCCCACCATTTAACGCCCATAGCTCCTTTCACCAATTCATCATCACTACAGGAAGTATTTTGAGCGTTACCATATTGATGAGTCCAATCGCCAGAACCTTTTAACCTAGATCTCTCACTAACCAACCAAACAGCTTCATTTTTTTCATTACGTATAAATCTAGTATTTAAATTACCAAACCATTTTTTGATTAATGAAGACTCCTGACCTTTGCTAAACACTAAAGAACCTCCAGCCGGGGCCAAATATCGAAAAACCTCAGAAGCGGGATTTTTGGGGATTATTCCTTTTAATAAATGTCTCTCAGAAACAATTAAATTGAACATCATTGGGCCAAATATTCGCTCATTTAAATTGCCCACCTTTACAGTTGCACGAGCACCGTAAACACCTGCTAGATCAAGATTTTTGCGTATTCTATTGGCAACCTCAGGATCTTCCTCAAGTAGAATAAATTGAAAATCAGATTGCCTTACCATTTCTAGAACGAGGCTTCCGTCAACGCCCCCTAAAACTAAACAATAACCACCTCGAGACTTTGAAAGGCTGAGCATCTGCTTAGCCGCTGATTCCATTTCAGCTGATTTATTAANCTTAGCAGATTGAAGAGAAACCATAGGAAGTCTGTAGTAAAATGAAGAATCAAACTTATATGACTTACTTCGCAGTGATGGTTTATTGCCTATTATTTGATAAGTGTATTCACCTTCACGAATTAAATTTTTCACAATAACAGTATGTCTTTTAGACAAGTTATTGTCTTTTAATATTGTTGAATGNCCACTTGGTGAAACCCAACGCACTTTACCCTCACCCGACTGATCAAGTTCCCATGTAATAGTTGCTGTGGTACGGTTAATCCAATCAACAAAAGGCCCATACGCAACAGCCAAAGGTTCAACTGGCTTTACAGGTTCAGGGAACAATGATTTCTTTGCATTATATAATGACTTAACTTTTTCAGGAGACCATGCTTGATCAAGCATTCGAACTTCATGNAAACATCCACTCATCATAAAAAGTTCATCGTCATCATGATAAGCACCAATCTCTAACCATGCCTTAGGAGGGTAAACAATTGGGCCATTCTGCTCAGTTTCCTCAGCTACGATTTTTCCATCTACAAATAATTTCTGAGTAACNCCATCATAGACNCCCACCAAATGATACCATTGTCCAATTTGAAACTCAGAAGGTGAAGTCAAATAAGTAAGTTTACTGCTACCTTCAGAATTAACAGCAAAACAAAAGTTTTTGTTTTGGTAACCAAGTAACCACCCTTTCTCATAGGTTCCATTATCTTGAAGTGCACCAATAATTCCACCCCATTGTGTCGGCTTATCAATACGAACCCAAGCCTCAAGCGTAACAGCTTCTTTNGGCATCTTGAGAGAAGAAATATTGGATGCCACCTCAATTCTGGAACCGTTGCCAGATAATTTAACGTGCTTNGGAGATGGAGCGTCGGCGAAACTAACAGATCTTCCAAGTCCTTCAATCGTAGCATCAGGCCCTACAACAGCTTGTATTGTTGCCCCCTTAACCCGGTCCAATGAAAACAACCAGTGGCCCAAAGCAGGNCTGTCCGCTGCAGCTGAAACACTACTAACGAAGATCGAAATTATAGATGTANCAACAAATACCGGCCAAAAATAAAGTAAACTGTGGTTGGCGCTCATAGGTCTACTTTTACCAAAGTCACACCGGCCGACCAGCCTTTTATGCGAGGGATTTGCCACATGACAAGTTTTCCCTCACAATANGTCCATGCCAAATACTTTTGGCCATTTATTTAGAATCACAACTTTTGGAGAGTCTCATGGAGGAGCTGTTGGCGTAGTTCTTGATGGTTGTCCTCCCATGCTAGAACTGGATGAGACAGATATNCAACCAGAACTCGATCGCCGNAGGCCTGGTCAATCGAAGATTGTCACTCCTCGAAATGAAGCTGATAAGGTAACTATTTTATCTGGAACATTCGAAGGGAAAACGATTGGAACACCAATACACATGATCGTTCAGAATAAAGATCATCGACCTGANGCCTACTCAGAAATGAAAACAAAATTCCGCCCTTCCCACGCNGATTATACTTATCAAAAAAAATTTGGTATTCGAAATTGGCAAGGTGGCGGACGATCTAGCGCCCGAGAAACAATTGCAAGGGTAGCAGGTGGCGCCGTTGCTAAAAAAATACTAAAACAGCGATTTGGGGTTGAAGTCCTATCATATGTCAAANAGGTTCAAAAAATCACGGCTGATATCGATCATGAAAAGGTTAAAATGCGAGATGTNGAATCAAATATTATTCGCTGCCCTGAAAAAGTAATTGCCGANAAAATGATNCGNCTTATAGAACGCACTCGAAAAGCAGGNAATACAGTTGGNGGCNTAATCGAAGGCGTCGCTCGCGGCTTGCCTGTTGGCTGGGGTGAACCGGTATTTGACCGGCTTGAAGCAGATTTAGCAAAAGCAATGCTAAGCCTACCNGCTTCGAAAGGCTTTGAAGTTGGATCTGGATTTGAAGGCACACTACTTACCGGNAAAGAACACAACGACCCTATACGANCCCGCAAAGGAAAAGTACGGACAACTCAGAATAATTCAGGCGGAGTTCAAGGAGGAATTTCAAACGGTGAAACGCTAAACTTTCGAGTAGCATTCAAACCTGTTGCCACCATCATGCACGAGCAAGAGACTATTGATGAAAACCTAAAAAANACAACACTACGAGGCAGAGGTCGTCACGACCCATGTGTCCTTCCACGTGCTGTCCCAATGGTTGAAGCAATGACAGCCCTTGTACTAGCTGATCACGCACTTCGTCATCGAGCACAAAACCAGTGGAAGTAACAAAAAAGTTACCCTCACTTTACTGAACCTAATTTCAAGGCTAATTATTTAGTTCTTGCTANCATCCACTTGATAATTCTCTCACGCGCAGCAGAGCGCGGCGGTGTAACATGNCCCCCTTTAACAACTTCCCATAGCTCCATAACTACTTTTCCATTATTGGACTCAAACCTAACAATCTCCGTTTCACTTCCGGAAACTTTTCTATCTAAATCAATATTTGCCTTCTCCACTTTAGCCTTCTTTTTACAGCCATTGAATGCTTTCCACTTAGAAAAATTATCTTCTGCACTTGGATATTTTAACTTCCCAATTCCACCACCTTNCCATTTGATTGTTTTGTCCTTGGTTCCATGAATATGAAGGATGCTAACCGGGTTCTTAGGGTTACTTGGCCATTGATTAAAACCAACACCAGCAAACGGAACGATCGCAGTAATTAGATCGGAGTGATCATGTGCCATGCGATAACTCATAAAACCACCATTGGACAGCCCAGTGACAAAAACCCGCTTTTTGTCAATGTTGTATTCCTTCATCGCTTTAAGGATCAGACTTCGGAGATACTTGGAATCATCTACTTTACCCTTCCAATCGCAACAGGCATCAGTAGCATTCCAACTATTGTCTATTCCATCAGGTGCGCAATAAATAAAATCATANTTCTCTGCAAGTTCCTTCAATGGGAAGAACCTTAACTGNCCCTTNCCNNTACNCCTNTAACCATGAATCGTTAAAATAAAGGGATATTCCTTCTTAGGGTCGTAGTCTTTTGGGATATGAATCTTATCATCGCGCTTAGTNGTTTCGACGCCCTCAGCATTACGTGATCGGCTTAGAAAATTTCGGATGTTATCTCGTTCTTCCTCATNCAATTTGCCGTCCTTNTTTTCGTCAAAACGNTGCATNAGNCGNTCNCGGCGGCTTTGTTTATTTTCATCCTGAGCAATAACCTCCCAGCATGTCAGAGTAAGAAAAATCGCAAAAAAACAAAAACACCTAATACTTAAAAGTAATCTCANGANCCTNTTTTTTACGAATAAAACTAAAATTTGGTTACAAAAAATGCATACCATGTTGACACAAAAAATATTTATGTAAATTTCGGCAAGCGGGATAGTTAATAAAAATGAAACAAACTAACTCATACGCTCTTTTAAACGGGGAAATTATATTAAAAGAAAAAGCCGCTATATCCCCGAATGATCGAGGCTTNCTATATGGGGACGGAATATACGAAACAATAAGAATTCACCACGGCAAACCATTTCTATGGGAATGGCACATGANTCGATTAATTGCCGGAGCCGAAACCATAAAACTCAAAATNCNCCTAACTNCACTAGAGATTTTAGAAAAAACAAAAGAATTAATATATCTAAACGGGTCAAAAAATTGTATTGCTNGACTAACAGTTACAAGAGGATCTAGTGANCGTGGATATNACTTTACAGGAGACGAAATATCAACATCACTGATTTGCCTATATGAAATGCCCGCAACAGNAAAAAAAAGCGTTTCACTCTCAATTACAAACACACGGGTAGCNNCANGCGANATATTAACTAAAATTAAATCAAACAATAAACTTAGCTCAATAATGGCTAAACGCTTTGCTAAAGAAAGAAATNCAGACGACGGTTTAATGATAAATTCTGAAGGCAATATAACTGAGACATCTTCTGCCAATATATTTTGCATTAAGGATGGTNTTNTTCGGACACCTCCAATAAATGATGGAGTATTACCAGGTGTAACTCGCAGGCTNACATTAGGTTTNGCTTCTTCTCTTGGACTGGTAGNAAAAGAAGANTCGATAACCCCAANGAATCTTNAACAAGCTAATGCNATTTTTGTAACTTCCGCAGCAACGGGAATACGCAATGTTGAACAAATAGAAGAAACAAAATTTNCGAAAAANAAATTAGTNAATCAGNTGCAAAAAGCCTATGATGAAGAGCTATCAAAGCATGAANTATTNGCTGCTAAATCTACTGGCTNTTAACNCAATGTTCANGCATTATTTTTTCTAATGAAATATATTCTTAACTTCTTTGCAGGAATATTANTAACNGGCTGCNNNACCATCAGNATCGANAAGGNCTCTGATCAATCANCATCGAATAANAGCTCAAAGCTTTTNTTTGACGGAAAAACTTTCAANGGNTGGGAAGGCAACATGGAATTTTTTCGAATTAGGGATCAAGCGATTGTGGCNGGCNGNCTTACAGANAAAATTCCAAATAATGAATTTCTTTGCACNACTTCAGAATTCGANAATTTTGATTTACAACTAAAGTTCAAAGTCGTCGGATCTTCTGAAGCTAACGCAGGAATACAATTCAGAACTAAGCGCATACCAAATCATCACGAGGTAATTGGGTTTCAGGCCGACATTGGGCAAAAGTATTGGGGTGCTCTTTACGACGAATCACGCCGGCGCAAAATTCTAGCTGCACCTCCATCTGAGGATATCCCAAAAATCGCTAATTTAGATGGCTGGAATTCTTACCGCATTTTAGCTAAAGGCGATCATATTCAACTATTTCTAAATGGACACAAAACGGTTGATTATATTGAAAAAGATTTAAATATCGAAAAAAAAGGAGTGATAGCCCTTCAAGTACATAGTGGCCCTGCCTGTGAAATCCACTATAAAGACATCCATATTATAGAGTATCCTTAGCAAGCGTTTTGATCAGGAAACTTTCTTTTTCACAGCTCGCTTAGCTTTAGNTTGAGNACATCAGCGGACATATAATCAAGATAATTAATCAAAGAATCGCGCATTTTATTTCTGGGAACAATGGCATCAATCATTCCGCGATCCATTAAAAACTCTGCAGTTTGAAAACCAGGAGGNAATTCCGCTTGAGTAGTATCCTTAATTACTCTCGGACCAGCAAATCCAATCATAGCACCCGGTTCAGCAATGATTAAATCCCCTACACTTGCATAGCTTGCCATGACACCAGCAGTCGTTGGATGAGTTAGCACGCTAATATAAGGCAATTTAGCCTCTGAATGATAAGCTAATGCTCCACAGGTTTTAGCCATTTGCATCAAGCTAAACATTCCTTCATACATCCGGGCGCCNCCACTAGTTGAAATTATAATAACTGGTATTTTATTTTTGGTTCCAATTTCAATCATACGGGTAAGTTTCTCACCAACAACAGATCCCATAGAGCCTCCAAGAAAAGAAAAGTCCATTATGCCAAGGGCAACTTTATGTTGCCCCATTTTACACAGCCCAGTTATAACTGCATCTGCTTCGCCTGTTTTTCCTTTATACTTTTCCAGCTTAGAAGAATAAGATTCCACACCAGTAAACTCTAAAACATCCACACTTGTCATNCCGACGTCTAATTCTTTAAAAGTTTTTTCATTAACCAAGGAATCCAAGCGTACTCGAGCGGAAATTGGGAAGTGGAAACCACATGAAGGACAAGTCTTGAGATTCTCATCTAGATCTTTATCAAAAAGCAAATCAGCACACTTACCACACTTAGTCCACAGCCCTTTAGGAATATTCTTTTTACGTGATGTGCTTTCCTTAAACTTTAGTTTTGAAGAACCACTACCTGGCTCAACACCTGCTGGGATACTTTCTGTATCAACTGTTTCAAGTTTAGGGGTNGTTTTTGANAAATCATTTAGATNAGACATTGTGCTAAATTAATTGTAAATCGGCTATCAAATCTGCGTTAAAGAAAAAGGATCGTTTTTTAAACTGAGTCAAAACCAGAATAGTTATATTCAAACTAATTCTAGATATAATAACGCTCTGAGAGACAGTAGCCAATCAACAGGCCATAGCACAAGGTAATCACAATTAAATTTCATATTTTATAACATTTAAAAATAATATAATGACTATTAAAAAAATCCCCAAATAATACAATATCAACTAATTAACCAAACGAAAAACTACTAAAGCAAACGGACCTAAACTTATTGATACGGAGTAATTCATTCCATCACACGGCTTCGAAATAATTTTAACACCAGAAACATTTTCTGCGTTTCCCCCACCATAAATAGTTTTATCACTGTTAAGCACTTCCTTCCAATCTCCAAGTTTTGCAACTCCTACTGTATGATCAATGTAATAATTTGAAGAAAAGTTAACCACAACTAATAACTGTTCCGATTTATCCCTGTCGTTCCTTACAAAAGAGAGAACTAATTTTTCTCGATCGCTACAATTTACCCATTGAAAACCATCTGTATCAAAATCTGATTCCCAAAGAGATGCATGTTTTTTATAGAAATGATTCAAATCATGAACCCATTTTTGCAAACCCTNATGAGACGNATAGCTCTTCACCAACTCCCAATCCAAAGCACAATCCTGATTCCATTCTTTTTTTTGCCCAAACTCATTACCCATAAACAAAAGATGTTTTCCAGGAAACAACCATTGACACCCAAACAAAAGTCGAAGATTTGCTAGGGATTGAAATTCATCGCCTGATATTTTTCCAAATAATGAACCTTTCATATGAACCACTTCNTCATGGGAAAGGGGCAATACAAAATTTTCATTATAATGATACAGCATCGAGAAAGTCATCTGATTAAAATTGGACTTTCGATTTTGGGCATCTTGTTTAAAGAAACTTAAGTTGTCATGCATCCATCCCATATTCCATTTCAACGAAAACCCTAAACCACCATCCTCAATAGGATGCGTGACTTTTGGCCATGAAGTAGACTCCTCTGCAATCATTACTGCGCCAGGATACCGATTAATTACTTGATTATTAATATGCCTCAATAATTTGATCGCATCTAAATTTTCCCTTCCCCCTTCTTTATTAGGAATCCACTCTCCTTCTTTTCGTGAATAATCAAGATATAGCATTGACGCCACCGCATCCACACGAAGACCATCGGCATGAAAACGATCAAACCAATATAATGCATTTGAAGTAAGATAATTGACTACTTGATTACAACCATAGTTAAAAATTAGTGTACCCCAGTCTGGATGCTCACCTCGCCTAGGATCTTCATGCTCATATAGCGCCGTCCCATCAAAACGTGCTAAAGCATAATCATCTTTTGGAAAATGNGCAGGAACCCAATCAAGAATAACTCCAATACCAGCCGCATGAAATGCATCAATTAATGCTGCAAATTCATCTGGCGTACCATAACGGCTAGTTGGCGCATAAAAGCCTGTAACCTGATACCCCCAAGATGGATAATATGCATGTTCAGCAACAGGCATAAATTCAATATGGGTAAAACCCATCTCTGCAACATACTCAACTAGCTCGCTAGCTAGCTCTTTATANGAATAAGATTCNGCATTNTTGTGCTTTCTCCAAGACCCAAGATGAATTTCATAGATACTCATTGGGGATTCAAGCGGATTACTAACTGATCGCGCATCCATCCAATTTTGATCAGTCCAATCAAAATGAGACGTATCCCAAACTATTGAAGAGTTTTTGGGGGCCTGTTCAAAAAAACAGCCCATTGGATCCGTCTTCTCAACTGTCTGCCCAAGTGAATTAAGTAAGAAAAACTTATAGAGGGCTCCTTGAGAAACACCAGAGACAAAGCATGCCCATATTCCAGATTCACACTGCAAGCTTAAAGGGTTTGCTTTAGGGTCCCATCCATTAAAATCACCCATTACGCTTACTTTTTTTGCGTTTGGAGCCCAAACTGAAAAGACTACACCATGCTCGCCATTAATTCGCCGAAATTGAGCACCCAATTTATCATAGAGAGAAACTTCTTCCCCATTTCGTATTATACGCAATTCAGAATCTAATAATAGCTGCATATTTACTTCTGTAGCTTTTCTTTATGAAATATCACACCGATATGCTTATAATTCCATAATATTGGATCACTTATAAAAGCACTTTCGCTTTACCAAGCTCAATCAAAAAGAGAGACTCTCCAAAGCCGATGAGCATCACAACCAAAAATGGCGATAAAGGAAAAACCGGGTTAATGTTTTCAAAACACGCTCGTAAGGACGATCCACGTATTTGCGCCTGCGGAGACGTTGATGAACTAAATGCCGCAATCGGACTAGTTAAACCGCATCTATCTGATGGTCTAATTTGCCAACAATTAGACATAATTCAAAAATCACTTATAAAGCTGATGGGAGAAATCGCGACCAAACCAGAGGACATGAAACAATACGAGCAGAGCTCTTTCGATAAACTTACATCATCTAATGTCGAACAGATTGAGGAGTGGATCAAAAAAATAGAATCACAAGGAATCTCTTTTAAAGACTGGGCAATACCTGGAAAAACCATCTCATCAGCTAATCTTGATTTTGCCCGAACTGTTTGCCGGCGAGCCGAACGAAGTATCGTAGCCTTAACGGATCAAACAATTAGCGAAACATCACAACCAATTATATATCTCAATCGTCTATCCGATCTTCTGTGGTTAATGGCGCGCTCTGTTGAACAATCTCAAAATTAAAAACAGGCCACTTGATCTTGTAAGGGAACACCAACCACCTTAAATCATTGAAAGTCTTAAGTTCTATTCGCTCCTTGCAGAATGAAACTATTACATTTCGGAACAAACACATCGTTACAGTTCCAACAATGGGGAATCTTCATGCCGGACACTTAAGCTTAATTAAAAAGGCTCGATCAATAGCAGGCATAAATGGTNTTGTTATTGTTACAATTTTTATAAACAAAATACANTTTGGANAAAANGANGATCTCAAGAAATATCCAAGAACTATNAAGTCCGATCTTAATCATTGCCGACAANTAAACGTAGATATTGTCTTCACNCCTAAAGATCNGTCAATGTANAATGNNAATCACAGTACATTTGTAACNGAAGAAATGCTNAGTAAAAGAATGGANGGNAATTCNCGGCCTAGTCATTTTTNTGGAGTTACAACAGTCGTNGCAAAACTATTCAACATTATACANCCAAATACCGCAGTATTCGGAGCAAAGGATTGGCAACAGGCCACTATAATTACGCGCATGGTTAGAGATNTGAACTTTCNTGTTAAAATCGTTGTAGCNCCAATAATCCGAGAAGAAGATGGNCTGGCAATGAGCTCCCGTAATAGCTATCTAACTTCAAGTGAACGCAACGAAGCAACCATACTTATTGAAACAATTCACTTAGCAAAATGTATCGTACGAGATAGAAAGACTGCAATTCCAAGGCACTCAATTGTAAAGAAACTAAAAAAACATATTACCACAAGACGCTTAGCAAAACTTGACTACATTGAATTTTTCAACCCAAAAACATTAGCACCTGTAAAACAAGTTGAACGCGGAACCCATATGGCACTTGCGGTCTATTTCGGAAAGACACGTCTAATTGACAATAGCCGATTATAGTCAGAGATTTTTCAAGATTAATGAACAATTCACCCAAAAAGTTTGACTTCNTAGTTCTTGGCAGNGGAATTGCAGGATTAACATTTGCACTTAAAGTNGCTCATGCTGGTANGGTAGCAATCATAACAAAGAAGAGTCGCACGGAATCAAATACTAATTATGCCCAAGGTGGAATTGCTGCTGTAACAAGCAAAAACGATTCTTTTGAAAGTCATGTTCAAGATACTGTCGTTGCTGGCAGTGGACTTTGCAAAGAAGAGATCGTTCGAGGCATCGTGGAGGAAGGCCCTGACCGNGTNNAAGAACTAATTAATCTCGGAATGAANTTCTCTCGAAGNNAAACCGAAAACGGAGATTGCGAGCTAGATTTAGGAAAAGAAGGTGGACACACTAATAGGCGAATCCTTCATGCCAAAGATGTTACCGGAAGGGAGATTGAACGCGCGCTCCTAAATTCAATCGCTTCTAATAAAAATATTAGTGTTTTTGAAAACCATTTTGCGATTGACCTTATAACCACACAAAAATTAGGCCTGCCCAACTTAAACCGTTGCGTCGGAGTTTATGTATTAAACAATGAAACTAACTTGGTCGAAACCTATTCAGCCAAGACTGTCATACTTGCGACCGGTGGATGTGGGAAAGTTTATCTTTACACCTCAAATCCTGATATTGCTACTGGAGATGGAACTGCAATGTCTTACCGAGCTGGCGCTACAATATCAAACATGGAGTTCGTCCAATTCCATCCAACATGCTTGTATCACCCAAAGGCTAAATCATTTTTGATAAGTGAAGCAGTAAGAGGCGAAGGAGGAGAACTACTAAACCTTAGTGGTGAGCGATTCATGGAAAAAATTCACCCCCTAAAATCATTAGCTCCACGAGATATAGTTGCTAGGGCAATTGACAGCGAAATGAAACGAACTGGCGATGATCATGTACTTTTAGACATAACAAACAAACCCGCACGATACATTATTGACCGTTTTCCCAACATCTATAAAACATGCCTTGATTTTGGCTTAGACATAACGAAAGAGCCGATTCCTGTCGTGCCTGCAGCCCATTATCAATGTGGAGGGGTGCAAGTCAGTTTTAATGGCGAAACTTGTATCAACGGACTATATGCAATAGGCGAGGTTTCCTGCACAGGCCTACATGGAGCTAATCGACTTGCCAGCAACTCCTTACTCGAAGCGCTAGTTTATGCACATCGAGCGGCTAAGCACTCTCTAAACAACCCAAGCCAAACTATTGATGTAGACTTACCGGATTGGCAATCCGGTGATGCAATTGATGCTGACGAAATGGTCGTCGTTTCTCATAACTGGGATGAACTGCGCCGCACAATGTGGGACTATGTCGGCATTGTTAGGACCACTAAACGACTTAAAAGAGCCCTCACAAGAGTCAAAAATTTACAGGAAGAAATTTCAGATTATTATTGGGATTTTACTGTTACTAGCGATTTACTGGAACTTCGCAATCTAGCAACAGTAGCAGAACTCATAGTAAAAAGTGCCCTAAAACGTGAGGAAAGCAGAGGTCTACACTACACACTAGACCATCCAAAAACGGCCGAAAACTACTCAGATAAAGACACTCTTATTAGGCTATGATTGTTACCCCANAAAATTCTGAAAATATTACTTAAAATGGATTTCTTTATGAAGTATATTGCGCCCCTGATTTTACAGACAAATTAGCACTTACAATGGAAGATCAACTTTTACTAATTTGCGGAATTGCATTTATTGCAGTCCTAACAATTCTTTCACTACTAGCTGGCGTTATAGCCGGAATTTGCAAGATTTTTCCAGTTCGAGCTGCTGACCTTCCTGATCCAACAGCTGAAGAAGCTGTTAGACAGGCTTTGGCCAAAGCTTTTCCAGATTGCCGAATTTCGGGAATTCGTGAAATAAAATCATAGCGAAAATTAATTTTTATTTAACTAAATGATCTTTACTGAAAATAAAAAAGAAATACGGGTAATGTTCACACCTTTCCGTGATGGCCTGCAAAGTGTCTTTGGAGGTAAAACCCGACTTAAAGATATACTTCCTGCTATTGAGGCATCAGCCGCTGCAGGAATTCGACACTTTGAATTTGGCGGTGGTGCGCGCTTTCAAGCTCCGTTCTTCTATGTAGGTGAAGACCCATTTCACTGCATGTCAGAAATTCGAAAAACNGTCGGAACCGATGCTGATCTTCAAATCTTAACTCGATCGGTATCAGGAGTCACTCTGACCACTCAGCGTACATCCACTCTCGCTCTACAAGCCAAGCTAATGAAAAAGCACGGCACAACTATTGATCGCAATTTTGACTTCATGAATGACGTTGATAATTTGGTCAAAACTGGTAAACCGATAGTTGATTCCGGCATGCATCATCAGGTCTGCGTTGCACTCATGGGATTACCTTTTAAGTCCGACCAAGCACACACTCCAGATTTTTACATCAATCTTGTTCGTGAACTGCTTAAGAGAGATATTAAATTCGACTCAGTTTGCCTTAAAGACGCGTCTGGAACTACAACTCCAAAGACTTGCTATGAAACCGCAAAAGGAATTAAACAGATTTTACCACCAGAAATACCNCTTGTNCAACACACACATGANACGGCTTCAACTGCTGTAGCCTGCTACATGGCCGGAATTGCAGGAGGTGTAGATAGTATCGACTTAGCGGTTCGGCCACTTGCATCAGGAACATCACAACCAGACGTGCGCTCTATGGCGCACTCTCTTAAGGATACGGGATACAGTCTAGACATTGACCCGGATAAAATGGACGAAATTGAGTCTCTCCTTAATAAAAGCTTGAGCGATTACGAATTTAACCCAGTCACTACATCAGCAGATGCTCGTGTTGTTGGGTTCCCAATGCCTGGAGGGGCTATTGGACCAAATGTCCATATGATGAAATCAGCTGGAATTCTCGATAAATATAGTGAAGTGCTAGCTGAATTTCCTGAGGTAGTTCGTGCTGGAGGTGGCTGGACAAGCGTCACTCCAGGTAGTCAGCAATATTGGTTGCAGGCTTTTAATAATGTACTTCACGGTCGCTGGGAAAAAATTGATGCTGGTTATGGTAAATCAATACTAGGCTACTTCGGTCGCCCACCACTTTCGCCTGATCCAGAAGTAGTCAAAATTGCAGCTGAAAAACTAGAATTACCTCCGTTTGATGGCGATCCATTGGAAGAGGCTCCTGACACACTCATTGAAGCTGAATCTGCACTTAAAGAAAGAGGAATAGAAGTAAGTGAAGAAAACAAATTTCTAGTAGCAGCCGCAATAATTCCTGGAAAAAATATGGAATTAAATGAGGGAATTCGATTACTTGAAAACCGCTCAAAAATCACACTACCGCTCAAAAAAGAAAACAACGACACTCCTAAAGCAGCTATAACTACAACAACTAAGACATCCGTAACTGTCTCTGAAGGCGGCAATANCCGGACTTACGAAGTCGTTATCGAACCCCCGGCATCAACCTCAGCTCCCGTAGTTGCATCCAATCAAACCGTATCCTCAGGAGGCAGTAGCAGTTCTGCTACTGACGTATTTTCTCCTTTTGAGGGCAACGTCGAGCTCGTTGAAGTTAACGTAAAGATAGGCGACTCTGTTACCCAGGGACAGGTCGTAGCTGCAGTAGAGGCTATGAAAGCTAAGCATGATGTGAAGGCACCCTGCTCTGGTCGTATATCAGCTGTTCATGCCTCAATTGGCAACGAAGTTTCAGCTGGAAAACCAATTCTAAGTATCGAGGTCTAAAATGGAAATACTCGAAAAACTGATCGAAAGNTCAGGCTTTGGTGGCGATACAAGCTTAGCATGGCAAAACATCGTCATGTTTATCGTTGGAGGGATCCTTATCACTCTTGCTGTAAGGAAAAATTTCGAACCTTTGCTTCTTATACCAATTGGTTTTGGAGCAATCATGGCAAACCTACCGGGTGCAGACATGAGCGCCTATACAACACCTGATGAAGGTGGAAAATGGCCACTGCTTGCATTCGTCTATAAAAATGCAATTTCTAAGGCAGAATTGTTGCCCCCCATTATTTTTATGGGAGTTGGTGCACTGACGGATTTTCGTCCGCTTTTGAGCCGCCCTATTACCTTCCTACTAGGTGCAGCGGCGCAAATAGGAATATTCTTTGCCGCTTTAGGGGCAACATACTTTTTTGGATTCACCATCAAGGAAGCTGCTTCAATTGGAATTATAGGAGGTGCGGACGGCCCAACTACAATCTTTCTAACAGCTAAACTAGCTCCTCACCTTTTGGGAGCTGTTGCTGTGGCGGCATATAGTTACATGGCCCTTGTGCCCGTAATTCAACCACCGATAATAAAAGCCTTAACGACTCAAAGGGAACGTGAAATCGATATGCCACAATCACGTCCTGTGTCTAAAACCGCCGTACTGATTTTCCCGATTGCAACTTGTCTAATTACCGTATTATTCATACCTGCTAGCGGGCCGCTATTGGGAATGCTTATGTTCGGCAACCTACTTCGTGAGTCCGGAGTCACCCAGCGCCTCAGCTCTACCGCAAGTGGCCCCCTCATTAACATCGTTACCATATTTCTCGGCCTAGTTGTCGGGGCAACTATGGAGGGCACCGGATTCCTTAAGGGAAGTACCCTAGCAATTCTTGCACTTGGTATGGTTGCTTTCTGCCTAAGCACTGCAGGCGGTGTGATTTTTGCCAAGGTACTAAACCTCCTCTTACCAGAAGGCAAAAAGATCAATCCTTGCATCGGTGCGGCTGGCGTTTCTGCTGTACCAATGGCTGCTCGTGTAGTTCAGACATTCGTCTCCAGTAAAACCGATGGGCGAGTTAATCCCCTCATGGCAGCAATGGGGCCTAATGTAGCTGGCGTAGTTGGCTCAGCAGTAACTGCAGGCGTTTTTCTGACGCTTATCGAAGCCTTCTCAAAGTAATTTTTTAAAATGACCAGCGGCGAAGTCCACGCCTGGAACATTCTTAACCGTCAGCCTGTTATTGCCAAATGGGAAAACGGTAAGTTCACAGACATTGCATCTACCAATGATNATCCGGCGCAAGACAAATGGATAGGGCCTCCTCTTGTTGACTTACAAATCAATGGATTTGCAGGAATTGATTTCCAAAAAGACAAACTAAGTGCTGANGAACTAATACATGCAACTGCAGCACTTGAAAAGTCAGGTTGCAGCAAATTTTTTTTTACGCTCATTACAAACGAATGGGACATTATGACTGAGCGTCTAGCTAGAGCCAAAGAACTACGCGATAAACACCCAAAATTAAAACAAGCTATTGCTGGATGGCATATTGAAGGCCCATTTCTATCATCCGAAACTGGTTACTGCGGCGCACACCCTCCAAATTTAATGCTCGAAGCAACAGTAGAACGTTTAACTAAAATTCGAGAAATCACAGAAAAAGATCCTGTCCTGCTAACAATGGCCCCTGAGATTGAAGGAGGATTATCTGCATTTTCTAAAGCCCGAGAACTAGGCTTTCGAGTTTCAATTGGTCACACTAATGCACCTGATNATATAATTCGTCGAGTAACAGCTGGAGGCTCTACAGGATTCACCCACTTAGGTAACGGCTGCCCTGCTGAATTAAAACGAGATGACAACATACTTTGGCGCGCACTTGAAAATCAAAGTCTTACCTACAGTTTAATCCCAGATCGTTGGCATGTTAGCCCAGCACTATTCCGCATAATTCATAAATTAATTAATAACAAATCAATTTACTACACGACAGATGCCATGGCAGCGGCAGACTCACCTCCTGGGAAATATCAATTTGGACATCTTGAACTAGAGGTCGGATTAGAGAAAATTGTTAAATTACCGGGCACCAACAATCTTGCAGGATCTGCACTAACTCCAATCAATTGTATTCGTTTCGCATCTGAAATGCTCCGCTGTGATTGGCAGGAAATTTGGAAGAACTATAGTAGTATACCAGCTGAATTCATGAACTTAATCACTGGATTTAACGTCGGCGCGCCTGCTGAATTTGTTGAAGTTGAAACAAGTTCTAATAATATTAAGACAATTAATCTTCGCAGATACTAATTCAAATCTATTTTAAGTATATTTAGTTCTTTAACAATGTGGTTTAGAGTTATTTCTGATAATTGATTATTTATATTCAATATTCTCACTTTTTCGCCAAGAGGCTTCCACACCGACTCACAACTTGGCCCCCAAAGAACTAAAGTTGGCAAACCGAGTGCAGAGGCTAAATGGGTAACCCCTGAATCATGCCCGATATAACCACTACATCTAGCCAAGCACTTAGCAAGGTTGTTCAAAGGAATATTTTGCATAATCTCTAATCTATCGCCTGGAACTCCGCGTGCTAATCGTTGTAATTTTTCACCTTCCGCTTCCCCTCCAATTAATAATAATTGAAGCGATGTATTGTTAAGTAAATATTCAATCAATTCTTTCCAGCTTTTTTCCAACCAATTCTTACTATCACTACCACTACCTGGATGTAAAACTAGGCACCGCTTTAAAGGCAATTCAACATCAATCGAAAGACTAGCAATAGGATTACTGTCAAAAATTGTTAATATCTCTAAAGCCTCTAAAAAANACATACTAGCGTGAATCATCTTTTCTTCATTAGGCCTATNATGAGCAGGAATAAACTGGTTCACGCCACAAGATTTCACGTTACTTTCAAAAATTTTATCGGGATCATATAAGTAGGAAATAATTATTGAGAATTTAGAAAAGAACTCCCTCCAACCAAGATCCACAGCTCCATTCTTAGAAAAAAACATGGCTAACTCTGGAGACTCAAGAGCATGAACGGCTTTAACTAGCCCTCCTTCTAAAGCCAATGATGCAATTCTCGGATAGCCAAGAATTTCTAAATCGGCTTTAGGGAAACGCTTTTTAAGAGCTGATAGAACCGGAAGAGTAAGAATAAAGTCCCCTATCGCACCACCACGAATAATTAGTATTCTAGGAGCTTTCACCGAACTTAATTAAATTATTTCACAACCATGTTAGTCATTATAATGACCCCAAGGACGGCAATGACCGAACCAACTAAAGACCTAAAACTTGGCTTCTCCCCTTCAAATTTCATAGAAAAAGGAATAATCACAAGAGGAGATAGAGCCACAACTGACAACACAATCCCAGCCGGAAGATCATTGACATTTAGAGCCCATTGATACGCACCTACTCCAAGCGTTGGACCACATAAAGCATTCGCCAAGACTAGAACCAATATCCACTTAAAACTGGTCGATTCGAGATCTTTTCTTGAATTATAATCNCTCTGCTTANAGGTAAGTATTTTTTGCCCAATAAACAGAATAAGCATTACNGTCAATCCNCCTAGNACACGCTGATATGCCGCCGACAAACCATCTATTGATACCCCATCATCAACCATCATTCCTGCTTTTCGACTTAAAACAGCNCCAAAACCTTGACCAAAAGCCGACAATAACCCCCAAAAGACACCTTTTTTCCAATGGGCTTTATCTATCTGCATTGTAGCATTAGGCGTTAATGCTAAAAANACACCTGCCAGTATTCCTAACCCAGCCAAGACTTGCCCTAGTGACAATGCAGAACCCAACCAAATCCACTCAACGGTCGCAGCAAAAGGAGCAGCAAGGCATTGAGTCATTACCATTGTTAAACGCGAACCAATAATTTTATACGCTCGAAACAACCCGTAATCGCCGACNCCAAAACCAATGACTCCACTAATGAAGAACATTCCAAAGGCACCCCCTCCTAANCCTAGCCCGTAATAACTCGAATAANCCCCAAGAAGTAAAGCTGATANNAAAAAACGNATCATATTTGCCTCAACCGCTGAGAGATANTGTGACAAGCGTTTACCTGAAACAGCCGACAAAGAAAATAAAATGGTCGCAAGAATTGCGGCGCTCATAATTTTAAAAATTAAGGGTTAAGAAAACCCGCTTTACGCCACCCCTGGAGAATATTCTGTAATTCTTTTTTTTCAGTCTCACAGACTTCAACTAGCGGAGGCCGTACTATCCCCCCGCTCAACCCGAGCATATTTAGCATTGCCTTCATTGCAGACACTTCATAACCCTTTCGTTTATTTCTCAATGCATAGAGAGGGATAACGTGATCTTCAACGATCTGGTTTAGTTCATCGGTAGCTTGAGCAACACCCAAATCATGAAGTTTTATAGACAATTTTGGTGCAACAGCTGAAATACTGGAGGTATAAGCCCGAACTCCAATTCCATAGTAAGCTGGAACCATATCGTCACCAGCACCGCCCACCCAATGCAATTTGTCTCCGAGTCGTTCACGAATCATTTGATACCGTCGGATATCTCCTGCCCCATCCTTCCATGCAACAATGTTAGGTATATCAGCTAATTGCTCGGCTTGAGATGGCGTGAAATGAGCCCAATCTCGACTATAAACCAAAACGCCAAGACCACTCGACTCTGCAATACTTGCGTAGTAATCCAATAAACCATCCATCTCAGCATTTGGATAATACGGAGGAAAAGCCAGCACTCCATCAGCCCCACACTCTGCCGCTTGACTTGCTAATAGTTTAGTTAAACCTCCTGCAAACCCTACGCCAGCAATCACAGGAACCCTTCCACTCACTTCATCAATTGTAACCTCTACGATACGTCTCACTTCATCTGGGCTCAATGAATACAACTCTCCAGTTCCACCTGCAGCAACAACGGCACACATTGGTTGTTCTAGCATATATCTGACATTTTTCCGATGTCCTTCAAGATCTAGTGAATGATCGTCATTAAAAGGGGTAACTGGAAATCCAATTACTCCTTTAAGATTTGAACATAGTTGCTTTGGATTCATTTAAAAATATTCTACCAGCGTGGAAGCCTACGTGTCCAGTTAGGGTCAATATGTTTTCGCATCTCTGCCTCATCGTCACGTTTACGATATACACATTTTTTAAACCTCTCTTTTCCTCTCTCTAATTGATCATAATCAAGAACAACTCCCAGACCAGGCTTATCAGTAACAGACACACAACCATTTACAATTGGAACTCTCCCCCCATCAACTATCTCATCGAACTCTGATTGCCAGGGGTAATGTGTATCACAGGCATATGTTAGATGTGATGTAGCTGATGCGACATGTGCCATAGCCATCAAAGATATACCAAGATGACTGTTTGAATGCATAGACAAACCGATTCCAAAAGTTTTACAAACACTCGCCAATTGCTGAACCTTTCGCATTCCACCCCAATAATGATGGTCACAAAGCACCACCTGAACAGCATCAAGCCTAACAGCCTCTGGAATATCGCCAAATGATGTTACGGCTACATTACTCGCCAAAGGGGTATCAATACCTTCTGACAATAAACGGCGTCGAACTTCACTCATCCCATCAAGCCCTACACAAGGATCCTCTAAATATCCACCCATGGAAAGTTCTTCCGCTAAGTCCTTACCAACCAAAACTGAAGTTTCAACTGACCAAGCACAATTAGGATCAATACGAAGCGGCACGGATTGTCCTAATGTGCTCCTTAGTTGGCGCACCGTCTCAATCTCAACTGCAGGCTCTAAAACTCCCCCTTTAAATTTAATAGAATTAAAAGAATACTTATCTCGCATCTGCAAAACCTGAGAGACAATACCATCTGGAGATAGAGCTTCACCGTATTCATCCTTACGAATATCATCACCCTCTCCTCCTCCCCCGGCATGCTTATAAAAAGGATAAGCAGAAAATGCTACCTTGTCGCGAATTCGACCACCTATTAAATCACATACAGGTTTACCAACCGACTTACCAATTAAGTCAAGACAAGCTGTTTCAATTGCAGAGTAAGTGCGAGCATCTGCATCAAGAGGGTTTTCTCCAGGAACATTATGGGTTTGAGAGCGTTCCATACCACTAGCCCCACCCTCCACCATGAAAGCCAAATCACCCGTCAATCGGTACGGACAAGCTCCAATCACTTTATCACGAATCGTTTCTAATGCTTTTGCAGGTTTATCCCCACCGTAGGTTTCTGATATTCCTATTATTCCGTCCTCACTTTGTATCTCGACAACATTACGTAGAGCATAGGGCTGATGAAGCCCATAACTACTTCGCAACGGAGGGTCAGCTATNGCAATAGAATGAACTCTTAACTCCTTAATTNGCATAAAACTGAAAGAATATTGGCTTTAAAGGGTTAAAATTACAATTATAGAGTACCCAATGATACTGTTCACCCATAAGCATCAAAATGATAAATTCAGCNTTTAAATNACAAAAAANTAAAAAATATTTATAATAATCAAATTAAATTGAACATATTAATAGAGGATATAGTCGGATTGAATAAGGCAATTGTATCGTCTGGTTGGTACTGTTACTTATAATTGCCGATCTTGGTGCGCTTAATAGCGTCCGTTTGTTCTAAATTGTTAAGGGATGCGATTGGCCTCCATCCCTGAAACGAGCGAAGCCCTATCGAAATGGTAGGGCTTCGCTGTTAAATTCCCTTTGCATTGCTATTTCTTTTCAACTTTTATTATTAAGTATATATTTCCTCTTCGCATTTTAACACCATATGACAACTCAAGAAAAAGTTGAAAACTGGTTTGTCCCTCTTTCCACTGAGGACTTAACACTAAAGCAAGCACACTCACAATTGGATGATTTTGGACTTGAACAAGAAGATGTCCCTTTGATTATTCAATTGGTAGAAAACCCTAAATTCGATTTACCAGGTATAGATATATTCCACGGAGCTACCAATTTAGAAACTCACGATTTCATTCATATTCTTCTAGGTCGTGGAGTAATGATTAAAGATGAAGCATTTGTTCTAGGTTTCACCATGGGAAGCAGCAATAGGGTCACAACAACCGAAGAAAGCCTCTTTGGATTCATTACAAAACATGTTTACCCTAAAGACTATCGTTTTACCGATGAAGATTTAGAAATTTTCAAAGATGCAGTTCGCCTTGGATTTATCTCAGACTGCCAGGCATTAGCTAAAGTCGAATACACCAAATATTTAGACTGGCCGCTTAATAAGATTCGAGATGACATTGGTATAGAAGTCGAGCTTCTTAAAGCATACTATGCAATCGAAGCAAAGCGCTATCCTCATATAAAAGAATGCAATCGCAATCTTGTAGGATTTTGACGCATTCCAATTAATTGTTAGCTTGTCTATGGTTTGATAGATCGAAGTAACAACATTTGTTCAACATCTGACTTCTTCAACAATAAATTAAATTCATCGTAAAATTTAGCAATACCATCAAATCCGCTATACTTACTAACCGCTGATTGCCAGCCATTTTTTTCGATCATTGGATAGAAATTTTCAGCAAATTGTTTCACACTTTTGCTCTCTGACTTATAAATTAATAAAGCAACCGCCCATGCACCTGCATCGTATGCGAGATGGCGATAATATTTTTTTAAATGAGGCCGTTCACTTTCTATTTTGTTAACGTCTTCAAAATCAATCAATGCAGCCTCTCCCTCTTTTACCGAATTAGCCATTCGCATTGATTCTGCCATTGATTTTTCAAAATTAATCCATTTGTGTTGGTCTCCAATATAAAATGCCAAAAATTCTGCACTACCCTCAGTTAGCCATGTAGGCGCTTTCGAAAAAGCTCTTTGATATACATGAGTATACTCATGTATACCTCGAGTATATAAATATGGCATAGGAAACCCGTGCGGGTTAATAAATATTAGTTCAGATAGTGGCGAATCAGTAAAATCAACATACGACAAATAAGCCTCAGTTGAACCTTCTCTAGCTCGCTTAATCAGAGAATTCCCCTTGTTTTTTAGACAGTCTTTTAAAGCTCCTACTTGCTTGTCATGGCGATTCCTACAATAGGCATCAATAACTTTGTTAGCAATTAGGTCCGACTTTAATTCATCCTTCTCTTGGCCGATAATATAAACACAAAGTGGTCCATAATTACCAAGATACTCACGCGCAGTATCTATTCCGGTTCGAAGNACTCGAAACCAATGCTCAGGATAGTTCATATTCCTAATATATTTTGGATCAGAATCTGTCTTTACCATTCTTTCGATACCATCCTCAGCAACTATTACTGATAATCCAAAACACAAAATCAAAGTAACTATTAATACCGAATTTCGTATAATTAAAACCACAAAAGAAAAATAGCTCTCCATTCTTGAGACAATCCAGAACTAATTGAAAATTTTTTGGAATTAACTTATTTTTATATGGTAAATCTGAAAAACTTCAATCAGTCTACTCTAAATAAAGATCAAGCTATGGAATACGAAAAACTATTAGACGCAATCGCTGACGAAGTTCTAAATGAACACTGGTCGGGTGGAAACAATTTTAAAGAACCGACATTGGAAGTGTATGATGAATACATGATAAAGCGCTTACCGNAGATTCAGAGATGTTTGGAATCTAAGCTTTTTAAAGGCTCAGGAATTGAAGGTGAAATTGCTAAGCAGATTAATAACTTAATGACCAATCATCCTGATAAAAAAAAGAGGGAAAAATTTAATTTAAAAGACTGGGTNGGGGAAATAGCTGAGATAGCAAAATATCGGCGAGAAAACAGCTGCTGTTAAAAACAAACCCTGAACANANAGTATTAACAACTTNANATTAATTTGAATATTAAATGAGGNGNAATAAGCTATAGCTACAATCTAGTAATGAGTTGATGNCAACATTAATTGNCAATGAATTNTAGAAAACTCTAATGAATAACTACAATGTAGNACATCAGTGGTTGTCCCGCTAGGATTTGAACCTAGGCTAACGCTGTCAAAGAGCGCTGTGCTACCACTACACCACGGGACAGTAGCGGCGGTTTTTGTAGTGACCAATCCGTGTTTTGGCGAGTTTTTTTATTAAATATTATTTACCAATGCACCAAATCGAATTCCTCTAGTACAAATCTGGAGCTCTTCATAATGCAGCCCTAACAATATTCGCTCATAGATAAGACAACCGTAAAGCGCAACATCTGCACGATTAGCAGGCAAACCTTTAATTTCCTTTCGCTTAATTAAAGGCAAACTCCATAATTTTTCACTCCAATCGACAATCTGTTCTGTTGATAAGGCAACCTGCTCAATCCTTTTACGGTCAAAATCCTCAATAGATAGCTCCATCATGGCAAAAATGGTCGCAACCCCTCCTACCCCGACTAATAGTGAATTAGAGTTACTTTTCCAAGCATCACTAAAAATAATGTTATTAATTTGAGAATCAATTGCATTTCGCACCGCCTGCAATTGTTCAGATGTTGGATTATCACTTACTGGATAGCTCTCCATTAATTTAACTGAGCCCAAAGAGATGCTTATATGTCTAACTACTCCTGAGAAGTTGCCACTAGTAAACTCTGTACTACCTCCACCTGCATCAACAACTAAAATATTATCCTCAGCTAAATGGCTAGATGTCATAACCCCAGTAAAAGAAAACTTAGCTTCATCATCTCCACTTAAAATAGAAACAGGATGCTCAATCGCATTTATCAACTGATCAGCATTATTGGCCTCACGCACAGCACTTGTGGCTATCACCTGTATTTTTTCAACATTTGCAGATTCCGCAAATCTAATAAAATTCCTTACTGATTCAACTGTCTTCTCGATTGCTTTAGGTTGCAACTCACTAAATTGATGTAACCCCTGTCCCAGACGGGTCTGACAGCTGGTCTCTTTTAAAGGATGAATTTTATCATCAATACAATCTGCTATTAGCAACTTAACCGAATTGCTTCCTATGTCGATAACAGCTTGACGCATCAAAACTCAAGAGTTGTCATAAGCTAAAACTGCAGCGCCTGTTATACCTGCATCATCACCTAATTCAGTTGAAATAATGCGAACTTCTCGCGACCCAGGCATGATACGATCAAATGCAGCTTCCTTGATTTTTGGCAGCATAGTCTCACCCATTTGAGCAATCATCCCTCCTCCCATAACGATAACCTCGGGATTTAATAAGTTGCACAAATTAGCAATTGCTACACCAGAATAAAAACAGGTTTCATCAAGCACCTTTGTCGCCAATCTATCACCAGCCTCAACTGCTCGACGGAGTTTTCCACTGCGAATTTTGGTTAAATTTTTAATTCCATCCTCCACAAGAACTGTCTGCTCTCCATTTTCTACAGCATTCTTAATTTTATTATATATTGCTGTCCTGCTTGCTAATGCTTCATAACAACCTCTCACTCCACATCCGCAAAGCGGACCTTTTGGATCAAGCACCATATGCCCCACCTCTCCTGCAGCCTGAGTTTCCCCTTGAAGAATAACACCATTTGAAATGATTCCCCCACCAATACCTGTTCCAAGAAAGATACAAATCATGTTTTTATGCTTCGAATCTAATTCATGCCTATGAATCCCCATAGTAGCCACGCTACAATCGTTACCTAACCGAACCGGGCAACCCAGCTCTAACTCTATGTCTGCTTTCAAAGGGACTTCACGCCAATCAAGATTAGGAGCAAATAAA
>PAOJ01000047.1 GCA_002708005.1 Verrucomicrobiales bacterium | reverse complement strand
ATAGCCGTCACCTTGGAGTTTTTTGCCAATTGCTCTAATTTAGAACTAATATCTTCAGGAGCCTTCATGCAATCGTTAGGATGCCAGCCTACTGCCGCAAAAACCCCCTCAAAGCGATTAGCAATTTCAATTGCACGCTGACTACTTTCAAGATCGGTGCCAATTGTAATAATCCGTGATATACCTGCATCAGCAGCACGATTAATTACTTCAGGCAATTCGTCTTTGAAGTCAGGAAAATCTAGGTGAGCATGTGTATCGTAAAACTCTTTCATAGGTTTANNNATATGTTGTTAAGAANNATCATATAGACTNTTTGTTAAATTGTCATTTTTCTTCAAATAAGTCTAGTAGCTGTTATAGTTTTCAAACATTTGATATAAANTGNAAACAGAATTATGAACGGACCTACATCCCCAGAGGAATTCCAAAAACAGATGCAGGACTTCCTCCAAAAACAATTCAAGGGATTCGATACTAAAGGATTCACTGGAGCTCAACCATCTGGAACAGAGGAAGAAGTCTCGAAGAANACCAAAAAAAATGAATTCNATTTTTCTTATAAACCTAGAGACATAAAAGAGCATCTTGATCGATACGTTATAAAGCAAGATGAAGCAAAAAAAGTACTGAGTGTAGCACTTTGCGATCATTACAACGCCGTACGTGAGGCATTCAATGGTAATGATCAAAGCCAGTACACAAAACAGAATGTTATGCTAATGGGCCCCACCGGAGTGGGTAAGACATATCTAATCCGCAGCATCGCCGAGTTAATTGGTGTCCCATTTGTTAAAGCAGATGCAACCAAATTTTCAGAGACTGGTTACGTGGGCGGTGACGTTGAAGATCTCGTTAGAGATCTCGTTAGACAGGCCGACGGCGATGTCGAACGCGCTCAATATGGTATAGTTTATATCGATGAGATTGATAAAATTGCATCTGCATCAGAACAGCACGGCGGAAGAGATGTGAGTGGTCAAGGCGTTCAAACGACCCTTTTAAAGTTAATGGAAGAAACAGAAGTGCCCGCAAGAGCACCGCACGACATGGCGGGCCAAATACAATCTATGATGGAAGGTGGAGGTGGCAAAAAAAAGAAAGGAAGCACTATAAACACCCGCCACATTTTATTTGTAGTTAGTGGAGCCTTTGCACAATTGGATAAAATCGTTCAAAGAAGATTGAAGGAATCTTCGATCGGCTTTGCAAGTAATAAACAAGAGGATATCGAAAAAGATCAAATTTTAGAGCATGCAAAGACACCGGACTTTATTAAATATGGATTTGAGCCTGAGTTCGTTGGACGACTTCCAGTGCGTGTAGTTTGTCATTCACTGAGCATTAACGATTTGGAGCAAATTTTAAAAACAAGTGAGGGAAGTATTATTCGTCAATATAAACAATCTTTTGCAGCATATGGCATCAAATCTCATTTTGAAGACACTGGATTAAGGCGAATCGCTGAATTAGCAATCGATGAAGAAACTGGCGCACGAGGACTAATGACAGTCTGTGAAAAGATTTTTCGGGATCTAAAATTTGAATTACCTTCTTCTCGAGTTAAAGAGTTTTCAGTTAATGCTGAATTGGTGAATAATCCCATATACACCATGGAGACTCTTCTTGCCAACGCGCCCGAACAAGATGATCAAGCCGTCGATAGCACANTAAAAGAGTTTGCCGCATTATTTTCTAGTCAACACTCTTTAAATATAGAATTTACCAGCGATGCTCGAAAAGAACTCACACGTATGGCCAAAGCATCATCACTATCTATAGCGGATTTTTGCAGGGATCATTTTCGTGATTTACATTTCGGGCTCAAACTCATTTCTGGAAATACTGGACAAACTAATTTTAAATTGGACAAATCTTTCGCTCAAAATCCAGACTCAGCATTAAGTCAGCAAGTTGTAGCTAGCTATAAAGAAAAAGATCAAAAAGAATAAGTTGATATCTAATAGGTAGCTCGGCCTCCTGAAATATCAAAAACAGCCCCTGTACTAAAGGAAACTTCATCTGAAGACAACCACGCAATCATGGCGGCAACCTCTTCAGCCTGCCCAACTCTTCCCATTGGAATTTTAGATAACATGTAGTCTATATGCTCCTGAGTACATTGCTTTAGAATTTCTGTTTCAATAACAGCCGGAGTAATACAATTCACTCGTATATTCTTATCAGACAACTCTTTACCCAGTGATTTGGTTAATCCAATCACACCAGCCTTTGCTGCACTGTAATGAGATGCGGTTGGATTTCCCTCCTTACCAGCAATAGAAGAAACATTAACAATACGCCCCCATCCACTCTCAATCATCGCTGGAACAAATGCACGGCAACAAAGAAACACCCCATAAAGATCTATATCCATAACATCGCGCCATTCCTCTGGACTACATTCCCACAACATTTTATTAACCCCTGCAATGCCAGCGTTGTTAACAAGAATATCTATTTTCCCATGGCGCTCCAATGTTTGATCAGCCGCAGTTTCTACNGAATCCGGCTTGGCTAATTCTACTCTGTCACTTGTAACCTCACCGTAATCAATAAGCNGAGCCTTCGCTTCATCTATCGCCGTTTGATCACGATCCCAAATCACACAACGAGCACCATCCTTAAGCAAACGCTCAACAGCAGCAAATCCGATACCACGAGCACCCCCAGTAATTAAGGCTGTCTTTCCTTTTAATCTCATGAAGTTAAGCAGAGATTATGTGAACCCAATGTAATATCAACTGAAATTAAATATCTTTTGACGGACTGAAACTTAAATATCATCTAATAATCAGATTTACTTCGAATGAATTCACTGGACTGGAGCCTCAGAAGGTAACCACAAGGAACCTTGCCTGATATAATAATGAACGCATCTATTTGTTGTTCTGCGGAGCCGTCCAGAATATCAAATAACGCACTCTATCCTTGATTGAAATATGCTGGTAGTAATCTACCACCAATCTGCGCGAGATTTATCCCCTGATACCTAATTAGGCAAGGTTTAGATTACTTAAGACACCACATACAGCCTTACTCTTGTTTAGGGTGTAAAAGTGAAGGCCCGGTGCTCCATTGTCTAAAAGCTCCTGACATTGTAAAGAAGCATACTCAATGCCAAACTCTCGCACCGCATCCGAATCATCACCTAACTCTTCAAGTCTAGTAGTAAATTTTTTTGGCAATTTGGCTCCACACATGGCACTAAATTTTTTGATTTGAGAAGCATTATCCACCGGAATAATACCCGGAAGCAATGGAATATTTACCCCTACTTCCTTCAAAAAATCAACAAGTTGAAAATAGTCTGAATTATCGAAGAACATTTGAGTTATAACTAGATCCGCACCGCATTTAATTTTTTTTATTAAATATTGCCAATCAACCTCTTTACCATCCTTACAGTCAATATGCCCCTCAGGAAAACCCGCAACAGCAATACCAAAATCACCTTGAGCTTTGATATATGAAACTAAATCAGAAGCATACTCAAAACCGCCATCTGTCATCGACCAATTCTCACCTGGAGGAGGGTCACCCCGTAAAGCAAGAATATTTCGAATACCACGGTTTTTTGCATCATCCAAGATACTATTAATCTCATCGATAGTATGCTTAACGCAAGTGAGATGAGCCATTGTGGTCAAACCAAAATCGCCTTGAATTTTTTCAACTATTTCTAAAGTTTTTTCACGCGTGCTGCCTCCCGCTCCATAGGTCACTGACGCATAGTCCGGCCTTGCTTCCATCAAAGCAGGAAGTGTTTTATCAAAAAATCTTACTTCACCCTCAGGTGTTTTAAATGGGAAAAATTCAAACGAAATCGTTGGTTTACCTAATGCTTCCTTATCANCATAGATGTCTTTGATTAAGCGCATGCAAAAGACAAACTAAAGAAAACTAACTCCAAGTGAAAGAATTGAAGTAAAGCTGAAAGCATTATACATCACAAATCTCTGCAGCATGGCGTAAAGCAGCAATTTTATCATTCCATCTTGGAATGAATTCCTGAGCAACAAACCCTTCGAAGTCAGTCTTTAGAATTTCCTTCATCACCGCCGGATAATTTATCTCCTGCGAGTCATCTAGCTCTGCACGACCAGGATTACCAGCAGTATGGTAGTGTCCAATATATTCTTTTAGGTTTCTAATATTGCGGATTATATCACCATGCATAATCTGAACATGATAAATATCAAATAACAATTTAAAGTTTGGTGAACCAACTTTTCGAATTGCCTCAATACAAAAATCAAGTTTGTCACCTTGATAACCTGGGTGCCCCTTCATTGGATGACTATCATCTACTGAATTTAAATGTTCTAGACAAAGAGTAATACCATTTTTTTCAGCATGCCCGACAACTTGTTTCCATGCCTTAACACAGTTTGCTTTAGCCTGATCGGGGGCAATNTTGGGATCCTCCATTCCGACAAATGTAATAACACGTTTTGCCCCNACTTCCTTAGCAACATCAATACCATTGATAATTTTCTCAATTACCATTTTATGGTTTTTAGTATTATTAGGTCCTTCTGAGAAACCGTGACTACCCACCAAAGAAATCTCAAGNCCNGCCTTTTTAGCAGCTGGATAAAACTTTCTATTTATTCCTTCAATTCCAGTAAGGCCAATTTCTACACATGCAGAAATGAGTTCTTCTGTAGGCATAGGGTTAAAAGTCCAACCCATTATCGATTGGCGAATACGTTTGTTTTTTATTTTATATCTTTTTGTAGCTTCGCCACGTGCCAATTGAGCCTGTCCGCTTACTGATGCGGAAGCTAAGCCCACACCAACAGTAGCCGCCTTCATCAAGTTTCTCCTTGAAATATTAGTTATACTCATTTCTTTTTCTTCTTAATTCACAAATTCAACCGTACTCAAACGGGCAAGGCAAGCTACATAGCGAAATATAAAAAAACCCGGATATAAGTCCGGGCTTAATTAAATTTTGTAAAACAAACTATTGATGTTCAGCAAACCCTGCCATCCAACTTGGCCAAGCAGGCTTATATCCGCCGTAATCTTTAGCCCAATTACGATGCCAAGTTAACTTCCAAAGTTTTTTAATCGGCACATGCTGAACAGAATGATCCAGAAACACACCTTGAATTCCGCCCGCATGACGATCCATGGCAAAGTGCTTCATTTCTTGTCCATAACCACTCCATTCGCCATTGTAGGCAGGTGGCGCCATTCTACTTCTCATTGGACCTCCACCACGCCACATCATATCCATGAACATTGGAATTTGATGCAAATCATGACCAGTTGCATCCATTGTCCGCCAATGCCAGTCTTTAGGTCGACCTTGAATGGCACTCGGCGCATTATAGAGCCAGTTATTGTTACCATAGCTTGAACGAGTAGGAATAGGTTGACGAGAAATTCCGCCATGCTTGTAAGATGCATTGTAACTACCTATAGCTGTCCAACTATCATTCTTATACTTATTAACCGGCTTAAGCGTATAATTTCGACTATTGTTACTTCTGCCAAGCGTAGCAGCAGGGCAAAGAAGAATATCTTGCTTACGCCAAAATTTCTCTAAGGAAGCAACCCACTCTCCACGCCACCAACCTCCATTCATGTTACTTGTATTAATACCCTGACTAAATTTACCGTCGTTTTCATCACAGTAAAACTGCCATACCAAACCCCACTGCTTAAGATTATTAATACAAACAGTCTGTACACCTTTTTGTTTTGCCTTGGCTAAAGCAGGTAAAAGCATACCAGCAAGTATCGCTATTATAGCAATTACTACTAGTAACTCAATTAACGTAAATCCATTGTTTGATTTGATTTTACTGAGGTTTTTCATCGTTTAGGTTGAGGCAAAACTATTTGCGACAGTTCCACTATGCAAGTAGTTATTTAAAACAGATATGAAAAAACTATAAATTCAAATTATTCGAAACCATTGTTTATAGATATTTTTTTTTATATAAAATGAATTACCCTGAAAACGACACTTGCTACCCACCCTTTTAGACAGGCTTAATGGCCACGTGATTAAATTGGCTACTTTGTTATTATGCCAAGTCTGCCTTATTATATGGTTAGGCTCTTCGATAACAGTACAAGGAGCCAACAAGTCTACATCTCTCGCCAAATCCGAAGCGTTGGCAAGACAACATTGCGCCACTTGCCACCTCTTTCCAGAACCCAAACTCTTGAATAAGTCTACTTGGACAAATCAAGTACTTCCTCGCATGGCCATTCGCATGGGGCTTTCACCAGAAAGCATTAATAGGCATCCGGAATCTGAAGCTCTTTGGAAAAGTGGACGATTCCCAAAAGACCCAACTATTCTTCAAACAGATTTTAAGACTATAGTTGAATATTATAAAAACAATGCACCCGAAATACCGATCACTCAAAAGAACGCTGTAAAAATTGGATTGGCCCTAAAACAATTTACTGCGAAACCAAGCCGATTTCGTCGTAATGTGGGAGCTGTCAACATGGTTCGGATTGATGAAAAACGACAACAAATATTTCACTCCGACGGACTAAACCAATATCTCGATGTCATTGACTCTAAAGGGAAGTGGGTTGAATCACTAAAAGTAGGAAATGTGCCAGTTGGATTTAAGGAAAACGAGGAGGAGTTTTTTTTGACAATGATCGGAAACTTTTCGCCTTCTGATATTCCGCGCGGAGAACTAGTGCTTGTTCGACAGGAAAATGGACAATTCATTAAGAGCAAAACACTACTTTCAGAAATTCCTCGACCCACACACACAAATATTGCCGATCTAAATTCAGACGGACAAAAAGATCTGATCGTCAGTATGTATGGCAACAACATTGGACGTCTATCATGGTTTGAAAAAAAACCTAATGGGCAATTCAATGAGCATATCATCCTACCTCGCTCTGGCACACTCAGTACAGCTATCCATGATTTTAATGGTGATGGAAATCCCGATATAGCTGCACTAATCGCCCAAGAAATGGAAGCAATGTACTTGTTTTTGAATGACGGCAAAGGAAAATTTGAACCAAGACTTATTTTTCAAGAACATCCACTCATGGGGCACTCATCATTTGAATTGACTGACTTTAATATGGATGGGCAGCCAGACTTTGTTGTTACAAACGGGGACAATGGGGAATACCCTTCACCACAAAAGTATTATCACGGTATTCGAGTATACTTAAATCAGGGGAACACAAAATTCAAAAAGGCGGTTTCCATACCCTTGAACGGGGCATTTCGAGCGTTGGCTAGGGACTATGACAATGACGGCGACACAGACATCGCAGCTATATCTTATTTCCCTGACTATAAAACCTCACCCAGAGAAAGTTTTGTATATTTCGAAAATGAAAATGGGCAATTCAAAGCAAACACTTTTCGAACTTGTATTAGTGGTCGATGGCTAACAATGGATGCCGGAGACATCGACGGCGACGGCGATATCGACCTGGCACTAGGAAACTACGCATACGGACCGAACAAGGCCATCCATGTNCCAAGCTTTCTTATGAACATGTGGGAACAAAGCGGCCCCCCAGTTATGATCCTATATAATAATCTCCACCAACATAAAATTAAACAACAACAATAAAATATGCTTTTCAAGCCTCCCTTTCATAAAAAAACAAAAACGACTTATTTGGCTTCATCCTTCTTCTTTANCTGATTATTATCTTAACAATANTAAATCCCTTATTTTCTTCAAATCTGGCCATTGACTTAACATCATTCCGAAGATAGTCTTTCGCCTCTTTTAGGAAGTTTAAACATGGTTCGAATACTACTTTTTATCACTTTACTTGCCGTTGGAGCATCTGGCTATTTTGCCTATAATGATGTAAACGCAAAAATCGTGGGNCTTACAGANAACCTTGATATCGCTAATGAAGAGACAAGAGTAGCTACAGAGGAGAAAGACAAAGCTTTAACCGCCCAAAGTGAAGCAGAAGCGNAAGCGGAAACGGCCGTAGCAGCCTTAGAGCAAGCCAAATCCACCAATCTCAAACTTGGNCAACAATTATCAGTTCAAAGAAATCGAGCAGAAACTGCCACAGCAAATTTTAATCAAGCTACAGCAGAATTGGTCGAGTCTCGACAAACCAGCGAACGTTGGCGCCAATTCGAAATGGAATATGGCACACGAGACTCAATAAAAGAGCGTTTAGCCACAATAGCATCNGTCAAAAACGAGCGAGACAATTTTATTACTGAAAACTCAATTCTCCTAAGTCGAATTGAACAACTCAGCGTCGAACTTTCACGATACACAGGGACATCAGTAAAAGTTAGTTTACCTCCTGATCTTGCAGGAAAGGTTACTGCGGTTGATTCGCAATATGACTTTGTTGTATTAAATGTTGGAGAGGACCAAGGTGTACGAGAACATGGTGAACTACTTGTCGGTCGTAGTGATAAATTAATAGGTAGACTCCGTGTACTTAGCGTTGAAAAGAATCGTAGCATCGCAAACATCATGCCCGATTATAAACAGAGTGAAATTCAAACTGGAGATTCAGTCTACTCGGAGCGCAACTGATTTTCAGATGGGAAACATCAATCCAATAAGTTTTGTTTGCACNATTTTGATGGCCATATTGTTTTTAGGCATAGCAAGCGGATGCATTGGTCCAGACCCAGAAAACAAATCGGCTCAGCCTTGGAATAAACAACGTCCTTGGGAACACGGTATTCCCGGCGGGATCTCCGATCGCCGATAATAATTTTTAATCAAATAATTTCCAAACCGGGCTCAATAGCCCGGTTTTTTTATTTTCATAGTTAAAATTGGTTGTTTTTTTATTTTTCAAGTCTTTGAATTTTATGATATAATTAGAAATTAATAATAGCTGACAGNATCCGTCAGCAATTGGATTATGCGATTGGACAAACTAACAACAAAATCACAGGAAGCGCTTCATAACGCACAAGAACTAGCACATCAAAACTCTCAACAACAAGTTGGTTGTGAGCATTTGGCATTAGCTTTAGCAAAACAACAAGATGGAATCACCCCTACCCTTTTGAAAAAAAGCGGTGTAGAACTGTTAGGATTTCAATCCGATATCCAGTCTGAAATCAATCGTTTGGCAAAGGTACAAGATGTCACTTCAGCTGACCTCTACTACAGTAATGAACTCAAACAATCCCTTGACTCAGCACAAACAGAAGTCATTGCATTACAAGACGAATTTGTCAGCACAGAACATCTACTGCTTGGCCTAATATCCAAGACTGGNAATGCCCTATCNCGTATTTTTAAAAAATACAATATTAGACGCGATAAAATTCTTAATACTTTAAGCCAAATACGAGGCTCTCAACGCGTAACTGATACTAATCCCGAAGACAAATTCCAAGTTATCGAAAAATATGGAAATGATCTTACGGCAATGGCAAAACAAGGAAAAATTGATCCGATTATTGGTCGTGATGAGGAAATTAGACGAGTCATTCAAGTTCTAAGTCGCCGCACCAAAAATAATCCAGTGTTGATCGGCGAACCAGGTGTAGGCAAAACAGCAATTGCTGAAGGCCTGGCTCGTCGAATAGTCAGTGGAGACATACCCGAGTCCCTAAGGGACAAGACATTAATCGCAATGGACCTTAGCGCAATGATTGCAGGAGCAAAGTATCGGGGTGAATTCGAAGATAGACTTAAGGCATTTATTAAAGAAGTTAGTTCTAGCAACGGAAAAATTATTCTCTTTATCGACGAATTGCATACATTAGTCGGAGCCGGAGCAACTGAAGGGGCAACTGATGCTGCCAACATGTTGAAACCACAACTGGCGCGAGGTGAGCTTCGTTGTATAGGCGCCACTACGCTCAACGAATATAGCAAGTATATTGAAAAAGACCCGGCACTAGAACGAAGATTCCAACCGGTAATGGTTGATGAACCTACAGTCGAAGCTTCAATCGCTATTTTACGTGGACTAAAAGAACGGTATGAGGTACATCACGGCATCCGGATTCAGGACACTTCCCTCGTTTCAGCCGCAACTCTTTCTGACCGTTATATAACAGACCGGTTTTTGCCTGATAAGGCAATCGATCTAATCGATGAGGCAGCATCACGTCTTAGAATGGAACTGGATTCAATGCCAACCGAGATTGACCAGCTCGACCGTCAGGTCATGCAGCTAGAAATTGAGCGTACCGCATTGGAAAAGGAAAAGGACGATGCTAGCCGANAGCGATTAATTAATTTAAAGCAAAATCTTGCCAATCTNAAGGAACAGTCTGATGAACTTAAAGCACGTTGGCAGGATGAAAAAGCATCAATAAATGCTGCAAGCATTGTCAATAGCCAACTCGAGGAAGCAAATAGAAACCAAGAAAAGGCTGAACGTGANGGGGACCTAAATNTAGCAGCTCAAATTCGCTATGAGACCNTCCCTGATCTGGAAAAGAAACTTGAGCAGATGCAGCAATCATTAAGTGAATCCAAAGAACAAAAACGCCTTCTTAAAGAAGAAGTAACCGATGAAGATATAGCATCCGTTGTAGCATCTTGGACTGGTATCCCAGTTTCAAAAATGCTTGAAGGTGAACGTGAGAAACTTGTTCATATGGAAAAATACATTGAAGAAACAGTAGTAGGACAAAAAAAAGCCATCAGTGCTGTAGCAAACGCGGTGCGTNGGGCTAGAAGTGGATTACAAGACCCCGATCGACCAATTGGTTCATTTGTGTTTATGGGGCCAACCGGTGTTGGTAAAACGGAATTAGCACGAGCACTCGCCGGATTTTTGTTTGATGATGAAACTGCAATGGCTCGTATCGACATGAGCGAATATATGGAGAAACATACTGTGGCTCGTTTGATAGGTGCTCCACCTGGATATGTCGGCCATGAAGATGGTGGCCAACTNAGTGAAACTGTGAGACGCAAGCCCTATAGCGTTGTACTCCTAGATGAAATTGAAAAGGCTCACCCGGATGTATTCAATATATTTCTGCAAGTATTAGACGAAGGTCGATTAACTGACGGCCAAGGCCGCACAATCGATTTTCGCAATACTATAGTCATTATGACTAGCAATATTGGATCACATATTATTCAGGAATTCTTTTCTGAAGAAAAAAGAAGTGATTCCGAAAGATTGGATATGGAGCAAAAAATATCAGATGAAATTAAAGCCCACTTCCGACCGGAATTCATAAACAGGATTGACGACACAATTATTTTNCACAGTCTCGACAAACAACAATTGGGAACAATTATTGACATTCAACTGAAAAATGTTGCTAAGCGTCTAGCTGAAAAAAAACTTACTATTAATATCAATGAAAAAGTTAAAGACTACTTAACAAAAGCAGGTTATGACCCACAATTTGGGGCAAGACCACTAAAACGAACGATACAAGATTTACTGCTAAACCCTTTATCCACAAAATTACTTTGCGGCGATTTNAAGGAAGGCGATTGCATTCAAGTANACTTAGTAAACGAAAAAATTACATTCGGAACTTGAGATGAATCTATAATATAAAAACGTATTATAAGAAAAACAATANAAGGAGATTCATCTTGAAAAAGTTACCAATTTTGACGTCGGATAAAGTCCTCTAAAAATTGTGATAAACGGTCTAATTGGACATCACTTGGCTTAAGATTCGCTAAACTCGGCCAATCAGAAAAAGCCATTTTTTTGGCTACAGACTGGGTACCAAGATCTAATCGGCTTTGCTCCCAGTTCGGTTCAACTCCTTGAATTGACAGGAACTTAATTTTAAATATAACCGGCCAATGATGCATATCTCTGTTTTTATCAAGCAGCCGAACTAACTCTATAAACATCAAGTATTCATCTGGCAAAGGTGTCTGTTCCTCTGTAGCCCTAGAAATCAATTTAGTAATCCCAGTAAGACAACTTAGCAAATCAATGTTCTTACGCAAGTTAGGGAATGTCTCCTTCAGTGAAACTTCACGCAAAGTATGTAAGTCAGAACGGCGACTTCGATGAAAGCTAAATTCAGCAATATAAAATAAATCAAGTTTGCCTTGGAAATTGGATTTCGGCCTCCGCGCGCCTTTAGCAACAGTCGCTATTCTACCCTTATCTGAAGTAAACCAGTGAACAACAACACTAGTTTCCGTTAAAGGAAAAACTCGAAGGATAATACCAGTTGTTCGCTCATCCATCTTCAGACAGCATTTTTTCCGCTTCTGCTTTGAATGCTGCTTGGATTCCACCTGCATCCTCGGGAGGAACTGCCCCAAGACTAACGATATACTTTATTCCATCAGCTACTGACATATCGAGAAGCACCAATTTACTTTCAGGCAATACTAACAAAAAACCAGTAGTTGGATTAGGCGTAGTTGGAACAAAAATACTTATAATACTTTCTCCAGAATCTGTTTTTGCCTGCTCTCCCGTAACAAAGCCAACGGAATACAAACCTTTACGAGGAAACTCAACCATAACTACCTGCTTAAAGCTTGATTTCTTTTCTGATGTAAACGCTTGATTTACCTGCTTAATNGTACTGTAAATTTTACCTAATAAAGGCACTTTGAGCATTATAAAATCTACTAGCTGAATAATTTTTCTGCCTATATAATAGCGAGTTATAAACCCTAGTAATCCGGTTAATATTACTGCCTCAAGAATCGCAACTACTTCCCACCACCAAAACAATTCAGTGCCAGGATTACCATTGGTTGCATCCTTCCAAATATCGCCTAAATCCAAACCTGGAAAAAATCTAAAAGGATAAAGTAAGATATCAGAAACATCGACAGCCTTATTAAACAACCACAACGCTATTCCGATGGAAATTATAACTGGCAGTACTACTGCTAATCCGGTAAAGAAATTTCGTCGCCCTCGACCAAATAACGATTTCTTATTTTCACTCATCCGCAATTGGTTTTAGGCTTTTTCACCAGAGAGCTCAAGGGAAAGTGTTTTGATGCATCTTTCATAAGCAGATTTTCTTTCTGTTTCATTATCTTGCGTGCAGCCTGCTTTTTATCGTCATAACCACGGAGATGTAAAATTCCATGAATCAAGTATCTAGCCACTTCATATGAACAAGATGTTCCAAATTCCTTTGCATTTTCCTCTGCAACTGTTGGGCAAATAAATAAGTCTCCTAAAATCGGCCCACACTTAGGAATTGATGCTACCTCCATGTAGTCGAGAGTAATCACATCCGTAGCTCCCTTATGTTTTAGATTAGAAAAATTCAAATCTGCCATTTCATTTGGCCCAATAATATAAACACCTAATTCGTGCTCGATTAATTTACTTATATTACTTGGCTCAGTTTTCTCTAATATCCACTTGGCTAAACGTCGGACCATCCAAGAGTCAATCAAGTAGCTTTTTTGACGACTGCGAACGGTTAGAGACATATCTAAATATTAAAAAAAATCAGTTTCGTGCTTTTCTCAAAACTTCATAAGCTTCTACAATGCGCTGTACAAGCGGATGACGGACCACATCACTTCGATCAAATTGACATATAGCAATTCCATCTACTTTTGACAGTGCTCGCTCAGCCTCGACTAGTCCAGACCTCTTACTGGATGACAAATCAATCTGTGTTGGNTCTCCGGTTATCACCGCTTTAGAATTAAAACCAAGCCTTGTAAGAAACATTAGCATTTGTTCTGCGGTTGCATTTTGCGCTTCATCCAAAATTATAAACGCATTATTAAGTGTACGACCACGCATATAAGCTAAAGGCGCAATTTCCACTACTCCTCGATCCATTAATTTCTGGACTTCCTCCATTGGTAATAAATCCTGAAGAGCATCATGAAGTGGGCGTAAATATGGAGCAAGTTTCTCATACAAATCACCAGGCAGAAAACCCAAAGCCTCACCAGCTTCAACAGCAGGTCGTGTAAGAATGATTCGCGAGACTTTCTCCTCCTTAAGCGCCATTACTGCTAAAGTCATAGCTAGAAATGTTTTACCCGTACCAGCTGGTCCAATACCAAAAGTAACATCATGTTTTTGTATGGCTTCCACATATTTTTTCTGCCCAAGAGTTTTTGGATTCACTGGAGCCTTCCGGAAAGAAGTTTGCAGAGTTGTCGTATAAAGACCATCAAGAGAATCACTTCCTTGAGTTGCCACAGTATTCAAAGCATAAGCAAAATCTCTATTACGAATAACTACACCCGTTTTAATAGCACTCTCAAGTGATTGAAACAAACTCGTTGCAGTTGCTACCTCAGCCTCTCCCCCTTCAAGCTTGATCCAGCCGTCACGACAAGTTGCTTTTACACCCAAGCGGTCATTCAATGCTTGCANATTCTTAGTATCGTTATTGAATAATTGTTGAGCAATCCGAGCATTTTCATAATGAAGCGTAAAATTGGTCGAAGACATTATACTAGATGTTTAAAGCGTTTATCCTTACAAAGTTTTAAAACTAATTGCTTAATTTTTTGAGATTCAGATTTAGCAGCAATCATAGTTGCATCATCACTCTGGACTACAATTGCATCATTTATACCGACCAGTGCAATTGGTGCAGAATTATCTGAACGAGCATCAAAGATAATATTATTGGAAGAATCGACTTGAACAACATTTGCAACACTACAGTTACCATTCTTATCACTCTTAATATGGCGCGACAAAGCAGGCCAAGAACCAAGATCATCCCAGCCAAACTTTCCATCTGCACAAACAATGCTCTTAGCATTTTCCATGATAGCATAGTCAACAGATATTTTATTTAGTTTTGGATAGTCCGCAGATAAAACTGAATTAAGTTTAGACAAGCTAGATATCGATGACCAACGTTCAACTGCCAAATATAACTTCGGTTGCTGACGTTTTAATTCTTCAGAAATTGCAGCACAAGACCAAATAAACATACCAGCGTTCCAACGGTAATTACCACTCTTAAGATAACCCTTAGCCTTAGAAAGATTTGGTTTCTCAACAAATCGCTTCACATTAAAGAAAGTAGACTTCAGCGACCGTGAAATATCCCTTCTAATTCTTTTTCCAACTTGAATATAACCATAACCAGTAGATGGCTCCTCCGCCTTAATACCAATGGTTATTAAAGCCATTTCACTTTTAGCAAAATACATCGAGTCTAGTAGCACCCGGCGAAATTCGGCCTCAGAGGCAATAAAGTGATCTGCCGGAAGCACTGCCATTACACCATTCTCAGAACGTGATCTAACAATCGCTGCGCTTAGAGCAACTGCAGCACATGTATCGCGACCACAAGGCTCACCGATAATATTTTTTCTAGGTAAATCCGGTAATTGTTTTCGTACTTTTGATAACTGTATTGCATTTGTAATTACAATTATGTTTTCCAATGGTACAAGCGGTTTAACGCGATCAACGGTTTGCTGCATAAATGATCGATCGCTTAGTAAACTAATAAGTTGCTTGGGGTTGCTTTCCCGGCTGACCGGCCAAAAACGTTCACCACGCCCTCCAGCCATGATTACTATGTATCGGTCCTTTTTTTTCATATGCAACTAACGAATTCCAGTTATAAGGTCGGCAGTAAAAGCTTTAACATGTGACACTAGATCCATCGACTTACCCTTTTCAGCAATTTGGTTTACAATCGCACTGCCCACCACTACCGCATCGGCATTCTGCGCAACTTGTGCAACCTGTTTTGGATTTGAAATCCCAAACCCGACAGCTATAGGAACGTTAGTATTTTGACGAATAATAGCTGTCATTTCGCCTACTGAATCAGAGACTGTACTTTGCATTCCAGTCACTCCTTCCCTTGAAACATAATAAATAAAACCCTTCCCTCGCCTTACAATCAGCCCTACACGGTCCGGGGAAGTCGTTGGTGCTACCAAGTAGATTGGGCACATACCAACTTCTGCCATTAATGATTCATAATCCTCTGATTCCTCAGGTGGTAAATCGAGTACAAGTAATCCATCTACACCGACCTTAGCCGCATCCAATACGAACTTCTTTAATCCTCGCTTATGTAAAAGATTAAAATACACATAAAGAACAATTGGTATCTTCGACTTTTCTCGAATCTTCGCTACCGTTTCAAGCACATTAGCCGTAGTAGTTCCTGCATCCAAGCCCCGTTGAGCAGCCAACTGGTTGACCAATCCATCCGCTAGCGGGTCACTGAAAGGAACTCCAAGCTCCAAAACATCGACACCGATTTCGTCAAATGCAAGCGCAAGATCATACGTCGCATCCAAATTAGGATCTCCAGCACCAATATAGACAACGAAACCCTTTTGTCCCTTTTGTTTTAGGCGTTGAAACCGCTCTTCTATTCGGTTCATGGGCAAACAAAATGCCAAACGATGATGGTTGAAGCAAGAAACCTACTTGCATAAATACAAAATTAATAAAAAACAAATTCAAGAATAGCTTTAGCCAAACGAAAATTATAACATAAACAAATGGCTGCAAACACTAACAATAATTTAAACAGCCTTCTCCTAAATAGCCTAGCCAAAGACCGACTAGGACACGCCTACATGTTCGTAGGTGGCAACTTGAAGAATCTCGAGCTGCAAGCTACGAAATTGGCCAAAACACTAAATTGCCAATCACCAAAAAACAGCAGTAAAAAAGGGATCCCACTTGATTATTGCGGTGAATGTATAGCATGCCGCAAGGTGGACACTCATAATTTTTCAGATCTTGATATAATTCGACCTGAATCAAAATCACGGGTGATTACAGTCGATCAAATCCGCAGGTTAATTCAAAAAGTTTCTCTTAAACCAACTGAAGGCCGATACAAAGTAGCTATCATATCTAACGCCGAACGAATGCACTCCGTAAGTATTAATGCCTTTCTTAAAACCCTTGAAGAACCACCTGATAGTACNGTTTTCATTCTACTAACTCAGCATCCAGAGAAAATTATCGATACAGTTCTTTCTCGTTGCTTAAGGCTTAATTTTGAAGGTGAAACTGGCATACAAATCGAAAATGAAGACAAAAAATGGTTGCATTCTTTTGTAAGCATTACTGCACAAACAAATGAAGGACTAATGGGACGTTATCGCCTTCTAAGTAATCTTTTAACTCATCTCACATCAAAGAGAGATACTATNGAAGAAACTCATCAAGAGGCCTCTCCAATAAACCAGCATGAAGACATTGACCCAACGCTACGAAAAAAATGGGAGAAAGAATTAGAGGCAACAATTGAATCAGATTACAGAGGGCAGCGTAGCCAGTTTCTTGCTGGATTACAGTGGTGGCTACGTGATGTTTGGATGATGGCTATGAAGCAAAGTAAAGAACTCTTGTACTTTCAAGATTGGGCTGATGAGTCGCAAGCAATAGCAAGGCGTATTGATGCCGATCAGGCATTAGAAAACCTGCAATGTCTAGAAGCTACTCAACGTCTTCTTGAGACAACAAATGTCCAAGAAACACTAGCCCTAGAAGTTGGTCTACTTAAACTAAAACTATAATATCTTCAATGATTGCAGATACCGCAGAACAGAAAGATCGCGTCTTTTTGATTCTCATTGGGGTCTGGCTATTTACTGCACTTTTCCTTTTTACCAACCCCGTCATTCTCGATTATCTGCATCCACCAAAAAACATCGGGCTACCGACCGAATCTCTCGGCGTAAAACCGGAGGATTATTCCAATGCTCAACCTTATATTGGNATTCTTTCAGTGCTAGGGCTAGCCTGCTTGCTTGGAATTTCAAGAATTCAAAAACCTAAATTTCAATTATCAAATAAATGCCCAAAGTGGATAGCGTGGCTACCTCTCATATGGTTTATTTGGCAGCTCATATCTACTACACAAACTGTGGATCTTGCAATTTCTAAAGCCACTTTNATCCACTTTGGCTCATGTATTGCAGCATTTTATCTCGGCATTTTTGTGCTCGCTCGAATGCGCTTAGCCAAACTGGCTTTATGGGGTGCNGCACTTGGNTTGNTAATAAATTTGATCGATGCCAGCCGAGAACACTTTGGAGGCCTAGAAAACACTCGAAAAAATATTATCTCTCAAATTGAATCCGGGGAACTAGATCCAACTAAAATTTCACCTCATTTGAAGGTACAAGGGAAATCACTGCCAGCTGAAATAAGAGAAAAGATTGATCAACTCAAGCCCGAAACAGCAGCTAAGTTAAAACAATTCCCAGTAGAAATGGTGAAAAGGTGGTATAGCTCTAGAGTTTACGGCTATATGTTCTATCCCAATGCGCTAGCTGGGATTATTTTATTATTATTACCAGTTACACTGGCATTGCTAATTGGTAAAGGGCGTTGGCTGATTGCCCGTCGCATAATAGCGTTGGCTTTGGCTTTGATAGGCTCAGCTTGCCTATACTGGTCAGGATCAAAAGGAGGCTGGCTAATATCTCTAGTAATTGTTGGAGCATGGTTACTGCATTTTCCTTTATCAAAAAAACTAAAAATTACCCTTGTAAGCGTCGCAATGTTGATAGGCCTAATAGGGTTTGCAATTAAGTATGCAGATTATTTTGATAAGGGAGCTACAAGTATTGGAGCAAGATTCGGGTATTGGGATGCCGCCATAAAAACAGCAATGGAAGAACCCTTACTAGGCACAGGTCCCGGAACATTTAAAATCGCATATAAAAGACATCGGCAGCCAGGATCCGAACCGACCCGTCTAGCACACAATGATTATCTTCAGCAAGCAAGCGACTCAGGATGGCCTGGCTTTGTATTATATGTAGCTTTTATCGGAAGCTCAATTTGGACATTGAGCAGACGTCGATCTACTGAGCCTGTGTTTATAGCAATAAAACTTAGTTTAATAGCATGGGCGCTACAAGGAACGGTTGAGTTTGGTCTATACATACCAGCATTAGCTTGGCCNGCTTGGTTAATGTTAGGCTGGATATTAGCTTCGCCCATAAATCAATTCGACAAAAGTCCGAATAATAATTAATAATTGCCCCAGATATGAAGGTGTTATTTCTCAACGGCCCAAACTTGAACCTATTAGGCCAACGAGAGCCTGAGATTTACGGTAATCTCAAACTGTCTGACATTGAGGATATGGTTCGTAATCGCGCAGCTGAACTGAATATAGAGGTAGCTTTTTTCCAATCTAACCATGAGGGAGAACTAGTCAGTCAGATCCAACAAGCTGCTAGTAATTACGACTATGTCGTAATTAATGCCGGAGCCTACACCCATACTAGTATTGCNTTAAATGATGCGATAATTGGATCTGGTATCAATGCCATTGAAATTCACNTTTCAAATATNTATGCACGTGAACNTTATCGTAAGGAATCCATGATTGCGAAGGCATGCATNGGATCTATAAATGGCTTCGGAGCTTCATCTTATATACTCGGATTAGANGCCTGNATGCTAAACAAAAATAAGTANAACGACTAAAATCATGGAAAGAATTAATAACTATCTTCCAATACTCAAACTAAGCATAGTNCTATTTGTGTGTTTATCTNCTGGCTGCGTTAACAAAATTCGCATGACTGAGCCTGCTCGAAGCTTGGCTGAAGAACTCCTTATGACTACATCCATAGATCGCTCACTATCTTCACTAGATTCGGACGCTATAGGCGGACTTAAAGGATTCAAAGTATTCATATCNGATATATANCTTAAAACACTGGATCAAGAATATCTAATTGCTTCGCTGCGTGATTTACTGTTTTCAAATGGTGTTTTAATTGTAGATGATATCAAGGATGCACAAATGATTGTAGAAGTGCGGAGTGGAGCAAACTCTCTAGATAACAGCACTGCTACTCTCGGGATATCCGAAGATCAATCCCTGCCAAATCCCGTTACCGGGGCTCCCGTAGCACTTCCAGAAATCGCTTTTTATAAGAAAGAAAACAATTATGCCGCCACAAAAATTGCAATAATTGCATATCAGGCAAAGTCTAGAGAACATATTTTTTCTTCAGGAACACTTCTTGGCGGAGCATATGATAAACATTTTCAATTACTTGGCATACTGAGACTNCGCTTTACTGATGTGCCGGAATTAAAGGCATTAAAACGGATAAACCGTCGTTTTCGCTGATTTTATCATCTAAACTCAATTTGTTTAGAAGAGCTATTTAATAAATCGCATTGACGATTCTATTAATATCGTTAGCATTCGCGCCCCGAATTTCTCGGGCTAAAAGACTCAATTTCTTTTAATTATGGCAGTAAAAGTAGCAATCAATGGATTCGGCCGCATCGGCCGATTAGCTTATCGTGCAATGGTAGAACAGGGACTTGTTGGAAACGAAGTCGAAGTTGTAGCAGTTGGAGATCTTGTACCAGCTGACAATTTAGCTTACCTCCTTAAATATGACTCTACCCAAGGTGCATTCAATGGTGAAGTTAGTCACAAAGATGATGAAACACTCTTGGTTAATGGTGCAGAAATCAAAGTAGTTAAAGCACCCTCTCCAGCTGAACTACCATGGAAAGATCTTGGTGTAGACGTCGTAATCGAATCCACCGGATTATTTACTGATGGTGAAAAATCTAAAGGCCATATCGAAGCTGGCGCCAAAAAGGTAATCATTTCAGCTCCCGCCAAAAATGAAGATCTGACTGTAGTTATGGGTGTAAACGATAACCTTTATGATGCTGCCAATCATCATATTGTGTCCAATGCATCCTGCACTACNAACTGCCTGGCACCAGTTGTACATGTATTACTTAAGGAAGGGTTTGGTATCGCTGAAGGATTAATGACCACTATTCATGCATATACAGCAACACAAAAAACTGTTGACGGACCGAGCCGTAAAGCATGGCGTGATGGTAGAGCTGCAGCTACTAATATCATACCAGCCAGCACCGGTGCTGCTAAAGCAGTAAGCCTCGTCTGCCCGGAAGTAAAAGGTAAACTAACCGGCATGGCTTTTCGCGTACCAACTCCAACGGCTTCAGTGGTAGATTTAACTTTTAAAACCGAAAAAAGTACTAGCTACAATGAAATATCGGCTGCAATGAAGGCTGCTAGCGAATCTTACTTAAAGGGGATTTTGGCATACACTGAAGATGCTGTTGTAAGCACTGACTTCATTCACTGCGAAAGCTCTAGTATCTACGATCAAGGAGCCGGCATGGAATTGAACGAAAACTTTTTTAAGCTTGTTAGTTGGTATGATAACGAATGGGGTTATTCTAATCGCGTAGGCGACTTACTTAAATTAATGATCGAAAAAGGGCTTTAAGGTTTTATGACAAGTCATACAGACGATATTTACGGGGACCTGCCCCCTATTGGCGTAGGGCAAGAAGTTCCTGAATTTAAAATGGAAACCTATGAACCAAGTACAGGTTCATTTGGAGAAGTTAATCTTGAAAATCTTAAAAAAGACGGCAAATGGACTATTCTGGTATTTTATCCAGCCGACTTCACTTTTGTCTGCCCAACTGAATTAGCTGATTTAGCAGCACAAGATTCTAGACTAACCGAACTCGGAGCAAAGATTATATCTGTTTCCACGGATACAAAATTCAGCCATTTAGCATGGTGCCAAGCTGAGAAGCTTTTGGCAGATGTGAAATATACAATGGCAGCTGATACTACTGGATTAGTTAGTAGCATATTCGGTGTATACGATGATGAAACGGGATTAACTCTTCGCGGCACATTTGTAATAAACCCCGAGGGGAAACTTGTTAGCAGTCAGGTTAACTTTTATAACGTAGGCCGCAATATGGAAGAACTCGTGCGTATCATGGAAGCTAATGCACATTGTTCTGCTAACCCTGCAGAAGCATGCCCTGCAAAATGGTCACCGGGAGCAAAAACACTTACTCCAAGCGAAAGCATGGTAGGAAATGTCTACGAAGCGCTTAACGAATAAAATTGTTATTCTATAAATAAAAAAAGCGACGTACTTTCTGCGTCGCTTTTTTATTTGAATTGAGATTAAAAAATATAAGCTAACTTATAATCATTCCAGCAGCTACTGTATTATTTGTCTGCTCATCAATTAGAATGAAACTTCCCGTAACACGATTTCGGCGATAACGATCAAAATGTATGGGGGCGCTTGTTTGAAGTGAAACACGGGCAATATCGTTAAGCTTCACTTTACGATCATTCTCAACTTTATGGAGCGTATTAATATCCACTTTATACTTCATCTCCTTCAACAAACATTTAACCTCATTAGTTGTATGCCGTATGGTATAACGACCACGCTCAACAAGATCTGATTGAGAGCTAAACCACACCAGCATCGCTTCTATCTGCTGACTACTTTCAGGCGGGTTATTTTGCTTCACGATCATGTTTCCCCGACTGATATCAATTTCATCCTCAAGAGTAATTGCAACCGACATTGGAGCAAATGCTTCCTCCAAATCTCCGTTGATATCATGTACTTTCTTAATTTTAGATTGGAATCCACTTGGAAGGACTGTTATCGCGTCTCCTTGTTTAAAAACTCCACCAGCAACTCGGCCAGCATAACCGCGAAAGTCATGATATTCATCACTGTGGGGACGAATCACCCACTGCACAGGAAAACGTGCATCAACATGATTATGCTCATTTCCAATGTAAACATTTTCCAGCGTATAAAGAAGAGGGCTGCCTTTATACCAGTCCATATTTTCTGAACGATCGACAACGTTGTCGCCAAGCAATGCACTAATTGGAATAAAATCGATGTGCGGCACATCAAGACGAGAAGCGAAATCCTTATATTGAGAAACAACCTTATTAAATTGATCCTCTTTCCAATCAACCAAATCCATTTTATTAACACAAACTATAATATGCTGAATTTGTAATAAACTAGCTATAAATGAATGCCGACAAGTCTGTTCAATTACACCATTTCTCGCATCGATTAATATAATCGCCAAATTAGCAGTAGAGGCACCAGTAACCATGTTACGCGTGTACTGAATATGCCCTGGTGTATCAGCAATAATAAATTTGCGCTTAGGAGTAGCAAAGTAGCGATAAGCAACATCGATAGTTATTCCCTGCTCACGTTCAGAGCGCAATCCATCAGTCAACAATGCAAGATTTACATTTTCATCACCACGTTGCTTACTCGATTGCTCAACCGCATCCCATTGATCTTCAAATATGGACTTACAGTCATATAGCAAACGACCAATGAGAGTACTTTTACCATCGTCTACACTCCCTGCAGTTGTAAACCGCAACAAATCCATATCAAGATAGCCTTTAGTATCAGTGTTCATCAAAAAATCTTTCTTCTAAAAGTACCCTTCTTTCTTCCGGTCCTCCATTGCTGTNTCACTGCGCTTATCATCAGCTCTTCCACCTCTTTCGGTTTGCCTCGCAGCAGCGACCTCTTCAATNATGTCATCAACATTATTAGCCACACTNTCAACCATTCCTGTACAAGTCATATCACCAACTGTTCTACAGCGAACATTCCCACTTTCCCACTTTTCGTCATCAAGCAACGTTATGTGTTCACATTTACCTAATAAAATACTNTTCCGACGAACAAATTCACGATTATGTGAAAAGTAAATACTCGGCAAAGGGATATCTTCAAGTTTGATATATTGCCAAACATCCATCTCCGTCCAGTTACTTAAAGGAAACACTCGGAAGTGCTCACCAAAATCCATTTTACCATTAAATAAGTTCCAAAGTTCAGGGCGTTGATTCTTTGGATCCCATTCACCAAATGAATTTCGATGAGAAAAGAACCGCTCCTTAGCTCGNGCTTTTTCCTCATCACGACGTGCCCCTCCAAGACANGCGTCNTAACTATTCTTCTCTATCACATTAAGCAGTGCAGGGATTTGTAATCGATTACGACTGGNGTTTAATCCGGACTCCTCTTTGGCTCTACCCGCATCAATTTCTTCCTGAACACTAGCCACAATTAAATCGCCTCCAACGTCCTTAGCTAAATCATCACGAAACTTAATAGTTTCATCAAAGTTATGCCCNGTATCAACATGTACTAATGGAAAAGGAAGTTTAGCNGGCCAAAAAGCCTTNTGAGCCAAACGCACCATNACAATAGAGTCCTTACCTCCTGAAAATAATAGTGCCGGCTTGCCAAATTGCGCAGCTACTTCTCTCATAATGAAAATTGATTCAGCCTCTAGCTGCTGCAAGTGTGTTAATTGGTAATTATTATGCTCAGTCATTCTATTACTTTTTCAATAATACTCTGGGCCTTACAGCATGATAAAGCTGTTGGAGAGATTCGCTNTTAGTTTGAATATTCGTGTTCAAAATTAGATCTGCCAAATCGCGTGGTTCAGGCGGNTCAAAGGAGGAATCCATTCCGGTAAACTNTTTAACCTGTCCAGTNNTTGCCTTTGCGTACAGNCCTTTCACATCTCTTTGNTTGCAGGTTTCAAAACTACATTCNACNTATACCTCAAAAAAATCATCTTGCCCTATAATNTTTTTAGCGATTGCTCGCAGTTCATTTCGAGGACATATGAATGATGCTATAGTTACAACCCCAGNTTGAACAAAGAGTTTNGCCACCTCAGAGATNCGCCTAATATTNTCNAACCTATCNACATCAGAGAAACCTAGNTTGTTATTAAGNCCAGAGCGTATATTGTCTCCATCAAGCACTTGAGTNTNAATNCCTTCNCCATGNAATNGCTNCTCTAAGGNAATNGCCAAAGTGCTTTTTCCGCTNCCAGACAGNCCATAAAGCCATACNACCAAACCANGCTGANNAAGAAGAGACTCNTTGTCCTCNCGNCCAAGCAAATTCTGAAAAGTAGGATGAATGTTTTCCGNAATACTCATCAAATATTAAAATCAGTTGACACATTCTCNTGTAANCCACATTCNCGTTTTAATCCAAANAAACGNGTTTCNTCTTCACTCATTCCATCNTCTAGCCTTCNAGTCGTNTGAGTATCTCCTATAGAAATATAACCCTNCTCCCAAAGTGGNTGATANGGAAGATCATTNGCTTNCAAATAGTCGTGAACATTCTTGTCTGTCCAATCAATTATTGGATGAATCTTAACTCTGCCATTTGCCAAAGCCACTACAGGTAAAGANTCACGCGAAACACTNTGTTGGCGCCTAAGACCNGCAAGCCATGCTTTTGCTTTATGNTCATCCAATGCACGATTCATTGGCTCGACTTTATTTTCATNATTATAGGATTCTAACCCNTCAATTCCTTGCTCCCATCGCTTACCATGAAGCGCCTCCTGCCATGCTGGACTTCTCTTAGAACGATAAACATTCAAGTTAACTCCNAGNCTATTGACCAAACTTTCAGCAAATTTATAAGTCTCAGAAAANAAATACCCTGTATCGATAAAAATCACCGGAATAGTGGGANAAACACGNGTAGCAAGGTGCAACATGACCGCTGCTTGAGCCCCAAAACTAGATGACAAAACCAGCCTATTNTCNAACTTTTCCACTCCCCATCGTACACGTTCCTCAGCATTAGACTTACCCAAAAAATCATTAGCCTCAATTGGGTCAAAGTCTAATTCCATAGCAAAATCATTAATANCTGNAGANGACAAAATAATCCACCTATACTCGATAGGCTTGGTTGAGATTAAAAGAAAATAGGATTATGTCAAATTTTTATGTGTTTTTTGAATAATTAATTAAATAGCTGCNAGTATCATTGAAACATTTTGCTCCAATGCTCCTTCATTCTCTTGAACTACTTTTTTTGCAGCTTTGCCAAGCGCATCTCGCTTACTTTGATCCTTTATTAATGATTCGAACGCTTTTTCTAACTCAAACTCATTAGTTACTTGAATCACCGCTTCATTAGAAAGAAATTTTTCGGTAATTTCTTCAAAATTTTCCATATGCGGACCTAATATTATCGGTTTTGCTAAAGCCGCTGGCTCTACAGGATTTTGTCCTCCATTAGCCGTNAGGCTTTTACCCACNAAGACNANAGTGGCCTTTTCATAAAAATATTTCAATTCACCAGTAGTGTTTACTAAAAGACATTCAAAGTTANCAAAGTCNTTTGGCATATTATTATCGCTTATCTGATTACGAAATATGAAATTAACTTCTTGTTTTGCTAAAATCTCACCAACTTCTTTTCCTCTCTCCTGATGACGAGGAACCAATATCAAAAATATGTTGGGATATTTTTTTTGTAATCTTTTAAATATACGCGCCAAAATATCCTCTTCACCTTTATGCGTACTTCCTGCAACAATGACTATTGCTTTATCTTTAACTCCCAAGCGCTTTAGTAGACTTGAGATATCAATCCTATATTCGCGCTTAATTTCTATATCATCAAATTTACAACTACCAAAAACTTGAACCACCTTATCGTCACACCCTAATTGAAATAACTTCTTGGCGTCTTCTTCACTTTGAGCCCCAACTCCTGTAAAACCTCCGAATAGACTTCGGAAAATAAAACCAAAACGATAATAACTTTTATACGAATTCTTTGAAATTCGAGTATTTACCAAAAAATGAGGAATGCTTCTGGCTTGAATTCCCCACAAGAAATTCGGCCAAATCTCTGCTTCCACCAATATTACAGCCTTTGGCCGAATAGTAACAAGCGCGCGCCGCACACATGAACGAAGATCAATNGGGTAATAAATTTTCCCGACTTCAGGCGGAGTTCTCTTGCGCAGCTCACTCATTCCAGTCGATGTCGTTGTTGAAACAATCAACTTAATATTAGGAACTTTTGGTTGAAGAATCTTGATAAGTTGCACGCAAATATTCACCTCACCAACACTTACTGCATGTAACCAAATTACATCTCGGTTTGTAATAGACTGCTTGAACTTGTTTGAATATCTACCTAATCGTTCCCCAAATCCTTGCTTCCATCCACCTCGGCGCCTCATCCTTAAAAAATAATATGGGGAAGATAAACCAAATAATAAATTGAATAATATATTATAGATAAAACGCACTCGGTAATGATAATATTTATTTATAATCTGTCCTCTAAAGGATCAAAAAAGACGATGCCATGAGATATGATTAAATGCAATTTTTCACATTAAAACGCATTACTTATCTCGGTAATTAAAAATTCATTATTACAATTATTACTTTTACGTAATCCCTCCCACCTTGACTCAATTGAGTAACTATCAACAAATTACACTGCAAATAATTACTGAATGATTTTAAAAATAATTATAGAGCCTTTAACTCTATTTACTGAAAATATAACACGTTAACGGGACCGCATCCTTGCCAAACAGGGCAATTTTCCATTAGTTTTCAAAGCGCTTTCGGTATGAAGGTCTATATAAACGGCAAATTTTACAGCGAGAAGAACGCAAAGATTTCAGTATTCGATCACGGCCTCCTCTATGGCGATGGAGTATTTGAAGGCATTCGTGCATATCACGGCCGCGTATTTAAACTTAAAGAACATATTGATCGTCTTTTTTATTCTGCAAAAGCAATCCTGCTAGATATTCCAATGTCACATCAGGAATTAATGGATGCCACTGTAGAAACATGTCGAAAGAATAATATTAAAGACGGCTATATTCGTCTGGTTGTCACCCGTGGAGCAGGCACTCTAGGCCTTAATCCTAATCGATGCTCTAATCCTGAAGTTATTATTATTGCAGACACTATTCAGCTATATCCAACAAGCTTGTACAAAAAGGGTATGGAAATCGTTACCGTAGCTACTACACGTAACCATCATAATGCCGTCAATCCCGCCATTAAGTCGCTAAATTACTTAAACAACATACTTGCTAAAATTGAAGCTAACACCGCAGGTTATGAAGAAGCTATAATGTTAAACTCTGAGGGGTTTGTGGCAGAGTGCACTGGAGATAATATATTCATAATAAAAGGTGATCAGATGTACACCCCTGCCTTATCCTCAGGAGCACTGCATGGTATCACTAGACAAACATCAATAGATTTAGTAAGCGAGTTAGGTATTGCTACCTCCGAACCAAACCTGACTAGATACGACCTTTACAATGCCGACGAATGTTTCCTCACAGGNACTGGCGCAGAAATAGTACCAGTAGTCAAAATTGATGAGAGAAAAATTGGAAACGGCAAACCAGGCCTGGTCACAAAAAAATTGGTTAAAGCTTACCAAGAACTCACTAAGGTTTCGGGCGAACCAATAAAAAAAACTAAATAATTCTATACAACCAGCTATGGTTGCTAAATCTAAAACAATTCAAAAAGATTGTTCCATTAGAATGTTAGTCATCTCTCCTTTTTTAATCATTGAATTATTTCAAAANCCATTGGNAATTGAATTTATCAAAAATGTTAATTTTTAATCATGGCAATTAAATATCGAGTCGGAGTTATCGGCAGCACTGGACGAGGNAATTATGGGCATGGACTTGACACTGTTTGGAATGCATTTCAGGAAGCAAAAGTAACCGCAGTAGCTGATGACGACTCAAAAGGATTGGCTAATGCAGCGAAAAGATTAGGCAATCCAAAAGCTTATAAGGATTATCGCAAAATGCTTAAAAATGAAAAACTAGATTTCGTAAGCATTTGCCCCCGATGGCTGGATCAACATCGTGACATGTTTATTGCTGCTGCCGAATCAGGTGTGCAAGGTATCTATCTAGAAAAACCACTATGCCAGACTTTACATCAAGCAGATGAAATGATCGCTGCNTGTGAAAAAGGAAATATNAAAGTAGCAATTGCTCACCAGACGCGTTACAGCCCAGTTCTTAGACAGATTGAACAATTACTAGCTGATAAAAAAATTGGACGAACTCTGGAATATCAAATGCACGGCAAAGAAGATTCGCGAGGTGGNGGAGAAGATTTATGGGTACTCGGCACCCACATTTTTGATCTCACTCAGCACCTTGCTGGAGCGCCTCTTTGGGTTCAAGGTTTTGCTGGCCAGAATAATTCTCCTGTAACAAGTGAACACGTAAAACCAGGTAACGAAGGCATAGGGCTATTAGCCGGAGACTCAGCAATAGCTACTTATGCACTTCCCAACGGAGTCTTCGCAAATTTTCGATCAATACAAAATGGTAACGGTAGCCCTAATAGATTTGGTCTAACAATTTTCGGCACTGAAGGCATTATTAAAATGTCATTTGGATATCTACCAAAAGCCGAATTATTAATTGATGGGTCTTGGGCCCCAGGTCGAACAGGTAAAAAGTGGATCTCTATTTCTTCTAACGGNGTTGGANAAATTGAAACNCTGAAANACGGNGGCCTCCATGCAGGCAATGTGCTAGCCGTCCGTGATTTAATTGATGCTGTAGAAGAGGATAGAGATCCTGAATCTAGTATTTATGACGCACTCACAGCAACAGAAATGATTGTAGGACTATTCGAATCTCATCGGCAAAATGGAGCTCGGGTGGCATTCCCTATCAAAAANCGTAATAATCCNTTAGCAAATTTAAATATTTGAANNNATATAAAGCTCCGNAGATCNANAATAATTATTATANCCATTAGAAACGTTTGGCTTTGACAGGTCTAAGGGTCATTGGCAATGTTCCGCCCCCTTTTTGGGAATAAACTCGAAGAACATGTCAGACACAAAAGATCAAAATCAATCATCAGGTGAACGCCTAATTTTCGACCTTAATGCGACCCCTGATTCATCTAATGAATCTAGCAATGGTTTAGTGGGAAATCTTTTGGTAGCTCAATCTGGAGGCCCAACGGCAGTTATCAACGCAAGNATTGCCGGCGTTATTCAAGAAGCTGGCAAACATATGGATAACATCGAGGAGATTTATGGAGGTTTAAATGGCATTTATGGAATCCTTCGCGAAAACTTAATTGACTTAAATGAAGAAAAAGCACGTTCCATTGAGGAGCTCAAACACACACCAGGTGCTGCGCTAGGAACTTGCCGATACAAAATACAATTCCAAAATAACCCTGATCAGGCGGCCAAAGATATGGATAGGTTATTTGAAGTTTTCGAAGCACACAATATTCGGTATTTTTTCTATGCAGGCGGAAACGACTCACAAGATACTAATAACAAAATTCATCTTGAAGCTCAGAAACGTAATTACCAACTTCGATGTATTGGTGTTCCAAAAACTATCGATAACGATCTTCCTCACACAGATCATACTCCAGGATTTGGTAGTGTTATAAAGTATAACGCAACAACTGTCTTGGAAATTGCACAGGATGTTTCCGCTATGGCAACTGACGATGGTTCTTGCTGTATTATAGAAGTAATGGGACGAGCAGCTGGATGGATCGCAGCAGGAACTGTTCTTGCAAAAGGGAATGATAAAGACAATGCCCCGCATATAATTTTGATGCCAGAAATTCCACTTGATGAAGAAGCTTTTCTTGCCAAGGTGAAGGAAACCTCTGAACGGTTAGGTTATTGCATAGTGGTTACAGGAGAAGGTGTAAAGGACGTTGATGGGCACGAAATTGGTGCAGATAAAACCAAACTCGATTCCTTTGGTCATCCTGTTCTATCTGGTGCTGCAGACGCACTAGCGGAAATTGTACAAGGCAAACTTAACCTTAAAACTCGCACAGTAAAACTAGGCTATGCACAGCGATGTGCTGCACATTATGCTAGTAAAATTGATATTGATGAGGCTGTAGCTTGCGGTAAATCAGCAGTAAAAGCTGCAATAGAAGGCAAAAGCGGATTTATGGTTACCCTCGAACGCAACTCAAGAAAACCATATGAATTTACCACAGGCCTTCACACGCTGGGAGACATAGCTTTAGTAGAAAGAACAATTCCTAGTGACTGGATTACAGAAGATGGATGGCTTCCNAACCAGAATTTTATAGATTATGCCATGCCTCTTATAGAAGGGGAACCNAACGTCCCCACAGAAGGTGGACTGCCAAAATTTGCTAAACTTAACAAAGTGCTAGTTGACAAAAAGCTAACGCCTATTTCCTAATCAAAGCAGACATTAGTGGGAGTTTCCACATGTATATGTGCCCTCTTCCCAACCGTCTCGGCTATGATAAGCCCACCAATCATGCTCTTTAGGCGAACCACTCATGCGTGCTGCATGTCCATCAACATAAGTCAGGACAATCCCTTTTTTATGAGGCATCTGCTTATAATCCCAATAAGGCATCTCCCAAGTAAGTACTGATAGTGTTGGATTAACACAATCTCCAGCCTTCCGCCCACTTACAGGCCGTTTTGTNTCGTAACTACTTCTGTTCTTATTGAGATAAATGTGGTTCCAAACGTAGGTAACGTAGTCATTGNTCCTAAAACGACTNGACATATTTTTGTCGTTGGTCTTGATCGCAACTGGGCAGGCAAATACAGAGTGAGGAGTTTTTATTTCATTTCGGTTCTTTATATCAGGAGCACCTGTATTCTTACCGATGTATTTCTCAAGTAATTGAGGCATCCANACAAGATCGTTCCGCAATGCATGATCACCTCCCCATGCTTTCCCCCAATTTCGACAAAGTGGAATTCTTTCATCATAATCAGAAATATACATTGTCACAGCTAAACCCATTTGCTTGCAATTATTCAGACAACTTGATTGACCAGCCTTAGCTTTAGCTTTAGCTAATGCTGGCAAAAGCAAACCCGCCAAAATAGCAATAATTGCTATCACGACAAGTAGTTCGATTAGAGTAAAACCTTTCGTTAAACCCTGTCTAAAAGAAAAAATAGCTGCCTTTTGACTCTTACACATAACTTTTAGATAAAATAGTAGTGGGATTCACCTTGGTCAAGGTGGGAACACTAGCTATTCTAAGGCCTATGACTGCAGCCCCCCAAACTGGTCAGGCGTCATCCAACGGAAAATATCTATTACTTCTCGTATTAGTTGTACTTACCCCACTGATCTTTACATGGCTCACAACTAATCCAAATAATAATGGTAATTTNGATCGACTACTAAATGCCGGGAAAACCTATTACGATNCNGGCAACGCACAAAAAGCAATCGANGCTTTCNCACAGGCACTNCTTAATAAACCAACCGAAACCGATTTACTTCTCAATTTAGCAAATGCATATCGTTTATCNAATGAACCANATAAANTNATAAAATTTGCAAATGAAGCGCTAGCTATTGATCATAANCTTGGAGCCGGACACTTTNTAATAGGTTGNGCCTACCTAAGACTCAATCAAANTACAAACGCTATTCAAGCNCTACAACAAGCTTATGATATCGACAATACAGTAGGTGCTGTAGGATATCTACTTGGCAAAGCAAAACTTAAAGCTGGCAACCTTGAAGATGCAATTCTTTATCTTGAAGAAGTTGCCACTTATGAAGAGGATCACCTTAGTGCTGCATACACATGGAGCCAAGCTCTCATGCAAGCTGGAAAACCTGAAGAAGCTAAGGCGGCACTTGAATTACATCAGGAACGTATTGCCAACAAACAAATGCCCGATGGTCAAGGAGCATGGGAACAATGTATCTACACTGAAGTCAAAATTCCTTTCAAGCTCGATCAGCCTTTAGCAACAGGAATAGATGTCAAATTTACCGATGATACAGAAAGAGTTTTCGCCAAAGATGCAAATCATTATGCAGGTCCGTTTGGGGTGATCGACTTTAATCATAACGGCAACAATAGTCTGTTTGTTCGTACCANTACAAACACCTTCAGAACACTAATGAACACAAACGGGGTNTTNNAAGCATTTGGTAAGGAATTTCAGGCAATCACGAATGCTAATTACTCACAGTGCCTAGTCGGCGATCTAAACAACGACCGCTTTGACGACATATTAATGATCGGAGACCAGGGATCTCATGCTTATCGCTTTGCCACCAACGGACTTGCCCGTGATATGTCTCGCTTCTCACGATTATCCTCTTTGAAAGCAATTGACGCAGTAATTGCTGATATTGATTTTACAGGTAAGCTAGATCTACTGGCCATTCAACCTGAAAACGCTGGATTAAAGGTATTTAGAAATCTCGGAAGTCTTTATTTTAAAGATATCAGCAAAACTTCCGGAATCCCAACTGAGATTACTGGTGCACTCAAGCTAGTGATGGATGATTGGAATAACGACGACATGCTCGACATAATAATTCCTCGAGAAAAAAGCACCCCTATCTATTTGGAAAAAATTAGAGGAAACATACATTCTCAAACCAATTCACTTCCAACCGATAATTTCTCCCAAGCCATTGCTACAGGTGATCTTAACAACGACCTTCGAGTCGACCTTGTCAGCCTTATTGGAAATGAAATTNAAATCCACTATAACGGTATCGAGGAGATGCGATCTCTGCGATTAACCCAGTCAAATGCTACCGACGTAAAACTATTCGACTACGACAACGATGGATGGCTCGATATTTTTGTAATCGGCAATGGACTCGAGTCGTTTCGAAACAAAGGTTTAAGTGGTTTTGAAAACACCTCAATCAAACTTGGTTTAAGTTCTCTTAAGGGAACAAATATAAGCCAACTATCCACTGCCGACATCGATCGAGACGGTGATTCAGACCTCATTTTGGCTACTGATTCCGGCCTTAAATATTTACGTAATGATGGAGGAAATAAGAATCTTCAGCTGAAGATTAGACTTTATGGCAATCGTTCGAATGCAAGCGGGCTAGGCATACAAGTTGAAGGAGTAACCGGAGGATTACGATTCAAACGAACAGCTCAAACTTTACCAGTGGAAATCGGAGTCGGTTCAAATACTATGCTCAATTCTTTGACAGCACGGTGGTTTGATCTATCTCTAAATAACATTGATGTCGAAGTTAATAATGACAAAATAGTCACACTTACAGAACTTATTTTACCTACTGGTTCCTGTCCTTACCTTTACTGCTGGGATGGAAAGAAATTCCGTTTTATTACCGACTTACTTGGAGCATCGCCACTAGGGCTTCCAATAGGCGAAAAAACTTACATCGATGCTGATCCAAATGAAATTGTTTGGATAGGAGACGAAACTAACTTCAAACCCATCAACGATAAATATAGGTTACAAATCACCGAAGAACTCCGCGAGATTCTGTACCTCGACCATGCCAAGATTATCATGGTCGATGTACCGGAAGGCATGGAAATTCACCCTAATACAAAACTGCTTCCTAACGGCCCATATCCACCTGCAAGCCTAATCGCCTTGACTAAATATAAACCACTTCAACATGCCACACGCAGTGACGGCCTCGACGTTACTTCAGCACTTCAACATAACGACGATAATTGGCTTTCTCCGGCTGAACTCCGCGAACCTCAACTTCGAGGCTTGGCCAAACCTTACTCAGTCGAATTAAATTTTGGAACAATAGACACTTCAAATCCCCTAGCACTAGCAATGACAGGCTGGCTACACTTTGGAGGCGGAATGGCAAATATGTCTGCTTCACATCGTCCTGAACTACCTTTTCCTTTTCCGGTTATAGAAGCTCAAAGGAGTGACGGCAAATGGCAGAAAGTAGAAGTATCCGTAGGAGCTCCAGTAGGAAAAACCAAAACTATTGTCGTTGACCTGGAAGACAAACTTCCTTCTGATTTAAAAAAACTTCGACTATCAATGGCGTTTGAAATTCACTGGAACCGTATCGCACTAATGAAAAAGACCGACATGCCAACAACCACCGATCTTCATGTTGCATCCACCGATCTTCACTGGCATGGCTACGGCAAATATGAAAATCTTCCAAACCATTTGCCTCTCACACCTATTTACTCCCAAACTAATGACGAACCAAACTGGCGAATTACTCCATCAGGATGGGTGACTCGTTACGGAGATGTAAATGAACTCATTGCCAGCAAAGACAATCAAATGGCACTGATTGCGGCTGGAGATGGGCTAACCCTCGACTTTGATGCAAATTTACTTCCCAAAAAAACAAAAAATAAAATTCGGAATTTTTTCCTATTCATTTGCGGATGGGATAAGGATGCTGATTTTCATGTCTCTCAAGGCTGGGCCGTTGAACCTCTGCCTTGGCATGGAATGAACTACCAAATTTACGGACGCGAACCTCGCCCGAAACTTAATGATGCATGGATCAAAAAATATAATACTCGTTGGATTGGACCACGCACATACAAAAGAATTAATAGAATCACNCAGACAACAAACAAGTGAGCNCATCTAAATNNATAACATCTTTTTTCTNNTTAATATTTGNCTGTTCGNCAAACGCCAAGTCTNCAGANCATATTGCTAACATTTNNTTGATCGAAGGAAATAAATTNAAACATATTGAATTTACTATTTNTAAAAACGAGATTANTTATCAATACCAAGGATCTAATACAGTTGANATCNAACATGAGGAGTTTGGAGANAAACCCCAAATGNACGANGGTCGTATCCTATTTAAGCCATCAAGTGAAAATGCCGACCAACTTTGGGAATATAACGCCACAAGACCTGGAAAGTATTGGATGGAATTGGTTTACAGCTTAGCCAATGGCGAAACCACTGCATTGCCCAATATAANNTCTTATCGTGTTTCAACAAAACTCAATGCCACNGGGGCTAATAATCATTTTCGCAATATAAATCTTGGAAAGATTTATTTCACAAGCTCAGGCAAACAAAAAATTGAGCTTAAGTTTAAAGGGCAAAAACCGAATGTCCTTGCTTTAATTCTTCGACCAGCTCCCGAAGGAGAAAAGATTGATCAAAATTTAGATAGATCTATTCTACTCCATTCCCGAGATACAACAATTCATGGGACTAAGGTTCAGTACGAAAACAAACCGCATAAAAACACCGTAGGATTTTGGGTTAACACAAGTGACCAAGTCTATTGGGATTTCACNGTCGCAAGNGAAGGAGAATTTNACATCGAGATNAATCAAGGCTGTGGACGNAACCAAGGTGGGAGNAAGGTAGCGCTAATAGTTAACAATCAAAAAAACGAATTTATTGTTGAGGATACAGGGCATTTTCAAAACTTCACCCCCAGAAAAGTAGGCAAAGTATATTTGAACAAAGGTGAGCACCGTTTCTGGATCAAGCCTATCAAAAAAGCACACGGAGCCATTATGGATGTGCGCCATATAAAACTAATACCTACAAAGTAAATTCATGAACGAGACTAATGCCATAACATCCACTAATGCCATAAATAATGTAGTAGATTCAATCAAAGACTCAGGCATTAGTGGACTATTAGAATACTTTACAACTCTTGACTCAATTCATTATGTAACGTTCATAATTAATTTGTTTATTTTTATTTTCGGGAAATCGATTATCAATAATCTGAGCGTACAATCAGTAGGACCATCTCAATCACGGCTTCGCTTGTTACGCATAATAAATACAATACTATTTCTTACCTATCTGTTTGCAGTAGCATTTCAAATGCAGTTTACATCTAATTTCAGTCACACTGGTTTATTAATGTTGCTTACATATTTGATGGCGCAATTTACACATTCACTAATCCTAAAAAGATACGGAAGGCAAAGAGACGTCGAAGGAACCTCAATTTATGTTGAATCACATACTTCTAATAGTTTGCAGCTACTATCTCTTCTCCTAGTTGCAGTAGTAGCCGGATTAATCTTTCTCAATATTTGGGGACTTGAAGACTGGCTACAAACTACCAGCTTTTTAGGAGCTATTGCTGTCCTTATATTTACTACTAAAGACTATTGGTTGAAGGATTTTATCAGTGGAATTATGATAATCAGCAACGGAAACATTGAACGCGGTAATGTTATTAGCATACCCAGTGAAAATATTCTAGCTATTGTCCTTGAGACAAGAGCAACTTTAACAAGTCTTCGTGACTTGATTCGCAATCACAACATCACCATTCCAAATTCACTTCTACTCAATGCTAAGGTAGAAATCATGAATACAGAATCGCGAAAAGGCGTCGACGATTTCGTAGATTTTAATATTGGATATGATACCCCATCCGAAATAGCTCAAGAATACTTAAATGAAGTTTGGAAAAGCGCTTGCAAGATTACTAGCACTATCAATTCTGAAAGAGAGGGTTATATAAAACTTATCAACAATGGAGACCATGCTGTAACCTGGAGACTAATATATAATCTTAAAGCAGTTCACGGTCTTGTCGAAGCAAGAAATTCTATCAGTCTCGCTGCTTTCGAATTACAAAATGAACACAAAGTAAAACTAGCTACACCTATCACTCATACATTTCCTAATGGAACTCCTAACACTCCTTAATAAACCCTCATTGCTTTTAATATAGCAGCAACCTTCGAAACTTCGTGAGTGCGAATCAAATCTGTTTTACCTAAAGAAGCTAAGACTGAAAAAAAAGGTTCAGCACTACGAACCTCTTCTCCAAAACACTCGAAAGCATGCGGTAAAGCATTACACACTGGCCAACCTAACTTCCTCAATCTAAAGGCATTCAAGAATGTCTTCATCTGATATCGGATTCGTATTGAGCTATCCTTTAAATTATCATAGTAAAAACCTAATCCGGGATCAATGAACCCTTTCGTAAGTCCGCAAGAGTTAGCTCGATCAATCTCACGCTCAAAAAAACTACTCATTCTCGGAATAGGATCTTCATCTATCGGTATTTCTTTCACATCACGAACATTTTTTCCTGCCACATAGCATATTATTACAGTGGCCCCATGTTCGGCTGCTAAATGATACATTTCTTCATTTTGAACAGTTCCAGTGATATTTAAAACTTTAGCCCCAGCTTCTAAACAAGCTTCAGCAACCTTCACATTATAAGTCTCAGTGGAAACAACAATACCAGCAGCAGATAATTGATGAATTACAGGCAATAAACGCTCCTGTTGCTCCTCTCCAGATACTCGTTGCGCTTGCTCAACTGTAGACTCAGCACCTATGTCTACTATTGANGCGCCCTGCTCAAACAAAACCCTGCCTCTTTGTACCGCTGAATCAACTGACAGGCAAATACTCTCACGATACCAAGAATCAGGTGAAAGGTTAATCACTCCCATCAATGCCGGATCATCAAGAGGAATACCTAAATTAGCAGTGAGATCCACTCTGGAAACCTGAGTTTCCAAAACATCTTTATAGTTATGGGCAATTGAAGATAAATCTTTTAATTCAAGCATTGTCTCAAGGGGAAGCAACTTTAGTTTTAACAGGTAAATTAGTTTTATTATTATTCAGAGCTTTCAATTTTGCATCCCATATTGGCATTCCTGGCAACTCTTTAGCTAATCGCTGATAAAGTTTTCGCTCCTGTTCCGTTTGACCAAGACGCTTAGCCAAACGTCCAGCCATGAGACCGGCCTCCTTTACCCAGAACAGATCCAGCTTCTCATTTGCAGACCGAAGGTTAGCTCCGAAAACAATTTCAAAGCAATGATCAAGGGATTGCTGTAAAAATCGCTGGTTGGATTCTATTTCTTCAGCAACTAAAGCTAGCTCACTAAGAACGCGGGCTAGACCGAACTTTGCCTGACTACGAATTGTTACATCTGCTCCTGGCAATTCAGTTACTGTACGATAAGCTTCTAAAGCCTCACGTAAATCGCCAAGCTGAAAATAACAATCACCCAAACGGCCCCATGCAGATGCATTAAGAGAACTATTGGTCATTTCACGAGCAACCCTTTTATAATGCACGACTGCTTCAGTAAGATTTGTTGGTGTTCGGCTTGTTTGCTCAGCAATTACATCTCCAAAATAAAACTCTGCACGAGCGATGTCGTCAATTGGCGCATTTGTTGCATTAATCACATTAGCAAGCAACAACTCAGCAGCCTCGTATTCTTGATTAAAAAAAGCAGAGCGAGCAGCACTTAATTGAGCTTCCCAAATTAAATCTTCAGAAAAATTAAAATAATTAGTGTTTTCGAAAAGTTGGCGATAGCATTTTTCTGCTAAAGTGAATTTGCCAGATTGAAAATGAAAATCTGCAACCCACTTTTGTGCTAAAGGGGCTAGCCGGTTCGTTGGAAATCGCTCAACATAATTTGTAAACAACTGAAAAGCCTTGGCTGAATTACCTGCCTGATGATTTAACCAAGCCCTGTCGAACTCTGCCTGCGATAATGACTTATGAGTTGGATAGTTTGTCACCCAGCGATCATACTCAAGGATAGAGGAGACCCAACTGCCATCCATCACATGTGTTCTTGCAATGGCAAGCCGCGTTTCCGGCATCAGAGATGACTGAGGAAAAGCCTTTGCAAAGGAAGCTAAAACATCTCGGGCCTCAGTTGGNTTGCCTTGCCGATTTAAAGATTGACCATACAACAACATGCTACGATCACTATAAAAACTATTAGGAAACCACTCCAAAAGATTACTAACAGCCTGCCCTGCAGTGGGCAGATCGAGNCTGATCACTCCCGATCGAACAATCTGATACAAAGCCTGATCAACTAGACGGTCATCGCGTCCTACAGTATTTGTAGCAATATTAATCGATTCCCAATAATTACTTATTGCTAAAGCATACTCCGATCCACGAAATAAACAGTCAGCTGCTTTAAAAAACGCTACAGCTTGCTCTTTCGAACGCGGCAATTCGCGAACAGCATTTGTGAACGCATTCTTTGCCATTTTAATTTGAACTGCACTACTAGAGAGTAATCCCCATTCCCATAACGCCCAACCACGCCCACTCCATGACTTGCCGAACAACTCCTTGTCTTGTTTAGATTGTAGAACAACGTCAAAATGCCCAATAGCTTGGCTTAGCAAATTGGTATACTTCGGTCGACTTGACTCAGAAATTGCATAAAATTGTCTTAGTCGTAGTTCACCAAGTGTCATATGAGACAAACCATTCGCAGGATCATTAGGATGTTTTACAAAAAATCGCTCTAGCCTCTGGATAGCATTACTTATACGCCCTTCACTCAAGTAAACATCTGATATTTTTAATAGAGCAGACCGGCGCCAATCAACAGGAACGTTAGTAACAAGGTTCTGTTCGTAAACACTAATAGCCTCATCTGATTTATTCATCCTCTTGAGTACATCACCATGAAAATCAATAGAGCGTGCAGTAAATATAGGATCTGTAATCTCTTTAGCAAACTGCACTAGATTCTTTGCCCCGTTCAATGCTCGATCTAAACTGGCTTCAGCAAGATATACCGAAGCCAATAGATGATACTTTTGCCAAAAACGCTCCGAAGAAAGACTAACATCGGAAATATTTTCTAATAACAATCTCGAAGCTCCTAATTCTTCCAATTCAAAATAGGCATTCGCCAATAGCAGCCTTCCATCAATAATTAAATCAAGTGCGGGTGAAGCATTAGCCGACTTTTGAAATGGTCCATCAGCAGGCTCAAGCGTCGCTATTAATTTTTTAAGTTCATTGAGTTGATAGAAGGACTGAGCGCGCCCAAGCGCAGCCTCAAGGGCCCTATTAGATTCTGGATAATTTTCAATTAATGCACCGTAAGCATCAGTCGCCTCAGTAAAATGACCCAGTGCAAAATGAGCTTCTCCAATCCAAAATAAATAACGATCTGCCCATGCTCCTGCAACTGATAAGCTAGTATTGAGTTCAGCCACAACCCCTTCAAATTGTCCTAATTTAAATCGAGCCTGATTTTCAAGTAAGATAGCTTCAACCGTCAATGGTGAATCAGGATATAATTTGGAAAATTCCTCTAACCTATCAATTGCTGATTTATAATTCTCAACGATAAAAAAACCCTTAGCAACATCAAAAACTAAACGGGCACGAACCTCATTCTGGATCTTATTCTTATCTTCCGATTGACCTGAAGCTTGTGACATCGAAAAAAATAACGACACCCCAAAAATAAGAATTGTTAATAAGCTCAATAATGTTTGGTTAATCAACTTCATTTCTTATTCAACAAATGATTCATACCCAGAGCATTTGCTAGAAAACGGCCAGTGTGACTACCAGGAGCAGCAGCAACACGCTCTGGAGGGCCTTCAGCAATAATACGGCCCCCATCATCACCTCCCTCGGGTCCCAAATCAATCACCCAATCAGCCGTTTTTATAATATCTAAATTATGTTCAATTACAACTAGTGTATTATTAGCATCCCTTAGACGCATTAACACATCAATCAATCGAGAGACATCTTGAAAATGCAGCCCAGTTGTAGGTTCATCTAAAATAAATAAGGCATGGTCACGAGATTGCTTAGTCAATTCGGTCGCTAGTTTTACACGTTGCGCCTCCCCTCCGCTCAATGTAGTTCCCTGCTGTCCTAGTTTTAAATAACCTAAACCCACTTCGGAAAGTGTAGCACAAGAATCACAAATCTTTGGTATTGCACGAAAAAAAGTCATTGCCTCATCAACAGTCATATTCAAAACATCAGCAATGTTCCTACCCTTGTAGTTAATCTCCAAAGTTTCCCGATTATAGCGTGATCCATCACACGACTCACATGTCACATATATTGGCGGTAAAAAATTCATTTCTATTTTCAATAACCCACCGCCTTGACATTTCTCACATCTACCACCCTTGACATTAAAGCTAAAACGACTGGCTCCATAACCTCGAATCTTCGATGTTGGCAATGCAGCAAACAAATCTCGAATATGATTAAAAATCCCAGTATAGGTAGCAGGATTACTTCGAGGTGTTCGGCCAATAGGAGATTGATCCACCACAATTACTTTGCCCAATGCTTCATCTCCACGAAGTTCTCGATAAGCACCAGGGCGATCCTTTGAATTATAAAACTTTCTAAACAGAGCACGCCGCAAAACATTATCAATTAGAGTGCTTTTACCCGAACCACTAACACCTGTTACACAGGTGATTGTTCCAAGAGGCACTTTCAAATGAACGTCCTTTAAATTATTCTCTGTGGCCCCAATAACCTCAATAAAACCACGTAAACTGTTTGGACCAATCCGAACCTTAGGCACATCGATTTGGTAATCTCCACGCAAATATTTTGCAGTAAGCGACTTTTTATGTTTACAAAATTTATCTAAAACTCCGAAACCAACAACTTCACCACCATGAATTCCGGCCCCTGGGCCCATATCTATAATATAATCAGCTCTACGTATTGTCTCTTCATCATGCTCAACAACCAAAACTGTATTACCCAATTCACGCAATCCTTCAAGCGTCTCCAGAAGCTGATTATTATCCCTTGCGTGCAACCCAATACTCGGCTCGTCAAGGATGTATAAAACCCCTACCAATCCCGCCCCAATTTGGGTTGCTAAGCGAATCCTCTGAGACTCTCCTCCACTTAGGCTTCCACTGGTGCGATTTAATGTCAAATAACCCAAACCAACATTTTGCAGGAATCTTAGTCTAGATGTGATTTCATTAATAACATCAGTCGCTATTTTCTTACCAAAAGAATCAAGTTTTAATCCTTCGAAAAATATCAAAGCATTATCAATCGACATCCGACATACATCCATTATGGAAAGACCGCCATATCGGAATTCTCCAATAGGTTGATGATCACTCGAAAGAGTTACCGCCAACACTTCCTTACGAAGTCGTTGCCCTTCACATGCTTTACAAGATTGCGGACTCATAAATGAGCGTAATCGCCTCCGAGTAGCCTCACTACTCGTGCCATCATGCAACCGACTTAGATTTTCTAGAATGCCCTCGAATGGCTTACGTGTTTGTGACTCTTTGCCGCTTCGCTTGAATGAAAATGAAATCAAATCATTGCCCGATCCATGAAAGAGAACTTTCTTAAAATGTTTTGCTAATTTCTTATAAGGCTTGGTCAGATCCTGACTGTAATGCAATGCAATTGCCCTCAAAATACTATTATAATGTGCAACCATTCGAGCACCACCCTTAGTCCATGGTAAAATCACACCATCCTCCAAAGACTTACCTTGATCACCAACCATCAATCCCTCATCAAAAACTGGCTTTTCCCCAAGCCCAGAGCACTCAGGACAGGCTCCATAAGGTGAGTTAAACGAAAAATGTTTCGGCGTCATCGAAACATAACTTTTGCCAGTTGCCGGACTAGTCAATCGATTTGAAAAACAGTGCTCTTGCCAATTGGTTTTATCTANTTTCGAGTCCTGTGATAAAGCTACTATCTGNCCATCCCCCCATTTTAAACACGTTTCTACTGAATCAGCNAATCGACCACGCACCTTGTCACTCACTAATAGCCGATCTACCACAACCTCGATTGAATGTTTCTTTTTCGGTTCTAGAGGAACTCGTACATTCGCCTCCAATTCGACGAATTGCCCATCGATACGTGCCCTTACAAATCCTTCTCGGGCTAACCTCTCAAGAACATCCCTAAACTCTCCTTTTTGATTTTGAACAACTGGAGCAAGCAACATTAAACGTGAATCCTCCTTAAATCCAAGTAGCTGCTCAATAATATCGCTAGCACTTAGGCTAAAAATGGGNTCCCGACTATCGGGACAATGTGCCTGCCCAACATTGGCATATAGCAGGCGCATATAATCATAAATCTCAGTTGTAGTAGCAATAGTAGATCGAGGGCTACCACCAGACGAACGTTGTTCTATTGCAATTGCAGGCGACAGTCCCTCAATATGATCCACTTCAGGCTTTTGCAACTGATCCAAAAACTGTCGTGCATATGACGAAAGGGTTTCCACATATCTACGCTGCCCCTCTGCAAACAAAGTATCAAAAGCTAGAGACGATTTCCCTGATCCACTCGGACCAGTAATAACTACTAATTGATCTCGTGGAATCTCAAGTGACAAATTCTTGAGATTGTGCTCCTTTGCACCAGTAATTTTGATGAATCCTTTGGCCACCGAAAGAGGTATCCTAGACCAAGGAGCTTACTTCGAGCAATGACAACTCTGAGAAAGATGAAGAATATTGCAATAAACCTAAATTATTTTAGAAAAAGGTTATTGATTCTGTTTATTCAAATAGCGCTGCAGAAGCGGCTCAAGCTTATCCATACCAACAGCAAGTATTATAACGATACCGATAATAATTTCCTGCATGTAATTTGGCCAATCCTTGATACTAGAACCATTTGCAAGACATGCCATCATAAATGCACCAATCACTGAACCCGGAATACTTCCAGCACCACCACTAAGACTGGCGCCACCTATCACGACTGCAGCAATAATCTGAAGTTCTAATCCAATTGCGACAGAAGGGTCTCCTTGTGTGAGTCGCGAAAATTGCATGACGCCGGCAAATCCAAAAAATGCACCAGCTATAGAGTATATAAGAATCTTATTAAGGTTAACACGAATACCACATAATCGCGCCGTATCCTCATTGGATCCAATAGCAAACACATGCCGCCCAAAAACACTTCTACGCAATAGAATTGCCATAAAAACCGCTAATGCTATGGCAAACCAAACACCATCAGGTAAAGGAAAAAAAGTTAAAGGAGACTGACTATTATCCATCAACCGATTAACAGATTCGAGCGGTAAATTCGGATTAACGGTTTGGTTATTCGCCAACCATTTAGAAAGTCCACGCGCAATACCCATCATCCCCAAAGTAACAATAAACGGCATCATACGAAACGTAGTAATTATACCTCCGTTAACAAAACCAATCATAGCACCCATAAAAATTGTTCCCGATATGACAGTTACAAATCCATAATTATACTCAATTAATTTTGCAGCGACAACACTAGCTAACGCAACCACCGAACCAGCACATAAATCAATACCTCCACTAACAATTACTAGTGTCATCCCCATCGCGCCAATCGCCACAATGACCGTCTGGGTAAGTATAGTTTTGAAGTTACTGCCCTTAAAAAAAACCGGCCGCAATTCATTGTCTAAAGCAAATAAAGCAAGCACAAGAAACAAACCAACAAATGGCCGAATTGCCTTCAGAAATTCTCTACTGCCAAGTCTTGAACAATTCATACTGCGACTCCCTCAATATTAGTATGACCAACTGCTGCCATTATAATTTCTGATTCAGACCATTCCATAACTTGCCTAGTCTCAACAATAACTCCTCGACTCATAACTCCAATACGATCACAAACACCCAGCAACTCCGGCAGATAGGAACTCACAAAAATCACCGCTTTACCCTGATTAGCCAATTCATTCATTAGATNGTANATATGAGCCTTACTCCCAACATCNATCCCACGAGTCGGTTCATCCATAAGTANAATCTCTGCTTCATGATGAAGCAGCCGACCAATNGCAATTTTCTGCTGATTACCTCCTGATAGTTCACCCACAGGCTGACTAGCGCTTGATGCTTTGACTTCAAGTTCACTTATTAGTTTTTCCGAAGTACTTATTTGCAACTTATCATTTACAAATCCAAGATAAGAAACCGATTGAAAACGCGTTAATGTTAAATTATCAGCCAGACTTCGATTAAGTAACAATCCCTCCTCTTTCCTATTTTCACTAAGTAATCCAATACGCTTTGCTAAGCGCCTAGCTGGAGATGAATTCGTATCTTCCTTTCCAAATAATGTCACACTACCTTTAACCAAACGATCAAGCCCAAAAACCGTACGTAACGTCTCTGTACGGCCTGCGCCAACTAATCCGAAAACACCAAGAATCTCACCAGCACAAAGCTTAAAATTAACATCCTTAGGCTTTGCTAATCCGGCTAAATTAGAGACTTCCAAAACCACTTTACCAATCTTACGACTCGTACGAGGATAAATCTCTGAGACCTCTCTGCCGACCATCATTTGAATAATTTCATCAATACTAATGCCCGCCATTTCACCACAACCCACGCTCATGCCATCCCTAAGCACTGTAAAACGACTGGCTACGCGCTGGCACTCCTCAAGAAAATGACTAATGTATATCACACTAACACCACTGCGGCTCATATGATCGATTACTCCAAAAAGATTTTCGGCATCCACACGTGTAAGACTACTAGTTGGTTCATCCATAATCAGAACTCGCGGCTCTCCAACAACTGCCCTCGCTATCTCTACCAATTGCTGCTGAGCAATGGTGAGCGAATGAACCGGCACATCCATGGGCAAATCCGGCTGGCCAATTTCCTCAAGTGCATTTTTAGCCAGACGACGACGCTCTTTAAAGTTCAACCACCCTAATGATTCAGGCTCTCTCCCTAGTAATATATTTTCCTCTACTGACAACTCTGGGGCAAGATTGAGTTCCTGATAAATCATCGCAATACCACTATTCCGAGCATAAAGTGGATCACTCGGAGTAAATAATTTACCATCTAATTCAAGGATACCGCTGTCTGGTAGATGCGCTCCACTGAGCACCTTCATCAATGTGCTTTTACCTGCGCCATTTTCACCTATCAATGCGTGCACTTCTCCCGATGCTATCTCCAAACTCACACCTCCAAGAGCCAAAGTTGAGCCAAAACGTTTGAATACGTTTGAAATACGTAAACGAGGCTGCTTACTAGAATTATTTACAGGCATCCGAACGAATCAATTGCCGGAACCAAGATATTTTTCTAAAGGTGGATTAAGTAATTCCTGCATTTCCGACTCACTCATATTGGCTTTAGTCACCATTGCAACACCGGTATCAATACGCTTTTCAACCACATCTCCAGCAAGATGACTTACAAGTGTCTTTACACCCAAATACCCCATCTTAAGTGGATTCTGCACAACGAGACCTTGAACATCACCAGCTTCAAGATCTCGAAGCGATTGCACACTTGTATCAAATCCAACGATCTTAACATTACCCTTAGCTTTACCTAGATCACGCAGTGCTTTAGTCATTGATACAGTCACGGATTCGTTGGGACAAAAAATACCATTCACCTCAGTATTGTATCGGCTTAATAGGTTCTGAGATGCAGTATAAGCTAACTCCCTTGTTGCCCCAGCATACTGGTCAGAAGACAAAACTTTAATATCTGGATACTTCTCTTTTATGGCATCCAGAAAACCTTGCTCACGGTTTGTAGTGCTCGCCGAACCTACAGCATAACGTAACATCAAAACATTGCCCTTCCCATTAAGTAGCTTGCCCAGATAATCTCCACCCATTTTACCTCCAACATAATTATCTGTAGAAACAAAACTAGCATACTTATCTGACTCCAATCCGGAATCNATAATTACTACCGGAATCTTTGCATTGCTTGCTGTCTCCACAGGACGCACTAACGCTTTGTTGTCCAACGGCGCCAACACCATTCCATCCACACCTGAAGTTATGAAATTCTCAACCACCTTAATCTGCTCATCACGATCATCCTCTTTTAGCGGCCCTTTCCAAATTATTTTAACTGACTGCCCTTCTCCCTCAAGTTCCTGTTTAGCCTTAATTGCACCAGCATGAATAGATTTCCAAAATTCATGAGTCGTACCTTTAGGAATAACTACAATTTTCAACCCATCTCCAACTAATTCACCAGAATTTGATCCACAACCAGATATAAATATCAGCGAGGCAAATACAACCCCCAAAAGCAATGACTTCATGAACTTCAGGCTAGGCTAATAATAGCGTCTCATACAACCTTTTTGCCTGTAAAAAGCNCTGCAATAGAAAAAAAATAAATGATCGTATTATATTTTTATTTATTGCTCTAGTTCACGTCTTGGACGAAAAGCCATCGAAGTTTGCAACGAGAAATGGCATACACATCCTGAACTAGCCTCGGGTATTAAAACTAAACCCTGTGCAGGTAAAATATTTATCCAGCAACCAGGCCGAGTCGGGGATAGAGACTGAAACTCACCTGTCTTAGATTTACCAAGGTCAAGAACCGTTGGATTTGCCGCTCTAAAGAATAAGCAGTCACCTGCCCCGGTAAGCGTGCCACAACTATGNCCTGGCCGTTTTAGGTTCCANCCTGTCGCTTCCCCCATAGGCCCCAGTCTCTTACCTGTGGCCAATTCGTAAATCGCTGGTTCCGCAATTAGACGCTCACCAAGTATTACTGGATGATGCACCTGTTCTCCGTGAGTGAATGCTCCTGGCAAGCCCTTGAGATGGCTTGCTCTCCAAAGTTCATCCCCCGTCTTAGATGAGTAACAATTAACTCGATACAACGTATCATTGTCACTATCTAAATGGCTTCCGGTTACCACTAAATTTTCTCCAGAAGCCGCTACAAACAATATATTACGACATTGCTCCAAACCATTTTGAAGCGCTCTTGACCATAGTTTCCCTCCTGTTTTCGAATCGAGACAAACAATTCGAAGATCATTTTCCTGAAGTATTTCAAGCGAGTGTTGCCCTGTTCCATTGATAGACTTAGTTGTCTCAACAAAAAACACACAACCCTGAGAAAGAGTAATTGTTGGGTTTAAAATAGTTCCCCCTTCGTATGTCCACCTGCCTTTTGCAAGACGGGTTCCTTCCAGTGGAGCAGAAAACAGGTGAGTGCTAGTAACCAAAGGTTGATTGTTATTATAGTCCGTACTAATCAATTCACGATCTGGCTGTGTTCTTGATGCTGTTACTAATTGTGCTGTTCCATAAAGACGATTGTCCAATAATGCCGTGTACCCCCAATGACGTTTTTCACCTGGAACAAAAATCGACACAGGATAAGTTTGAGTCACTTTACCTCTATCAAGATTAATTATTTGTACACTGTCTTTCACAGCCACACATAATTGACTTTCATTCACAGACATATAACCAGCATCATATGGCATTGAGTAACGCTGCGAATCAGGTAATGGCAACCTCCAAAGCTCTGTGCCATTGTAGGCATCTAATGTAATTAAAANATTCTCACCAGGGATAATCAATTTACCTTTTGCAGCTAGTGGAGCTGGTGCCCGTAAATGACGATCTACCATCGGAGCCGCACCTGGCCCCCCGAACCATTGTAGTACAAGATCACTTTGAACCAGCGTATCTCCGCTGTTACTTGTATTAGCAGGATTACCGTACTGATGAGTCCACTCGCCAGCGCCAGCTAAACCTTTAGATATATAAGGCTTTTCATCAGGATGAAGCCAAACCACCCCGTTATAGGGCTGAAGCATTCGCTTCCATTCATCACTTGCTAAATGACTTTTGTTTTTACCAAGTAAAGCACCTTCGGACACAATGAGATTCGCAAAATAATCAGTAAATGGAAATTTATCACTTGAAATAAAACTAATAGATACCCGATTACCATATACCCCGTATTTTGCTAAATTTTTTCGAGCCAAGGTAACTTTCTGAAGATCATCGCTCACACCGATTATATTCAACTGCGTTTTTTCTGCTAATGAAGCACAAAGACTTCCATCAACTAAGTCCGTCACTAACGCCCAACCATGTTTAGTCCTTGCCAACTCCGCTAAGCGCTTGGCCAAATTCAATGGCGCCAACTTCTTCTNCTCATTTTTTTGAGACNCTATTTTGACCTTAGCAGGAAGATTCGAGAAACAATAAAGAGAACCAGTATCAGTACTAACTAATAATCGCCCCGCAGAATATGCCAATCCTCTGGCTGTACCCTTTACATTGGCTGACCATTGAACTGAACCATCAACAAGCGAACGTGCCTCAACAAAACCGGATCCACCTAGCACAATGCAGTTAGCCAAGGCGATAATCTGACTTCGATCTAAAACTTTTATTGACCATTTAACTGCAGCGATTCTCTTTCGCTTGGCAGTATCAAGAGAATCACCAAGTTTGCCTAACTGGCGTTGCAAAAAAGCACGCCTGTTCAAAGAGAGCCCCTTTTTATTCAGTTCACGCTTAAGTAAATCAATTTGTTTGGTAGTAGAATTTGCATCGATACCAGCCTTACGGTATTCCAATCGATCGATCGATCGAACACCATTCTTGTCCAACAAAAAACTGTGACTCGGAGATGCTGCCATTGCCTTTCCTTTGAAAGATGCAAGCTTCCCCTGAGGTCGCAACTTATGATTAGTCAATGACCCGTCGTTGCCAGGGCCAGAGAATAATTCATTATCTATTAGCACAGCAAATGTGCCACCCACTCCATTAAACGACTTAACCAAGCGGCCTGTCCCACTATCCAAGGCAACAGGATTACCACGACCAGTAGGAACAAAAATCATAGTTTCAGAAGATAATAAATAACCCTGTGGAGACACATTAAGCTGCTGTCGCCAAACAACAGATCCATCAATCACTCTAAGTGCAGTCGCATAAACCCCCTGAGAAGGATAAAGCCCTGCAGTCGCATAAATTACACCGTTTTTCTCCACAAGCCCGGTACGAACTGGCCAAAGTGAAATCATTCGCCCATTGCCAGGAATACGCCAGTCGCGTGGACCAAGGTGTTTACGCCAAAGTAATTGGCCATTCTTGGCATTGACGCAATATACATGGCCATCATCACTCCCAAAAAAAAGAAGCTCACCTACCAATACGGGGGCATAACGAACTGGACCATCCGTCACAAATGACCATTCCTCCATACCCGTCGTAAGATTTAAGCAACGTATCGTGTCATCAGTGCTTGAACCCAACCAAACAAACTTCGCATCTGCAACTACATGATTAACCCAATCATCTGTAACTCGTGGCTGAATTTCATCAAGCTTTTGCCAATAGCTGCGTTTAGCCGGTGAAGTCCATGCCGGGGTGGGAACTGAAAGATTGCGNTGCCATGTCTGAGTCTGAGAAAATGAAAGCCTCTGATTGGAATATCCAGCACGACCCATTCCTGCACGATGGCTTGACCAAACTGACAAATCGTAAGCTTGAGTATGAATCATCAAGCTAAGTGTTAGGTAAAAACTAAAACAAATTAACCTCACAAAACAAAGTCTACAGTGCAATTAAAGAAAAAGACAACCGCTTGGTAAGTTTATAAGGACTATTTCAACTAATCTAGTAACCGAATACGATAAAACTTAACCGAATCAAGTGAGGCATTAGTTTCAAAAATCTTAGTCGTCTGATCATCTTCCGAAGTAAAATCAGCTAAGTAAACCCAGCTTTTATCAACATTACCAGATGTCTCAATTGCGTAACGTCTTGACGGCGACACACGAACAGTAATTTTTATTTTTTCGCTAAAAATATTTATAGACTGTATTGCAAACCGGTCTTCCTCATTATTTGGGTCTGTACCTGTTAAAAACTCATTAAGATTGGTCACCCCATCAAGATCGGCATCACCAATCGCATCAGATGCATCAGATGGATTCAATCCATAAGTAATCTCCCATTTGTCAATCATACCGTCAGCATCGAGATCATCAACAGTGACCTCTGCATTTTTTCGGCCTGCTGTTGGCAGAGCTGAATACCAGTTCTCCGGGTCATCTCCAAATTTAAATATTGAAGATCTTTGAAGAGAAAGNCCGCTTCCATTTGCATTACTAGGCCAAGGGCTAACGTTGTCGTAGCTAATTCTCTCAACCGGAATATATGGCACATAACCAGCATCTACTTGATCAATCCCTTGTGTGTTGTCAGGACGCAATAGACTGATACTTTCACCACTATTAGATAAACGGCCTTTTAATGGGCCAATGAGTTCGACTTCTCTTGGAACATTATAGTAATCACGAAATCTAGATTCTAGCGATGGATTGATAATAGGATCAAAACCCACCAGTAAAAGATACCCATTACTAGGNAAATTAATTTCACTAGGAAAAGCTACGCTAATCCCACCTGATAGACGCCACGTATTTAAGGGTTCAATAGGATTAAAAAGCGGAACAGTACGATTACTAATGTTATGCAATTCAATATATTCCAATTGAGNTTGGCTTAATCCTAAAACACTAGATGAACCTTCATATTGTATCTCATTAATCACTATCGGACCAATAATNGGTAAAGAATTTTCAGAACCTTTTCCACTTCTAAAAGCAGCAAGCGAATTCGGNGCATCATTGCCAAAGGTACGTTTTGCCAGCGGCGCAAACCTCATTCCTTGACTTGTAGCCACAATACCCACTGAAACTCCATTTGCCGTAGGAGGTATTGATTGAATTACACGATAACCTGTAGGCTCTTGGTTTGCATNAACTGCAGAGAGATACAGCGTGTCTCCATGTGCTGAATTCAAACTAAAACCAGATCCATTTTGATTAAAATCGCCCTCATAAAAAACAGCATAACCGCCAGGAGAAATAGAAGTGCCCTCAGAGATTTTAAATTGAGATCCAACACCTGTTGAATCGCTCAATAACCAACCACTCAAATCGATCGTAGATGCACTTATATTTCTCAATTCAATTGCATCCTCAAGCGGATAATCGGTATGCGATAATACTTCATTAAAGACAATATCAAGAAGAGGCAAATAGTTACTAGCACCAGGCGTCGGGGTATCAACAAAGTCGACATAATTTTTTGCCCCATCTGGCAAACGCCCACGAGAAANACCATTAGCCTGATTTATAATCTGAATCTCATCAATCGGATTACGACGACTACCATATAGACGAACTAACTCCCCACTTCCTCGCAAGCTAAAATTGAGATATTGCGATCCTGATTTAGTGNCGCCATTAGCTATCCAGCGCACCCATCCTCTGGGAGATATAAAAGTACTATCCGNAATGATATACTTAGTACGCCCAACCGCAGTGGGATCATCGGTCAAGGAAAGCCCACTAAGGCTCACAGGAGAATTGGATGGATTATATAATTCAAACCAGTCCGATTCAGAATCTGGATTAGCCATCCATTCATTAATGACTAGTTTAAATGGATCACCTAAAATAGCTTTTGAGCTATTCTCTGTTCCAGGCGTGAGCTCATCAAGTAATTGCCATTCACCAAGAANTCTGCCTATAGATTGGCCCGCAATCTGAAAACCATACTCAACCGAATCAACNACGAACCCATTAGGATCGAGCATATAAATGCCTCCACCTTCAGCCGAAAGCGAAAAGCCTGTATTGGTCTTACTTGCAGGAGCTCCCCCATCACATAGGACTACTAGATAGCTGCCTTTGCCTAACTTAGAACCAATAGGAAACGACCAGTCATTTAAACCATTCAAATCCTTGGATAAACGAACACCATCAAGAGAAATTGTCTTATTCGTATCATTATAAATTTCTATCCAATCACTTGAACCAGTTTTACTTAGAGCTAACAACTCATTAAAAAGTGGCCCATCGTAATTAGGTAAAATGTTTGCCCCCCCCGGTGTTGATCCACGCGTAAACTTAACGCGTCTACTCCCTCCATCAGGCAACAGCCCTTCTGACACTCCAGGTTTTTGCCGGCTATAATTCATTACAGCAAACTCAACCCCCCCTGCGGTAATTAGAGTAATTGTTGCATTATCGTTTGGTAGTGATAAATCCAAATGATTCCATCCTGACTTCATATCCAACCACACTCTTTGATGTCCTTTAGGCGGAATAGTAGCGATTCGATGCAAGCCCCCCACTGCATTATCCACACGAATGTGTAACCCAGTAATTAATGCCGGAGCCGTAGCATGTGGATTGTACAACTCGATCCAGTCGCGATCACCTTCATCAGGATCAGCCATCCATTCGTTAATGACTAATTCAGTCGTACTAGCCATCGGAAGAATTTGATTAGGAGCACCAAATGTCGATTTACCCAGTACCCATCCATCATTTGTCGGAATGATCGAACCCTGAATACGACCGAAAGTGACTGCATCCACACGATTACCAGCTAGGTCAAAGAGAGCCACTGAGTCACCTGACTGCCCAAGACCAAAATTAGTTCTTAAACCAGCACCATCTCCCTTACCACACCAAATGCCCAGTAAACCTGCTTGTTCAATTTTGGTTCCAGCTGGAAAATTAAACTTATTTCCATTGTTATCACGAAGTTCCCAGCCGGTAAGATCAACTTGAGATTGACCAATATTACGTAGCTCAACAAAATCTGGATCAGAATCAAGAGACGATTCCAAATGGACCTCATTAATAATCAAAAACGGATCAACTTTACTTGCCCCCAACTTGCCAGGTGAACCTTCTTTTTTGAGACTCGATGTCCAGCTTGATGCTGCACTGGGGTCGTCTAAAGTATTCATTAGCTCAAGGGAATTCCCATTCCCATCCGCCAATTTTGGCCAAGCACCACCATCATTATAATTCACACTAATTACTTTCCTCCAAGCAGAATCAAATAAAGCTAAATTCTCCCCACTATTAGAAAGATTCCCTTCATACCAGCCGTAGACTTGCACCTCAGGATACCTTAAATTGAATGCCTTTGGATCATCGGCAGATGCCAATACTATATATTGGCCCGGACCTATTTTTGCATTCCCATCGAAAGTAAAATTAATACCTTCCAGCTTATACCAACCCAATGAAACCTCAGAGTCTCCACTATTGTGCAATTCAACAAACTCATATTCACCACCTCCAAGAGGATTATACATAATCTCAGTAAAGCGAAGTGGAGTACCAACTCGACCAGCTTGAAATTGATGTTCTACTAAAGCACTCCATTGCCCATCAGTCATACTTCGTGCACGAATGGTAATATCTTTGTTCAAATTAATCGGAGAGTCATACTTGATAGCACTCTCAGCAAACTCCGCTCCACTCCGCTTACCGATCGATAATTCAGCATTGATAAGCATATCAGAACTACTTAGACCAGAGTTTAAACCATGAATGGCTAGGATATTTTTACCTATTTGAAGTTCACTAANATATTTAGAAACATCAAAAACAGACCAAACGACCGCTGAGGCATCGTCATGCTGGCCACTAGCCCCGGCATTCCATCTAGGATTCAAGGACGCATTAACTCGGGCAATACGAGCTCCATTAAGGTACGCCACAAACCCATCATCGTACTTCATCCGCAACAGTAGTAGATTNGATCCCTTAAGGTCTGATGCCTGAANNTGGAAAGGTATGCGCACAAAAACAGACTGATTAATTCCGTTCATTTCTGTGTCCACATCAATATCGATATGGGGCTTATAGTCATTGTTCTCATCATAGCCAACGCCACCAACTCCAGACTCCCAACCTTCATCATCAAACGGCTCATTACTGCCACGCCATGTTGAATTCAGTTTACTTCCACCATTCTGCACAGAAGGAACAAGAACCCATTTCTCGGCATTTCCAGAAAGGACTACTTTACCAGTTTCCGTAACAGCACCTGGNTTGCGAGGATCTGAACCGTCCATCGTATAGTAGATATCGCCTTCAAGAGAAGTTAGATTTAGTGGGTATCCAGAAAAAACCGCACCTCCATTTCGACTAAATTGTGGAACATTTTCTGAGAATTGAATTTTTTGACTGGCCATTTGATTCATTACGATTTCTCGTCGCCGAGGCACCCAGCTACTTTCAACAGATGAATTTAAATTTTTCAGAACACCTGACATTTCTTCCTTCATCTCACGAAATCGACTAAGCACATTCTCATCGGTCAAAGCCCCTCCATTAAAATAATGGATTTGCACCCTATCTGCAAAACGCATTCGGAATTCAGGATTCTTTTGCAGAGCGCGATAAAAAACAGCTATATCTGCACCACCCGCCAGAGGGCCACTACTTAAATTGTTTCCAGTAACACTTCGACCATTGTTACCAAAAGACCATTCAGCATCCCAAGGGATAAACCTCCACTTTCCGCCAGGCACTCTCTCTCGTGCAGCTCGCCAATTATTATGAGGCCAATCTCCAGTATTGGCGTAAACATTTAGCATGATGTAGTCGATAAAGTTATCGATATTTAACAAACGACCTACCTCATTATAGTTTGCTTCAACAGAAAGATTCTTTTGCATCGCACTTTTAAGACGATTCCACATAATGGTGTCGCCTTCCCGCACTTCACCGTACTGGGCAACTATATCCCATTCAGATTCAGTTCCGTTCCATGAATTAAGAAAGTCGCTGCCAATTCTCTCAGTAGGATTGTAGTATCCCTGAAGTTTTCCATTAAGATAGAGGTTCATGAATGTGCCGCGTGCGGAAACCTGCCCCATATCTGCAGCTAACCTCCTTACTAATTCATCAATAATAAAAGGATTAGTGTGATCATTCATTCCAGCTCTCAACACAATATGATTAAAATCTTCCACCTGCAGATCAGGAAAAAAAGGATAACGCAATCTTCCTAATCCATAGTCACCTCTAAAATAAAGACGAAACGAGTACTTGCCAGCCGGCGGCCCAGAATTCGGATTGTAGCGGCCACGGATATAAGCACCCCCTTGCACTCTCAAACCTGCATTTGCATGCAAAGTCTCCCCTGTTTTCGGATAAATCAACTCCATCGAAACTGGGCGCTCCCAGGCGATACCTCGCTTGGTCGTGTTACGAGGACTAGTTTCCATAATACCTGTACGCCCCCATAGATTAGACCTCTCTGTAACGAGCGACAACATAGGCAGAGAGGTTACAGACTTGCCCAAGTTATAAACATAAGTATGCGTTTCTACGCGCGATGGCAACATACCTTCTTTAAACACTGCTGCACGCAAAACCATGGTTCGACGAACCTCTAAAGGTTCATTGTAAACCTTACCATTAGTAATCGTAGGTTCGGAGTAATCTGTAGTGTAACGAATTACAGCATCTGGCTCACCTGTTGTTAAGTGCACTTGAAAAGGGGTATTATAAATGCCTCGCTTTGCACTAAATTGGGGAGGCGAAATAATACCGCGAATAGTTTTACCTATATTATTACGCCCTGGAGAAGGGGAAGAAAACCAAGCCCAATCACCACTAGCTAATCGTCCGTAGGAAATATTACTTCGCTGCTCTGGATAAATTGGGGCAATTTCATCTACTATACGACGAGGCAATTCAGGAGTAAAAATTCCAAGATATTCACCGTCGATTCCAAGCTTAAAATTTGTATGCAGAGCTTGGCCAACTCTACTTCTGTTTTTACCACTTGCATGCACAACTATTGTGGCCCCAGATTTTAAATTAACATTAGGAAAGATCCACTTGCCTGGCTTGGTTTCATCATCAGTGAGAGACCATCCCTCAAGATTGACACTTTGACTACCGGCATTACGCAACTCAATCCAATCTCCAACATCCCCCTCTTCGTCTTTTAGTCCATCTCGATTTGATACAATAAATTCATTTATTACTACTTGTCCAAATTCATAATTTGCCTTCACCTTATAATCCCAATCCTCGACAACTAAGGTATTTGGTTCCGCGGCCAAATCGGTTACTCCATGTTGATCTGCCCAAGCAACAGTCACTATACCACTCATAACCGGCTCAAATTGAATTTGCCATGGACCACTAGCCACACCGTCAATTGATAGTGGTTGCTTACCGTTGATACGTAAGTCTTCCAAATCCAAACCACGTACCGGCTCACTAAAAAATATTCGTATCCGATCAAGGACACGCACTGAGCTACCCTGAGGAGGCAAAACAGTAGTCAAAGTCGGTGGCATATTATCTATAATACTATATTGATGCGTCTCAGCAGCAGCCACAACATCCAACTTATTAGGAGGCCTTGCGGTATCAACAATACCATGATCTGGATTCCAAGATAGAATAGCATCCTTAAAATTACCTTGCTCAAAAATGAAAGTCCACAAGGCGCGTCCGCCTTTCAGCGTNTCCGCCGGTTTACCATTAAGCCAAAGATCATCAGCATCAATCCCATCAACTTCTTCATTAAATCGAATTGTCACTTCACGAAGTGAACNAACTTCACCAGGTGGAGGGTCAATAGAAANAATCTTGGGACTTAACTTNTCTGACTGAAAGCTTTGCAACTCGGANTTCATTAAGAAATCACTACTGTTCATTCCAACATTCAGCCCCATTATNGAAATAACATTTTGACCTTTAATCAAAAAAGAGCNCGGATCTTGAAGAGCAAATGTCTCAAATGTGCCAGATTCATGCCCCACAGTTGCCAGAGAGTCATAGTCCGGATCATCAACTCCCCCAACGTTGAGCACTTCTTCTCCGTTTATCCAAACAATGAAACCNTCGTCGTAGTCTATNATTAANTCGAGTTCGGAGATGTCCTTGGGATTGGGAACAGTAAAAAATTTACGAAAAAACACCGTAGTATATTGGTTAGGCATATCGCTCAAAAGCGTACCCCCACTACCATCTCCGTAACGAAAAGGTGATTTACCATTCAACCAATCACTGTCATCGAACTCTACCTCCGTCCACTCTAGATCTCCACCAGAAGGATGATCATTACCTTTATAGTAGTTCCATTTTGAACCTCGCGAAAAGATTTTGCCGGCATAAGCCAATTGTAAAAACCCAGCGGAAGCAAAGAANATTATTAATAGAGCTGTAAATTGCCTTTTCATAATAATTAAGAGACTCGTATAATTGGTGTTCAAATGNTTAAGCACAATGAATGCCAAGTAGTGATACTAGGCTTCCAGCAGAAAAATTTTGTCGCTAAAGACGAATTCGCGTGATCTTCACACGCTATGTGCCATGCAAACTCTAAAGAACCAATTTTAAGGGTTATCCCTTCTTCCGGTTCATCGCCATAACGCTGAGACCGCCAAAAATCGTACCTGAACCACCTGTAATCACTCGTTGAACAGGCAGACCTGTCTTTGGATCCTTCTTTAATGGCTTCTCGCTCATACGCTGCTCAAGCTCAAATCGGCGAACTTTTTGTCCTTTTTTTTGTGGGATTGTCTCGTAAGTGTAAACAGGCATTTTCGTATTATGGTAATCTGCGAAACGAAATGTATAGTATCATGAGTGACGATCAATCACTTTTCCATTAGCTTCATAAGCAACGTAATCAGGCTTACCATTACGAATAGTAACACAAATTAAGTGACGCTTACTTTCAGCTTTGGCTAAATACCATACTTCATCAGTCTTTGGAACATCTCTAGTGTCAACTCCCCAGCATCCATCACCTAAATAAACAATTCCTCGATCTCGGTCGATTCGGTTTCCCCTTAAAGGATGAGTTCGTTTATATGTGTGATGATCGTTTTCAAAAACTGCAGTCACATTGTATTTATCAAACAAAGGACACCAATATTTAATTATTTTTTGCGCCAATGGATCCTTGGAAGAGTCTTTAGTTCCGCTGGGTGGCTTGGCCGTACCATATGCAGGTTTATGATAGCAGACAAAAACATGAGGTACTTTGCCAGAACGCTGCGATAAACTCTGTTCCAACCAAATTGCCTGCTCCCCTTCAATACGCTCAGTCAAATCGGAATCGAGTACGATAAGACTTACATAGTTACCAATATCCAAAACATAAAAGCTACGCTTAGACGGCATTGGAAATAAGCTATAAAAATATTTAGCATCCTTTGGTTTTTTACCAGTACCACCTGCAACCTCATGATTTCCGATTGCCACAACCATCGGAATCAAACATCCGTCATTTTTTCTAATACAATTTAACATCCACGACTCCAACCAATCCTCCCAATTGGATACATTCTTTTTGTTAGCATCTGCATAAGCCAAGTCTCCACCAAGCAATGCAAACCAAGGATTTAATTTAGCGGCTCGTTGATTCATGTCATCAACCTTCTTTCGGTCATGCATCATATCGCCACCGGTAACAAAACGAAAATCAGATGGAATCAACTTGGGAAGCGTACGGAACTTTAAATAACTTCCACCACGAGCAGGGCCTCTTGAACCAATGGTAAAGACATATTCTGTATCCGGATTAAGACCCTGCAATTCAACGTGATGGATTATTCGCTTTTTGTCGTCAGCAAATTTATGCTTAAAGCCTCTGGCTAAAATCCAGCTACTGCCTCGAGGCAAAGCTGATCTACGATACATTACGTGATCAGGGCCTCTTGAATCATTATCCATCCAATTAACAACCATGGTTGATGTGGGATCTTGACGCCATGTTAAATAAACCAAAGGCCGCCGAATCAAGAACCTAGATAGAGCTCTGTAGGGTGCCATAAGTAGAAACGATGCAATAACTAGTAATAATCGGCGCCCAAATTTAAACGATTTAATACTCATAAACGCAAAATCAGGGCAAAAAATAGGCGTTTAGATCAGTGAGTCAATACGAAGATTCTTGCCGCAATTAGTAAAAACCTAAAAAAAAGGGGTTTTTTTCTTCAAACTACGTGTTGACTCACTCCTTATTTTTGGTACTTTTCCCGCCCCTTTACTTCAAGGGGTTCTNAATGAAGACCTATTTGCCAAAGATCGACAAGTTGAACCGTGACGTTGATGAACAGCCAAGAAAATGGCATGTCATAGACGCTAATGGCGCTGTACTCGGCAAGGTAGCCACCATGGCAGCCAATATTTTACGTGGCAAAAATAAGCCAACTTTNACTCCACATCTTGATACNGGAGATTTTGTTGTCATTATAAANGCTGANAAAGTAACNCTATCGGGNAACAAGGAAACTGACAAAGTGATGTCTACTTTCTCNGGCTGGCGNGGTGGTCAAAAACGNTTCTCTCCAGCAGATGTTCGNGCNAAACACCCTGANCGNCTCATAGANCGCGCAGTTAANGGNATGATTCCGCACAACCGTTTAGGACGTCAAATTTTTAAGAAACTCAAGGTTTACGCTGGAGCTGACCATCCGCATTCTGCACAGTCTCCTACAATCTGCGAAATCGCTTAATAAAATTTTACCATGGCTCAAACTGAGGAATTTTTAGGAACAGGACGACGCAAACGAGCAATCGCCCGAGTGCGATTAGCCGACGGTTCAGGCAAAGTAACCGTAAATGGTCATGATGTTGAAGAATATTTTACTGTTGAAAACCAAAGGTCAATCGCAATTGAACCATTAGAAACGGTTGATCTTAGTGATAAAACAGATGTGCGTGTAAATGTATCAGGCGGTGGAATGGCCGGACAAGCTGGTGCTGTTAGACTGGGTATCGCGCGGGCACTAGAAAAGTCTAATGGGGAGTTACGCCAGCCTCTAAAAGATGCCGGACATCTTTCACGTGATCCACGAAAAAAAGAACGAAAGAAACCTGGACAACCCCGGGCTCGGAAAAAGTTCCAATTCAGCAAACGCTAAT
>PAOJ01000046.1 GCA_002708005.1 Verrucomicrobiales bacterium | reverse complement strand
TGAAAAACAGGGGGAAAGNAAGAAAAATTGGAGCGGGTGAAGAGATTCGAACTCTCGACAGTCACCTTGGCAAGGTGGCGCTCTACCAGCTGAGCTACACCCGCTCCCAGAAAGCGGTCGCAGAAACTAACGAAAATAAGATACTTTGCAAATTTTTTTTAAAGCTCAATTAAAGGAAATATTATTATCACCATTACATATCAATGATTAAGCATATTAAAAATTGGAAGTAATTAGGACACGATAATATGGCTTTAAACTTAGATCCATCCTTATAAAAGCTCAAATTGCTATACAGTACTTACTTAAAGTCCTTCTTAAGCATTCTACGCATATTTAGGTCATATAAACGTATATTTGCNNGATTNCTAAGAATAAAAGTATGCAAAAAAACACTTGGCCTCGAGGTCGGATTAAGGTTTCCTGCTGTACGGATTTCGCATGAAAATTATGATGATCACTAGAGGTATCTTTTTAGCAGGGCTAATTCTAGGAATATTGGTAGCACCTAACCTCCAAGCTCAGGAGAAAAAAGAAGAAAAAAAGGAAGAAAAGAAAGAAGAGAAACCAAAACCAAAATCGGTTTTTAAGGATAAAGCTCTAGAAGAAGGCGTACGAAAATTTGTTTTTGCTAAACGNTATAATAAGGAACCATTGGTAGAAGCTGATTTGATTCATCTTTCAACGATCAAAGTTACTAATGCAGGTATCAAAGATTTGAGCGGTCTTGAAAAATGCCGTGCTTTAGCATCTCTAGATCTCGCAGGCAATCACATCACCGACTTTAGCGCAATCAAAGATCTCAAACGCATACAATATCTAAATTTAGCAAAAAATAAGATTGAGAATATTGAACCGATATCCGGATTAACAGCTCTTCAATATATCGAACTCTCTAACAATCGAGTAAAGAATTTAAGCCCGCTCGAAAAGCTTAGCAATATGCGATCTCTTTATCTTTCTAATAATCGTATAAGTGATTTTTCACCAGCACTTAAACTAAGTAAGTTATGGTCATTGTACTTAGACCACAATCAAATCACAAAGCTTAATGGCGTTGCCTCACTCAAAAGCCTAACAACACTTTCAGCAGGCAATAATGAAATTACCGACATAAGCCCACTTAATGGTTTAACTCGCCTTCATTTCCTGTTCCTTGAAAACAACAAAATAGCTAATCTTAATTCCCTCGTCGCTATGGCTGGGGCCGACTATAAGGGGCCTAAAAATTTCGCGCCGTTCCTTCGCCTCTATATGAAAGGCAACCCCATCGATAGTGCAACAGATAGCAGATTACAATTTGCAAGATTAATGAAATTTGGTGTACGCGTAGAAACTCCTCGCCAACCTGAATTAGTTACCTTTGAAAGCACAGGATGGTCCGGCGAATTGAGTGGCCAACAATTAACAGCTTTTCATAAAGATATTCTTCAACGCTTTAATCTTGTAAAAGACGCCAAGATAAAACTACAGCTTAATGTCACCCCAGAAGATGGAATCACTAAACAGGAAGTTGATGAGTTAAAGGCTGCGCTAAAAAAACTTGGCCTAAGTGACAAAGTCGATCTAAGCCTATAAAATTATAAGGTTATTATTTATCCTGCCCGAGCTTTGCTCGGGCTTTTTTTTAACCAAACCCCTTNCTAAAGCAGCCTATTTTCATTCCATTATTTAGAATAAATTGATATATATTCCCTTTTGCAGGAATTTGATTTTTCGGCACATATTTTTCAATGGCTGGTCATAATAAATGGTCTAAGGTAAAACGACAAAAGGGTGTCACTGATGCGAAGAAGGCAAAAGTATTCGCTAAACTCGCCCGTGAGATTGGTATAGCTGTAAGGGCAGGAGGGCCAGAGTCCGATCTGAATCCCCGTCTACGGATGATTCTTCTAAAATGTCGGAGCGCTAATATGCCAGCTGATAATATCGAACGTGCGATCAAGAAAGCTGCTGGAGATGACGACGGCGCCAACTACGAAGAATTAACCTATGAGATTTTCGCACCAGGAGGTGTAGCTATACTCGTTCATGCTAATACAGACAACCGAAACCGTACCGCCTCCGATATCCGCCATGTAGTAACAAAAGCTGGGGGCCAACTTGGAAGTGCTGGCGCAGTGACACGGCTATTTGAACGAAAAGGACAAATCATAATAGATCGTGAAGCTGCCGAAGAGGACATTGTCATGGAATTAGCCTTGGAGGCTGGGGCTGATGATTTCACTGCAGATGAAAATGGCTATGAAATCCTAACCGACCCAGGACAATTTGAACCTGTTCACAAAGCAGTAGAAGATAAAGGTGTTGCAACTTTGTCGGCCGAAATTACTTACATTGCCCAGCAGACTACCGTTGTAGATGAAGCAGGTTCGGAAAATATTCAACGATTAGTAGATACTCTGGAAGAGAATGACGACGTAAGTGATGTGTTCACTAACGCTGAATCAACCTAAAGCCATCCATTAGTTTTCCAGTCCGCTAATCCGCTCTTTGTGTGTATATACATTAAATTTCCCTTCCCGAAGAAATCCGATTAATGTTTGACCGCTCTCTTTAGCCATATCTACGGCTAAACTTGATGGTGCAGAAACTGCACAAATAACTCCCACTCTTCCTGCTAGTGCCTTTTGAATGATTTCAAACGAAGCACGGCCACTAACCATCAAAACACAATTCTCAAGCGGCAGTCGATCTTTCAAAAGTAAGCGACCAAGAACTTTATCAACGGCATTGTGCCGACCGATATCTTCACGAAGAACAAGCAATTCTCCATTACCGTCGAATAATGCGGCGGCATGTAGCCCTCCAGTTTTATCGAACGTTGACTGCTTAATCCTAAGCTTCTCTGGTAACGTAATAATAGTTTTAGTATCGATTACCGTCTCACTTTTACTTAATGGCTCAAAAATATTCTGTAATGACTCAATAGAAGCCTTGCCACAAAGGCCGCAACTTGAACTTGCGTATACATTTCGTTTTAGCCTGTCCAAATTAATCTGAACTTTGGGGGATAAAAATACATTTAGAATATTTTCATGCAAAGTCGCTTCACCTTGCTGACAGTAAGCTATCTCTATAATATCTCTTGAGTTGGCTATCACCCCTTCTGANAACAAGAATCCAATTGCCAATTCTTCGTCATGTCCTGGCGTACGCATAGTGATAACTATCGATTCACCTTTTACTCTGATCTCAAGTGGTTCCTCACGTGCCACCCAATCGTCAGTTTCATTACCTACACCGTCATTATTCCAACGCAAAATTTCCGTTTTGGCAGCACGAAGATCTTCAGATTGATTTCCAGTTGAGCTCATGTCGCTCACGCCTGCTACCAGAAGCAACGGCTAGAGAAAAGAAGGATTTGACATCATGCGCCTCCACCGCAAACTTTTGTGGCAGATATGAAGAAGTGGACAACCATACTAATTAGTGGAGTAGCTGGTATTATTTTAACCGGATGCACTGAAAGTAAAAAAGCGACAGCTGTCAGCGATCCTGTTGACCCAGACGTAATTGCATACCCGTTGGACACATGTATCGTAGCTGACAAAAAGCTTGGTAGCATGGGAAAACCTTACGTGTTTGTTCACGAAAAAAGGCAAATTAAATTCTGTTGCATCGGCTGTGACGACGAGTTTAATTCGAATACAGAAAAATATATCAAGAAATTCGATCTAGCTGTCGAAAAAAACAAAGCTGCTAGCAGCAAAATAAACACTCCAACTAAATGATTATGCAGCATTTTTTNAGTACTTGAGAAATTTAACCCTTAGTAGCTAAACATTGACTACATCTCCAATAAAAATACAAATTTCTATTTCATGAACAATTCAAGTCGGCGAAATTTTTTAATTAAAGGCTCCATTGCAGCTGCTACTACGTCTCTAGGCATGGGCTGTTCAACAACTTCACAATTAAATTTAATAACCAATCGTAAGCCAGTCATCATATCGACTTGGTCTTTTGGCAANCCTGCCAATGAACTTGCTTTGCAAACTTTGCAAGATGGCGGATCAGCATTAGACGCTGTAGAACAAGGCATTCGNCTAGTTGAATCTTCTGGAAATACCTCCGTTGGGCTAAGCGGCAAACCTAATGCAGCGGGAGTACCACAACTTGATGCATGTATTATGAATGGCCCCGGACATAGCGCAGGCAGTGTCGCTGGAGTAGAAGGTGTTGTTCATCCAATTACNGCTGCAAGGCTAGTAATGGAAAAAACCCCACATGTTATGCTTGTTGGCCCAGGTGCACGCTGGTTTTCAGAACAGCAAGGGCTAGAGATAATTGATGATGCCAAAGATGAAAAACGATACGCCGCATGGATGGCCAAGCAAAAAAAGGATTTTAAAAAACAAATAATAAACCAGGATAATCACGATACCATTACCTTGATTGTAATTGATAAAAACGGCGATATCGCGGGCGGCTGTTCCACAAGCGGCTTGAGCGGGAAAATACCTGGCCGTGTAGGTGACTCGCCAATAATTGGAAGTGGGCTTTATGTCGATAATGAAGTAGGTGCTGCCGGAGCAACTGGGTTGGGAGAAAATGTAATGCGTTACTGCGCCTCCTACCAAGTCGTCGAGAATATGCGGCAAGGCATGTCGCCAACTGAAGCATGTGCCGAAACAATAAAGCGGATTGCTCGAATCGACCCATTAGGCATGGATCTCGGAATCAATTTTATCGCTATCAATAAACGAGGAGAATTTGGGGCCGCAGGAACACAAGCTAACTTTCCCTACTCGATTACCACAGAAGAATTTAGTGAAGTGCGTAAGGGGCAACCACTCAGTAAAGCCCATCAAAAAGAAGGTGGAAATGAAAGATAGGAATATCCGATATGATAATCGCTAATTATCTTATTAAACCTCTNAAGTCTTTTTTATGGGCATGAATACGCTCAATTTCTTTTGAAGATAAAGCACGGTTAAAACAAGCAAGTTCGTCGAATAATCCCATATAGTACAGGCCTATAAGTATACGGTGTGGTTTACCAGACCAAGAATACTGTTGATTCCATTCGGTTATACTACCTTCCTTTTTCCCATTAAGATAAAGCGAGGCGATACCATTCTTCTTGTTAGTATTAAATCGCTCCCATGTAAATGCAACGTGAGTCCATTTATCCTTACTAAATGGATTAGATTTGGCTGGCACCAGAGGACGTTGAGGCTCAGGGATATCCTTATTATCGGGATTCCATATATTCTTGTCGGCAAAAGCTCCCAATCGAAACGATCTAGGATTACCTTCCTTGTTAAAGTCTACAAAAAAAGAAGCATCGTTCCACGTGTTAGGGGTAATTTGAATTGGATCAACATACCCAGCATCAAGCTCGTTAATTGGGTCAACCTTNAGCCAAAAACTTACTGCTCCGCTCCAGTTTTTTTTATCGAACGAAAAATTTTTCAANCCATCATAAAATAACCATTTAGCATTTCTCTTTGTAAATAATAGTGCACCTCCGCTAATTCCTTTACCTTTGGCTAACCGAGTCAGATTTTCGGTGTGATTCCCTTCTTTTGGGGTNTTATCAAGAAGTGTAAAGAGACGATTATCTCCCATAGCGATATCAGCATCTAAGCCTTTATCAAAAGACGCATAGAAAGTAAGTGCTGATTTAATTGAATTATCAGCAAATATTGTAAGCCCAGCAGCAAAAATGAAGCCAAAAAAAAGTATCAATCGAGGAAATAGAGAATAGGACATCATACGCAAACCTTGACTCAGTACTTTATTAACAGCAAGCAAAGGCATAAAAAAACCGCGCATAAAGCGCGGGTTAAGAAAAAAATTTAGGGATAAAAGCTTTACATTTTACCCCCATAAACAGCATTAGAACCNAGCTCTTGTTCAATACGCAAAAGTTGATTGTATTTAGCTGTTCGATCGCTGCGGCTAAGTGAACCGGTCTTGATTTGGCCTGCATTAGTAGCAACAGCAATATCTGCAATCGTAGCATCTTCAGTTTCACCTGAGCGATGACTTATAACCGCAGTATAATTATTACAATGCGCTAATTCAACAGCGTCAAAAGTCTCAGTAAGTGAACCAATCTGATTCACTTTTACTAATATTGAGTTAGCGACTCCAGTGTCGATTCCCTTTTTAAGGAATTTAGTATTCGTAACAAANAAGTCATCACCAACTAGCTGCACACGATCGCCAATCTTTTCAGTAAGTAGTTTCCAACTCTTCCAATCATTCTCATCACAGCCATCCTCAATACTAATAATTGGATATTTAGATGTCAGCTTCTCATAAAATGAAACGAGATCGGCGCCAGACAACTTTTCACCAGTGCTTTTTTTGAAGACGTATTTCTTTGTGCTCTTATTATAAAACTCACTGGACGCAACATCTANAGCAAGAAAGATTTGTTTTCCTGGCTTATATCCAGCGTCCTTGGTTGCTTTCAATATGGCCTCAATAGCATCTTCAGCACTATTTAAATTTGGAGCAAAGCCTCCTTCATCCCCAACTGCAGTAGAAAGACCTTTCTTTTTTAAAACTGCTTTAAGGGAATGAAAGATCTCAGTTATAGCCTGTAGGCCTTCACTAAAAGTGTCAAAGCCCTTGGGCATAATCATAAATTCTTGAAAATCAATAGGAGCATCAGAGTGGGCACCACCATTAATAACATTNGCCATTGGCACAGGTAGCACCTTTGAATTCGGGCCTCCTAGATATTTATATAGAGATTGGCCAAGGCTATCCGCAGCAGCATGGGCGTTAGCCATTGATACAGCTAATATAGCATTTGCCCCAAGTTTGGATTTAGTGGAAGTGCCATCAAGATTTAGCATTGTGTTATCAACGGTCAACTGATCAGTTGAATCCACACCTTCAAGAGCAGGAGCGATTTTTTTAATAATATTATTAACCGCTTTTTTGACGCCTTTTCCCAGGTAACGGCTTTTTACTCCGTCTCGTAACTCAAGAGCTTCGTTTACTCCGGTACTGGCTCCGCTTGGAACGGAAGCGCGACCAATGGCGCCTCCTCTAAGGCCAACTTCTACTTCAACTGTGGGATTACCTCGTGAGTCAAGAATCTCACGGGCCTGGATACTTTCAATTCTAGTCATGTCACAAACAGTCCAACTCGGACGGGCCGGCATGATAGGTTGGTATTTGCTTCCGTCAAGCGACAGGTTGCAGGAAAACGGCCAAACTCAGAGTTAAAATAGGATTATTGACCCGATATTTCTTCGCCAGCTTCACTCCATTTGGCCGTAGCAGTAAATTCCCCACTACTCCAACTTCCTTCCTCTTTACGCTGTCCGTTCTTGTACCAATATATAGCTTCTCCATCTGGATTCCCGTTTTTCATATGCACAGCACTCCGTAATAACCCATTATCCCACCACATTTTCCAACGCCCCTCTTGAAGCCCATTATTGTAAGATCCCTCGGCCTGTTTCCACCCCTCAACAACCCAACGTTTTACGCGACCAGTGTAGGGTTTCGACTCCCCAATCACATACCAACGGTCCTCCTTTAACTCTAATCGACTTTCCTCCTCAAAACGTTCGCGTTGCAAACTTCGAATTGANGGAGATGNGGATGACACAGTTTCATTGGGTTTAGAAATATCTTCNGACAATTTGATTTCAGATTTGGNAGATACAGTGGCAGTTGAAGGATCTGTAATCAGCTCTTCATCTGATTCTTGCGTATTGNTCTTTGTAACGATTTCAGTCGGCGAATTAGTTTGNACCTGTTTAGCCTCCGAAGAAGNAGATTGGGCTTTTTCAGATTCTNGGACCTGCTGGGTCAAAGNTACCTCAGTCAATGACTCAGAAGCAGGTTCTAAATTGGTTTCGACAAGACTGNCTGTATCTGGAATAGCATTTTGCGTTACTCCTGATTCGGAGGATTCCTTGGATCCGCATCCGACCAAGGCAATTGAAGATACCACTAGGCAAACAGTCAAATTTTTCATGCCCCGAAATTCGCCAAGTTCATCCCACATGGCAAGGCCGTTTCTCAAAACTAGCAGATAAATTTATCATGCGACTATCTGATTAACCTAAGAATAATAAGGCATACAGATAGCATAACAATGCTCTTCAAAATTTATTTTTTCTTTGGAGTCTAAGCATCCTTTAAGAATAAGAGAGCTTAAATATCCTTATCCTTAGCATCTCCAGCAGATTCTTTAACAGGAGGTGTTTTTTGATTATTTTCCCTTTTGACTGAATTCAAAGGTGCCTCCTCGACTCCATTAGCCCAAGTGGACTCCTCTACTTTTTTACCTTCCTCATCGTACTTTGTCCAAACCCCATCTCGGCTCCCATCTTTATAGCTACCTTCCCAATGAATTTGACCATTNGAGTGCCACTGCTTCCATGGACCCGTAGGCTTGCCGGCTATAATTTGGCCTTGTTGTGCTTTATTGCCGTTAGGATGATAAACTAGCCCTTCACCTGTATATACTTCAGATTTACCTGCTTCATAATAAAGGCCATCACTACCGCGTTTAACTCCAACTTCTTCACGCCTAACTTGAAAAAACAATACAGCCAAAACGGCCAAAACAACTAAAATCCACTTCATGAGAACAAAAGATACTTCCGATTTTTAAATCCTGCAAAGTAAATCAATAGACTTAATCAAGTGTTTNGCTTAAGAGGAATTTCCTTCTACATCCTGCCCTCCTAATAGACACTCCCCTCCCATGTCAGATAACTTGTTTGACCTAACCGGAGAGGTGGGTGTGGTAATCGGCGCAACCGGTGCATTGGGTGGAGCGTGTGCATTAGCAATGGCTAAAGCAGGCGCAAAAATTGCCGTGGTTGGTCGCAATGACGAACGCGGGCAAGCACGTGTAGACGAGATCACNAATTTTGGCGGTAAAGCAGAATTCTTTAATTGCGATGCTATGAATCCTAACAGCTTGAAGTCTTCTCATGAAGAAATCANAAAATCACTGGGGCCACCTACCGTATTACTCAACGCCGCTGGCGGCAACGATCCTGATGCAACTGTTACAACAGAAATGCCATTTGAAAATATTCCCCAACCCGCTTGGTCTAAAGTGTTTGATCTGAACCTTGTCGGCGGTTTTTTACTGCCATGTCAAGAATTTGGACCAGCAATGTGTGAACGCGGCAAAGGGAGTATAATCAACATTGCTAGTGTTACATCGCACCTTCCACTATCAAAAGTAATTGCCTACTCTGCATCAAAGGCAGCTGTACTTAGCGCAACACGATTTCTAGCTCGAGAATGGGCGCCAAAAAATGTACGTGTCAACAGCATCACACCTGGGTTTTTTCCAGCTGAACAAAATAAAAAATTATTATTCAATGAAGATGGAACACCNAGTGATCGAGCAAAGGCAATATTTGGTCATACCCCAATGAACCGATTTGGAGACCCCAAAGAACTGGCAGGGGCAGCGGTTTACCTTGCNAGCGAAAAAGCAGCAAGCTTTGTCACCGGATCTGATGTCGTTGTTGATGGAGGATTCTTAAGCCAAACAATCTAAAATAACGTGGGACTTATTTCCAAAAAAGTTTCCGAAGGAAAACTGCTCAGCTCAACTCAAGCCAATGAGGTCGTATCTAAAGCTATGCCTGAAGCAGATTTTCATAACAGCAAAGTATTGCTAATTGTACCTGACTCGACCCGCACCGCACCNGTTGGCACAATATTCAAAGCTATTNATAACCAAATAGGCAATAACGTTTCAGCTCTAGATGTTATGATCGCTCTAGGCACACACCAAGCTATGAGCGAAACCGCAATTGAGCAACGCTTAGAAATATCTCACAATGAAAGAACAACCCAATATTCCAAGGTAAAATTCTTTAATCATGCATGGGATGATCCCAGCGAGCTAAAGAACATAGGTACTATTTCTGCTAAAGAAATCAGTGACCTCAGCGGTGGATTATTCGAGATGGACGTGCCGGTTGAAATTAATGCTAATTTGTTTGATTACGACCGAATCGTGATCATCGGACCAGTGTTCCCTCACGAAGTTGTCGGATTTTCCGGTGGAAACAAATATCTCTTTCCTGGGGTAGCCGGCCCTCAAGTACTCAATTTTTTCCATTGGCTTGGAGCAGTAATCACAACTCCAAAAATTATCGGACACAAATGGACACCAGTTCGTAAGGTTATCGATCGAGCCAGCGCCATGTTGAAAATCCCAAAAATTGCTTTTTGCATGGTTGTCGAAAATGACGGCATGTGCGGACTCTTTGCTGGGCCAGTAGAGGAAGCCTGGGCTGCCGCCAGTGACCTATCTTCAGAAAGACATATTATCATTAAAGATAAGCCATTTCATACAATTGTCGCTTGTGCCCCAGAGATGTACGACGAGATTTGGACTGCAGGCAAATGCATGTACAAACTAGAACCCGTATTAGCCGACGGAGGTGAACTAATTATTCATGCACCTCATATTAGTGAGGTTTGCATAACTCATGGTAAGACCATTGAAAAAGCAGGATATCACTGCCGCGATTATTTTTTAAAACAATGGAACCAATTTAAAGATATGCCTTGGGGAGCACTCGCTCACTGCGTACATGTGAAAGGCCTAGGCAAATACGAGAACGGTATTGAAGTACCCCGTGCAACAGTAACACTTGCTACGCAAATCACAGAGAAAAAGTGTAAGCAGATAAATCTTGGCTACCGAGATCCAAAAACAATCAATCCACAAGATTATGCTAATCGCGAAGACGAAGGTATTTTGCTAGTTCCACACGCCGGCGAACGCCTCTTTCGCTTAGCCAATCCCCCTGCCTGGGCTTAAAAACAATTCTAAAAATCGACTTTGCCGGCCAGGGTTAGCCAAGGGCTACAAAGAGGACTTCCAGAAACAAACTTGTTGCCCTCTTTATTTATTTAGCGCCTACTTTGCGGTAATCATTCAAGCCCTCCTTTGGTCCAATTTTGAACTGCACGAAGTAANGATCGCACGGCAATTCCGGACGCTCCCTTAGGTGCATTTGGGAGGGNTTTATCAAGATTTGCTGTACCGGCGATATCCAAGTGAACCCACGGTTTAGAATCAACGAACTGCTCGAGAAACTTAGCCGCAGTAATAGTTCCTGCTTTTCTATCCGTACCAGCATTTCGCAAGTCAGAGAGATCCCCCTTCATAGGCTCTAAATANTCGTCATTCATAGGNAACTCCCAAAATTGTTCGCCAATACTCTGTCCNGTCNCCTTGATGTGAGCCAGCAAAGAATTATCATTACCCATCATCCCAATGTTTACTGTTCCCAATGCTACACTAACTGCCCCGGTTAAAGTCGCCGCATCAATAAGATGGGTCGCCCCCTTCTGAACTGCATATGTAAGTGCATCCGCCAAAACAAGCCGACCTTCTGCATCAGTATTAATCACCTCAATAGTCTTACCGTTCATTGCTTGAACAATATCGCCAGGACGAGTTGCGGTACCACTTGGCATATTCTCAACCAATCCAAGGATACAACTAACACGCTGTTTAATATTTAATCGTGCAATCGCAGTGATCACCCCAAACATTGTAGCTGCACCNGCCATATCGTACTTCATCTTTTCCATTGAGTTAGCAGGTTTAAGAGATATCCCCCCAGTATCAAATGTCACACCTTTACCAACCAAAAATAGATGTGAATCATTNACTACCTCATNCGGATTCCAAACTAACCGAACCAATCTCGGGGGCCTCGCAGAACCTTTTGCCACACTCAAAAACGAACCAGCACCGAGCGCTTCAAGATCTGATTCGTCTAACACTTCAACTTCTAATCCAGCCGCAATACCCATCGATTCAGCCATCTCAGCAAANTCTTCTGGGCCTAAGTCATTTGCAGGAGTGTCCACTAATCTACGGGTCACATTAATAGACTCACCAACAACAATACCGGCATCAAACTCAGATTTTTCAGCACCAGGAGCAATAATTATAACTTCATCAACTACCGAAGGTTTATCATCACTCTTATATTTTGGACGCTCATACCCTCCGTAAACACATCCCTCAGTCATTGCACGAACCAAATCGCCATCATTCAAAGCAAACACCAGACGTTTAAAATTAAATTTTTGAGCAGCTCGCAAGGCTTGACCAGCCATACGAAATGCTTGATCTGCATCAAAGATTTTGCCAACCCCCATAAGTATCAAACGACTTGCAGCAACATCTTTCGGTTCGTGCAGGATAGTCATCTCACCTTGCTTACCAGTTATTTCACCAGAATCGCGTAAATTGGATAACAATGTTTCTGAATTCTGACCAAGCGCTGCTCCTCCTACCAAAGGGACGAACACAGCATCGCAGTCTATCTCAGCCAGTGGTCCGTCATATAAACGAATATTCATAAAGAAGCCACATCATCCTGATCCAATGCAAAGTTGTAAAGAGGCTAACAATAAAGAATTAATTAACTCTAAGAATTGAACGAACTTTTAGATCATATTGTTCACCGGCATCAAGAGAGATATAGAATTTTTCTCCAAGGTCTTTTTTAAGTTTNATNTCATAGAATAACACCTTGCTATTACCAATGACTTCAGCAATTCGCCCTTGAACGACAAGCGCTGTTGCTTCATCAATTCCAACACCCAACAGATGCGGATGGCTACGAATCACTGGCAAGAGATCATCCTGCCTTTTACGCACAATCAAATGTTGATCGATCGCAGAGTTACGAAGAAAACCAAAGCCAACTTCGTGGCCCGGTGACATCATAATGTGGTTACCTTCCGGCGCACCACGAACCAAGTATGATCCCTGAATTGTTGCTCCTGCAGAACTCCCACCAATTACACCCCCTCTCTTGAGAACATCGTGGAATGCGGCCTCAGTCTTGGTGCCAAGATAGGAATCAACCAAACGCCATTGACGCCCACCAGCAAACCAAACCGCACGAGCAGCTTTCAAGACAGAAACAAATTCTTCCGTATCTGCTTCCTTTGGATCCCTAGTGTGCAGTAAATGAACATTAGTGCCTCCGGCTTTCTTAAACATTTTAACGACTCGCGCAGACTCATCATATGAGTCTTCTGCACCAGCTGTAGGCACAACAACAATCTTTGCATCACGACCTCCAGCTTCTTTAAAAAAACGGTCAAAAATTACATTNGGCATAACACCCCCTCCAACAATAATTAATGTTCCTTTTGAAGGACCATTCGTAAAATATTCAGGTTTAAAAGTTACACAACCCTGTGAAAACAGATTAATTATTAATAATATGAATAAAAAATTAGGCCTCATTTTCTTCGCTTAATCAAAACAGGTTTCGCATTAAATTTAGGTAAATAATTCATTAATTCTGACTTAACCTTAAATAAACTTGGATCATCAGAAAGATTATTCCACTCATGGGAATCAGTTTTATGATCGTACAATTCCTCACTGCCATCAGCGTACCGAATATAACGATATCGNCTTGATCGTACAGCATGATTACCTCGACCTTGTGTAGTAATAACAGCCCTTCCAGTTTTTTCCATTGGCTTAATTAAGCTATTAACCAAACTACGACCCTCAAGCTTTTGAGGTGGCAATTTTAAACCACACAATTCAATGAGTGTCGGATAAAGATCCAAAAGACTTACAGGNGATTNGCAGAGNGTNNNAGGCNTNGTTCGTCGCGGATCAACAATAATTAGCGGGACACGTGTAGTATCTTCCCATAAAGAAAACTTTTCCCAGCTCTCTTTTTCTCCAAGATGATAGCCATGGTCCCCNCATAAGATAATGAGCGTGTTCTTGGACAANGGCCCTTTATCAAGNGCCTNNATTAAAGATCCAACCATGTCATCAGCGAAAGCAAGTGAAGCTAGATAACCCTGCACAGCCTTTTTCCACTGATTATTTTCACTGATCCACTTATGCCACTTACGCTTTGCCATAGCTTGTCCTGCAATTGGAACATCAGCTAAATCATCAGCTAAATGTTTGGGTAATTGAATTTTATCAATTGGGAAACGATCAAAATATTTCTTTGGTACATACCATGGAACATGAGGCCGGTAGATTCCAACAGACAAAAAAATTGGCTTTTTGTGCGTTTTAGCTAATTGCTTTGATGCCCAACTCACNACCTTAGCATCAGCCATTTCACGATTTGAAATCTGTAATGGNGNCCAATCAAAATGNCCTCNNTAAAACTTTTTACTGCTATTCACNGGCCAANCCTCAGGAACANCNTCANTCGGCATTTGCTGTNTCTTGGANGGAAAATAAGCATCCCAAGCNTNAGGATNGGGATATCCTTCAAGGTTNTTTTNATCAAAAAATGTATGAGCATGAAACAGTTTTCCAGCTCCCATGGCGAGGTATCCATTGTCTTTAAAATGCCGCGGTAACGTAACAGCATTCTTGAGAGTAGAAGCCTGACGCCAGTCATGAGAATTTATATAAATACCAGTTGTTGAAGGGCGNAATCCCATCAACAAACTCGAGCGAGAGGCATTACAGGAAGGGGCCGAACAATAAGCTTTGGTAAACAACAAACCACGACTAGACAGCAGATCAATATTAGGTGTTTTTGCTTGTGAATGCCCTCCAAGCTTACCGACCCAATCATTAAGATCGTCTACTGCAATAAAAAGCACATTTGGCTTAGTCTCCTCCGCCTGACTAAATGGCATAAATACAAAAACTGTAAAACATATGATTGCTTTATTAATTAAAGTAAGCACTTTCATAATTGTAAAATAATTTTGCGCAGTCGAAACTCTGGATACATTGTTACGCCATGCAATTCAATCTCTAGCTAAAGCACTTAACGCTAATTGCATCTAGGATCAAGAAGTCTCCTAATTCTATAGACACACATAAGATTTAGTATAGCAGTGAATTAGAAGTGGAACTTTGCTTGTCCACAAGCTATCACCAGACTACCGTTTCCCCCTATGAAACCGGCAAAAATAATTAATGGGCTTATTGTAATAGGAGTTTTTTTTAGTCTAAAAATTAATATCGCACTAGCAGCTAATGGCGCCAAAATATTAAAGGCTTATGGGCAAGAAAATTGTATCGAACTAAAGAATAAAACAACGCGTGTGGTGCTTGCCCCATCCGGAGGCCGTGTTCTTTCTTACGAAATCAGTGGAATAAACACTTTATATTTAAGCCAATCTGACAGTGAAGGAAAAGGAGGGTCTAGCGCTGGAAGATTCGACATTGGCCCGGAGCGTATATTACCTCGTCACGAACTGTTATGGATCGGACCTTATAAAGGTGAAATCATAGGTGCTCGATCGGCCAAATTTACTAGTGGTAAAGATGACGCAACTGGTTTCCAAATCATACGAGAGTTTAAACTCGCAAGTAAAGGAACGCATCTTCGAATTAAGCAAACTGTTATTAATATCTCTGATAAAACTAACCAAGTTTGTTACTGGTGCAGAACTTTTGTACACGGCCAAGGAATATGTGTTGTCCCTGTTACGGAACACAGTCGCATGCCACGAAAACATGTAATCTACGAAAATGGAACTACCATTAATTTTCTCCCCGAGGATGAAAAAATCACTCAACGAGATGGCTACGTAATTGTAGAAGGCCCACCAAGAAAACCAAAGCTAGGATTCGATAGNAAGGCCGGATGGATGGCTTATTTCATGCGAAACGACCTACTCTTTGTAAAAAGCTGGCCTACATTCCCAAANAAACCTTACAACGAAATGGCAGGATTGACGCTATCTATATGGTACCCTGATGGTCCGATGTGCGAACTNGAACCGATAGGGCCACAAGAGATTCTCAAGCCCGGAGGCAAGGCTTCCTTTACAGAAGATTGGTGGGTAACTGCGCAAGAATTTCCTGGNAATGCAAAATCAGTTGATCTCGAACAATTAGAAGCAAAGNTCAAAAAGCTAACTAATCGAAAGTAAGCTATAAGAAAACAAATTAAGGACTTTTTGATAACGGCAATGGGCCATAAACATGAACAGCAAAAGGCTCAAAGCGTTCTGCAACCCAAGAACCATCTGTAATTGCTAAACGGTTTTCAAAGGTTACAGGAACTGGATCCGTTACCTTCCAAGGTAAACGAAACCGATAAGTATGAAAAAGCGGAGTCGTATTCACTACAATAATATAGTGCCCTGGCAGGATAGATTGATCACCTAATTTTACATTTAANAGGGCAGACTGNACACTCGCCTCCAGTGAAGAATTAAAACGCGTATCTTGATTTTCAAAATGATGTGCTTTAGGCCACCAAACATGCTCTGCATTAAATAATACATCACGCTGCCGTACCTCCTTTACCACTCGCTTGAGCGCAGACCAAAGCTCAGGATATTTCCGATCCTTTAACAGCATGTCAGCGTAACTGTAATAGAATATTCCATTCGCACCACGAACCAACGCACTATAGGTCATATTGCGTATCTCATATTCAGTTGGAGCTCGTAAATTTTCCTCACCTGGAAGCAAACTCTGATNAGTAGTCCAATCAAATGACTGAATTACTGCAATTAAGGGCCTTTCTCTATCCGTTGNCAGACGCGCCTTGTGAATATGTTGAGAAAAATTAGACAATGGCAACCATGGCACCGGATAACGGTCTACCATAGTAATGTCTGCAATGTTCCCATACCACTGAGCCTCATCACCTTTATAAAGAACCAAACTAGTAGGCTTAGTCGCTCCTGCACGCTTTAGGGCANGATGAGCCTCCTGCACCTTACTTGGAGATACCCGCTGCATGTCAGGTTCATCGATGAGNTACCAAGACCATAATGCTGGATGTCGATCGAACAGGGCTATTCTTGACTGAGNTGTTGCGCCATTAAATGATTCTCCTGCAGAAGATCCGGGTGAAGCCAAAACCTTTAGCCCATTCCTCTCTGCAGCATCCAAATAATCTTTATCTGCAGGCCCCGTCACCAAATTGAACCCNGCATCAGCAANATCTTGAAGATTAGTAGAACCCCCAACTGAATAAATACCAACCGGATATTCCACTTTTTTGACTATATGGCAGCCGGATGAACCAAATACTATGAATAAAGAAGCAATTTTAAGGAACAAATGCCTAAGATCTTTACTNGTCATCTAAGACGATTCAAGGGCAAGCCAACCAACGAATCAACTGCAAATCGTTAAATCAAAAAAACCGCTTGTAAAACTCAGTGCTATTTTGCACTTTGTCCGCCCCTCAGGTGCACTCGTGGTGGAATTGGTAGACACGCAACCTTGAGGTGGTTGTGCCCCTAAAGGCGTGAAGGTTCGAGTCCTTTCGAGTGCACCAATTTTCCTAAAGAATAANTCAGTTCGAGATTATCCTTTCAGTTCCCGNTCCACATCATCAGCAAAACTAGACNTTNATATATTCTCTTTTCATTATTGAAAAGACTCGAACCATTCTAATGAGTCAATTAGGTAAGGAATAACTGTAGTTGAATGNTTTCCATTTTTAATCGGCTCAATAATTTGTATTTTATCAGCACCATTTGCTTCTAACTTACGTTTTGCAACTAAAGCATTTTCATATAANACATTAAGATCTTTAGTTCCGTGGTATAAACGTATTGGCGAATTTGGTTTCCAATTTAAAACATTATTTTGTGCAATAACTAATCGCAAAGGATGATTCATATCTCTCTTAAATTCATCCAAGAATTCTTTTTTCAGTGCATNAACAAAAATTGATGGAAGATATCGATTAACAATTTCGGAGGAGTTTTTACCATCTATCACGCTTTCNAAATTGTCATACGGCCTCCGTAAGACGTCATTAAGTGAATAAGGAAAATCATATGTTTCAAAATAACTTTTAAGAATATATCCAAAATAATATGGATTAGGATGTGGACGGCCACTCAATAAATCATTAATCATTACTCCGTCTAAATCGTATGGNCCTGCCCCGAAANCGGCAGCTACGATTTTATAAGAATCAGNATGATAGGTTTCTATCTCCCTCTGCAATGCCATAGCCGCATGCCCACCTTGAGAGTAACCAAGGAGAAATGATTCTTTTTTATTTATAAAAAGATTGGGAAACTGCTCAATAGCTGCTGTTGATAAATCTATTGCAGCTGTGGCTTGCGATCTTGCATGAATATAAGGATGAAACCCTGCCCCTGATCCCATACCTAAATAATCAGCCATTATTGTAAAGTAACCATTTCCAGCAGCAATTACTCCTAACAACGATTCATTTAGTCCAGATANTACACTTTCAATTTCTAAATTATTAGAGGGAGCGTCAGTCTTTACCAAAATAGTTCCGTGCTGGTANAAAAGTAAGGGCAGTTCCTTATTAGAAGATGTTTTGGGAAGGAAAATTGAACCAGAAGCTAAAATTTTACTACCCCATGGATCAACTGTTTCATATTCTATTTTCCAAGCCTCAACCTGATTGCTTACTCTCACATTTATTCCTTCAANGACTAAAAATAAATTAATTATGAACGGATTCCATGTTTGCAATCTTTTAGCAGAAATAATTTTCCCCCTTTCTGCNCTATCACCTACAACCCTTAAATTGTAATAGTTACTATTATTTAATTTTTTAACTGGCCAAGTCTTTACATTAAATGGCAATGGATGATTAAAATAAGGCATCCAGCCTATTCCATTAACTAAGTTCCTCTCCTCAAGCACCACATTAGAATTTGAAGCTTCAGNTATATTAATTATTANTTNATTTTTAAAAGTTTTATGAATTTCTAATGTTTGAGATATACAACATACAGAAAACGAGAANAATAAATAAAATATTAAATATATTTTAATTAAAAAATCTCTGGAAAAATCCTTTTTCATCAANCTTACTCAACCATCCTAATTCTGTAGAACTGTTTTTGNAAAATAGCTTTTCTAGAATCTAAAAATTCTATTTGATTTCCCGTCCCTCTAACCTCCTGAATTTTTGACCAAGAANCCAAATCATTTGAAACTTCTAGAGAATATTTAGCATCGTTTTCAGAATTAAAAATAAAAGTAAATGGAAGCACCCTTGTTGGCATTATCNTTAGTTCAGGTTTTTTGATCTTATGTTTAGACAAAAAATNCCATATAACTTCATTCAAACTTTTGTCATTAACTTCAAAATCAAACAATGTATGCCCTCCGTTTATAACCTTATAATGCTCTATTAAACTTTTTCCCATGCTATCTAAATACTTGGAATGTTCAATCTTCTGTCCTCCATAAGTAAAGCTGTTCTTTATAGGTTCCTCGTCGATTTGATTTATACCAACCCAATAACTCAAAATNTCCGGCACCGACATATTAAACCTAACTCCAAAGCGCTTTAATCCATTATAATAAGGCCTTGTAGGATCGGAATCGCCATGAACAACAATTATTCCTTTAGAGTTAGTTGGAGTCCTACTTTTTATGATTTCACCTGATTGAAGCCCTGCAACTGAGGCTGCAGCTGCAATTTTTTTATGAAAATAGCATGCCGCAGAAAGAGCGAAATCGGCTCCGTTAGAAAAACCAGATAAATACACTTTGTTGTTGTTTATAGAATAATCTGAACCAATTTTATCAATCATGGATTCTAGAAACCCATAATCATCTGCTTTGCTTTTGTTATGTGGTACACTCGGCAATTCTGGATTCCAATGTGTCCCCCACACTTTACCTCCTTTTCCAGCTTGTCCCTCATCAAATTCTTTTCCATCTATTCTGCTACCTTGAGGGTAGACTAGTACAAATTTATTATCCTCTGCCAACTTACGCATATCGGAATACTGCAAATGACCTTTAGCCGTGCCTCCTCCTCCGTGAAAATTGAATAACAATGGATGTTGTTTCGATTCGTCGTACGATTCAGGAATATATATGAAATATTCCCTATTAACATTATTATGTTTTATAAATTCTTTTTGTAAGTTTTGCGCATGAGCGCTCATGAACATAAAAAACAGTAGGAAAATAATTGATATATTTTTCATAAATTCAAAAAATGGCATTCCTTATTATGAGAAGTAAATTCTAAAAATCCTACTAAGTTTATAAAAAACCAAAATCTTGGATTACTAAACTTAGATACCAATTACTTCCAAGCCTATTTTCACCGCAAAAAATGTCTGAATTTTAGAGTCCTTTCAAATATGCATCGATGTTTTTGGGAAGCTTATTATTTGTGAAATGCATATGTGTATGACTACAAAACACTGCTAAGTAAGCTAACTTAAGCCATCTTTTTTTCTAAAATGAAATATTCATTTATTTGAGCGAAAAGTAAACAGTCACTTACAGGTTCACTTTTTTGACTTCTAAATCCTCCTCTGATAAATGTGCAAATTCCTACAGAAAGAATTTAAAACGACAGCCAATAAAGACAAAAAACACGCACCTAATCACACAAAAAAATGATTTAAGTCATTAACAAATAACAACTTAAACAATTTTAATTCTTTCTTCAAAAACTTTGGCAAGAAGAGTGCTATATAGATTTTGTGCGCTTCCGCATTTTGCACAAAGTAAAAATGTAGAGCTAAATATAAATATTAAACTTAACTATATGAGAATGAAATTAATCGGTTCACTGAAAAGTGTATTTCTTTTTGCACTAATAACATTAACGCCAATGCAAATATTGGCGCAAGAAACAGCTTCTCCCCCTCCTCCACCAACTAATATTTGCGATCTGGGCCCACTTTTAGAGACAAATGAAAAAGAGGAAGCCATAAACGAATATGGACCAGCCTTTGTAGAAATGGTTCAAGAGTCTGGAGTTTATGCTCCGGCCTTTGATTTCTTCACAACTAGTATGCTATGGACAGTAATTGCTGCTGCACTCGTATTTATAATGCACTTGGGTTTTGCATGTTTAGAGTCTGGTTTATGTCAGGCAAAAAACACTGTTAATATCTTATTTAAGAATGTTTTTATTATATCTATTGGAGTTTTAACTTATGCTTTGTGGGGCTTCAACACACACTATCCCGGTGACAGTTGGATTATTGGTGGTTGGCTAGCTTTAGGAGGAAGTATCGGTGATTTGAATGCTGATGGAGGTTCTACATTTAGCTATGGAGGGCTAGATTTAGCTATGACCGGGTACGGTGACTTTATTTTCCAATCCATGTTCGCAGCTACAGCAGCCACAATCGTTTCAGGTGCAGTAGCAGAACGAATTAAACTTGGTACGTTTATGATATATGCAACGATTCTTGTTGGCTTTGGATACACTATCGCAGGTTCTTGGCATTGGGGTGGAGGATGGTTAGGCGGATTAAACGGAGATGCTGGATTTAAAGATTTTGCTGGATCTACTGTTGTACACGCCTTTGGAGGATTTGCAGCATTAGCCGCTGTAATAGTGCTAGGCCCAAGAACAGGAAAATATGTAAATGGCAAAGTAAAACCAATACTTGGCCACAGTATGCCACTTGCGACAATAGGTGTATTTCTTCTATTTTTAGGATGGTTTGGATTTAACGGAGGATCTGTATTATCTGCAAACCCTGGCCCACTAGGATTAGTCTTTACCACCACAACGCTTGCAGCATGTGCTGGAGCAATTGCGGCAATCACAGTAGCTTGGATAAAGTTTGGAAAGCCTGACCTGTCAATGGCTTTAAATGGTGTTCTTGCTGGTTTAGTCGGCATTACTGCAAACGCAGATATTGTTTCACCTATTGGAGCAATCACTATTGGAGCAATTGCGGGAATTATAATGGTTTTTTCTGTAATTCTTTTCGACAGTGTTTTGAAGATAGACGATCCAGTAGGTGCTATCTCTGTTCACGGCATATGCGGAATTTGGGGCACTTTAGCATGTGCGTTATTTGATACTACTGACTCAGGCTACACAATAAGCGGTCAGCTTATTGGGTGTTTATCCGTCTGCGTATTTGCATTTCTATTTTCGTTTGCTCTTTGTCACATATTGAAAGCTATAGGCGGCATAAGAGTTACAGAGGAAGAAGAAAAAATGGGATTAGATGTTAGTGAGCACGGGCAGCCTGCTTATTCTGCAGTTGATTCATTGGGGAGTGAAGCAGCCCTTAAGCTTTAATAAGAGTAAAAGTTTACAGTCATTTGTTTATCATGACATGTGGTTGTTTGTTAAGTGTAAATAGTTAGGGTTAAGGTGGCCGACTGAAGAAAAAAGGTCGGTCACCTTTTTTATAATTCTATTTTTT
>PAOJ01000045.1 GCA_002708005.1 Verrucomicrobiales bacterium | reverse complement strand
CTTATTTTAGTTTGTTCTGATAATGGGCCCGAACTTGGTGCTGGTGAAGCAGGGCCTTTTCGTGGCTATAAAACTCATCTATACGAGGGGGGTATACGTTCCTCCTTGGTTGCTTGGGGCCCAAGTTTGGTTAAAGTGAAAAACAAGGTCAATCGGGATTCAGTTTTCTCAGCAATTGACCTTGTGCCGACGTTGTTAAATATTGCAAAAGTAAAACCTTCTAAGGGGGTGAAATACGACGGAGAGTCAGTCTCAAATGTTTTGCTAGGTATAAGCAATGACTCAAGGGCCACTCCAATTTATTTTCGCCGCCCGCCTGATAGGAATTCTTTTTATGGAGATAAAGACCTTCCCGACCTTGCTATTAGAGATGGTAAATGGAAGTTCTTATGCGAATATGACGGGTCTGAGCCAGAGTTATACGACATAGTCAATGATCTTGGAGAAAAAAACAACTTAACTGAAAAATATCCTAAACTTGTAGCTAAATTTACNAAGGCTTGCATTAATTGGCATAGATCTATGCCGCCTGATAACGGCCCTAATCTTGTAGGTGATGTTCGCCGAAAAGCTTTNAAGAAATAGAATTTATAAAAGAAATCANGTTTGTTNCAATTAGAGGTGACGTTGACGTACGTCTTTAGCGTCTTTATTGTTNTCCGTATGATCNTGCGTTTCTCACTTCGTTTATTTTTTATTTTTTTACTCAGCGNTTTTNTTTCGATNGCACAGGCTGAAGATCAACANAAATCTATTCGAGCATTNNTNGTGACTGGTGGCTGTTGTCACAATTACAAATATCAATCCAAAGCACTAATAGAAGGTGTTGNCAAGAATGCTAAAGTAGATTGGAAAGTTGTTAATGAAGGAGGTAGAGGGACAAGGGCTAAGATTGCGCTTTATGATAATCCCAGTTGGGCGAAGGGATTTGATGTGGTGGTTCATAATGAATGTTTTGCTAATACTGCTGATGAGAAATATATCCGAAAAATTACTAAGGTTCACAAGGCTGGCGTACCTGCCGTAGTGATTCATTGTGCGATGCATACTTATCGTGCTGCGAAAATTGATGATTGGCGTGAGTTTCTTGGGGTGACAAGCCGTAAGCACGATCATCAGAGCCGTTATCCTGTAAAGAAGGTTGTACCCAAACATCCTATATTGAAAGGTATGCCGGACAANTGGATTACCCCGAAAGATGAGTTGTATATAATAGAAAAGATGTGGCCTTCAGCTCAGGCTTTGGCGANTTCNAAGAGNGAGAGGGACGNTAAAGAGCACGCAGTGGCATGGACTAATAAATATGGTAAAGCAAAAATCTTTGGAACAACCTATGGTCATTCAGATGCAACTTTTGATGATCCAGTTTTTCAAAAGATGATCGCCCGGGGCATGCTTTGGGTCTGCGGTAAGCTGAAAGATTAAGTTGTTTTATTCTTTGGTAAACAATGCTTTACCTAGAGTTTCCATCTTTGGAGTAATTCCAAGTCCAGCTGAAGTAGATGCAGCTAGTTTGCCTTCCTTGCGTTGAGGGGCTCCGTCGGCGATGGATACAGTTACATAGCTATTAAAATCAGTTGAGGAAAATAGTAGTTCTTTAGGTGTGCTGTGAGCTAGGTGGGATATTGCTGCTGTTATGATGTCACCTCCCCAGCTGTCTTCAATAGTCATCGCAATACCTAGTGAGATGCAAAGGTCTCGGGCCTGTCGAGCTTTGGTCAGTCCTCCGAATTTACTAATCTTAATGTTAACTACGTCCATAGCCTGCATACTGTTGGCCCGGAGAAGTATTGGAAGACCGTCGATATTCTCGTCGAGTACAAAAGGATGATCGGTTAATTTTCTGATCGAGTAACACTCTTCNAATGTTTCGCAAGGTTGCTCAATATAAACGTCGATATCCTTAACAGCTCTCACAACACGTGCGGCTTGATGCATTAACCAACCGGTATTTGCATCAGCAATAAGAACATCACCACGTTGTAGTTCGGCTGATACAGCACGAATGCGTTCAATGTCTGTTTCTGGATCGCCGCCGACTTTGAGCTGAAATTTCCGATAACCTTCTGCCCTNTATCCGGAGACTTTGCTTGCCATTGCTTCAGGTGATTCTTGAGAGATAGCACGGTAGAGTAGAAAGTCTTCGTCATAGCGTCCACCGAGTAAATTGCACACTGGCTGCCCGGTCGCTTGGCCAAGAATATCCCAACACGCCATATCAATAGATGATTTTACATATGGATGTCCTTTTAGTGCAGTGTCCATGTNTTGGTTAATTTTTGCTAATTGTAATGGATCTTTTCCAATTAATGATTTTGATAGAATCTGAATACCAGCTCGAGCACCTTCGGCATAGGCTGGTAGATAAACTGGGCCAAGCGGGCAAACTTCACCGTGACCTGTGATTCCTTCATCAGTCTCAATTTTTACGACAGTACTATCAAAGACCTGAACGGATTTTCCCCCTGACCAATTATAACTNCCCTCTTTAAGGGGTAAGTCGACTTGATATACGCTAATTTTACTGATCTTCATTAATGCAACGCGGATGGTTGTGGTTTATGGCGATGAAATCAATCCGGAATGCGCTTGGCCAAGGCAACTTGTTGCCGGATACTCTGCTTACGGATGAACGACGATAATATACCTGTAGATTTTAGTGATCCNATAAATGCTAAGATTTTGGCTGTTTCAGAGGATCGGTTACAAGGATTTCAACAAGATCCGATAGGTGCGATCGTTCGGGAATCGGGCGTTGAAGTTGAAATTGTTATTGAGCGCATCCGTGCGATGCTCAGAGCTGGAGCAATTCGCCGTGTCCGTCAAACTTTGTTGGCTACAAACCTAGCTAAAGGTGCGCTTGTCGCCTGGAAGGTCCCAATCGAGAAAATGGATTCTGCCTTTAATTACCTATATGAGGAAGATCCCTTCTCAGGTCACGTGGTTACGCGAACTACAGATACGGTTTCAAAAGGTTCCAATTACAAGCTTTGGACAACNCTTAAGGTCCCTCAAGGTTATTCAATTGAAAAACACGGTCAATGGTTACTTCAGAAAATTGGAGGAGATCATTTTCGCTTGATGCCGGCAAAGCGTTTATTTGCTCTCGGAGTAGGGCATGTTCGTCGTCGAGGGATGCCTCCAGGTAGTCGGTCTGATCAGCCTGCTGAGGCAACTAGGGTAGCAATTGTTGATTTAACGGAACAGGAATGGCATGTGATGACTGCTGTAAAGCGTGAGTTTGAGCCGGAGGAAATTATTGAGAATATTTGGGAAGGTCGAGCTATTGAGGCTGGAGTTTCCTTGAATGAATTTTTTCGTATTGCAAAGGATTTGGACAAGCGACGTGTTATAGGGCGTTTTTCTACATTTTTGGAGCATGTAAAGATCCACTCTTCTGGTAAACGAGTGACAAAGTTTAACGCGTTATTTCACTGGGCTGTTCCTGAAGGACGTGAGATTGAGGCTGGGAGTGAGGTGGGTCGTCACGATATAATGACCCATGCCTATTGGCGTGAGGGTGGGCCTGATTTTCATAATGTGAATATTATGGGCGTTGCCCATGGCACTGATAAGGAATTAGTATTGGAACATAAGGCTGCTATTGACAAGCATCTGGAAAATGTTGGAATCCCGGTTAGTTATACTAATGTTTTCTGGGGTGGCCGAAGTGAAATTAAGCCGTCAGAAATTTCGCCCATTGCATATCGAGAGTGGTGCAAAAAAGTTGGTATTGATCCTAAAAGTATGGAGGAGTAGTAGAANTTTTCTGCAATGAAGTAATTTTAATATGGATCCTATAGTCATAGTTCTAAGTTTGCTTGTTTTAGCAGTAGTATTATTTGCTACTCGGGCGTTACCTGTTGATCTTGTGACTATTTTTCTCCTTTTAGCACTAGTGTTAACAGGCATTTTAGACACTGCACAGGCGTTCGCCGGTTTTAGTTCGCAGATTATAATAATTCTTGGATCAATCTTTGTTATTAATGGAGCTTTNTTGGAGGGGCGTGTGCTTGATGTTGTATCTACTTGGTTATTGCGAGTTGCTGGTGGAAGTACCAATAAGCTTTTATTAACGACGATGTCTGTTGTAAGTGGGCTTTCTGGATTTATGAACAACACTGCAGTCACTTCTTTGTTTATAGGTCCTACTATGTCAGTAGCTCGTAAACTAAAAACAAGTCCTTCTAAATTGCTCATGCCGGTTTGTTTTGCTTCGATTCTTGGCGGCACATGCACTTTAATTGGTACTTCAACCAATGTTGCAGTNAGTGGTGAGATTCAAAGGCAGCATGAAGCTGGACTAGTTGAGTGGATTGCTCAAGGAGGGAATGATCTTAATAATGATGGAGAATTGGATTCTTTGGATTATTTAATGCATGCTGAGGTAAACAAAATAAAAATCTATAANCCGCTTGGTCTGTTTGAAATNACTCCGCTTGGTCTTTTAATTATGGGTGTTGGGATCGTTTATCTTATGGTTATTGGCCGTAAATTGTTACCAGACTATCCTGATGAAAGTTTGGCTGAGGACTTTAATATTCGAGAGTATGTTTCTGAAATTGTTGTTATGTCAGGTTCAAAGCTTGTGGGTGAGTTAGTATTTAAATCATCACTGGCTCAGATGGATTTTCAAATTATAAAAATTCTCCGTAAAAAAAAGAGTTTTGTGCCTAACGCACGATCTAAATTTGAGGAGAATGACGTATTATTAATATCTGGTCGAATTGATGATTTGATGGCTGTTAAGGATGCTAGTGGTATTGAGATTAAGGCAGAGGTAAAATTAGAGGACGACTCGCTTCAGACGGAAGAGACTAAAATTGCAGAATTGTTGATTACCCCTAAATCAACTTTGATCCGACATTCACTTAAGGAAGCAAATTTTAGGCAACGCTTTGGTTTGGCAGTACTTGCGATCTATCGACATGGACAAGTACTAGGTCGTAAACTAGGAGTAATTAAACTTCGTGCTGGAGATTTATTATTGGTGCAAGGCTCAANAGAGCGTTTGCAAGCTCTGGAGGATGATACAAATCTTGTAAGGCTAGAGGTAAATGAAGCTCCTAGTGCAGATAGGAGAAGAAAAGGCTTAATGGCATTAACTTTTTTTGGTTTTGCCGTTTTGGCAGGTGGTTTNAATTTAGCACCTTTACCAGTTTGTTTTTTAAGTGCAGCTGCGATGACAGTTGCAACTGGATGTATTACTATGCAAAAGGCATATGAGGTGATCGATTGGCGTGTATTGATTGTCATAGGAGGAATGACGGCTTTTGGTGCTGCAATGCGTGAATCTGGGACTGCTAATTGGTTGGCGGGCGGTATTCAAAGCTTTTTTGAAAGTCCAAGAATGATATTGGCAGGGTTTATTTTNCTTACCATGTTTCTTACGCAGACAATGTCCAATGCAGCTGCAGCGCTTGTAGTTTTGCCGGTAGCTATGCAAACCGCACAAACACTTGATGTAAGTGGTCAGACATATGCTATAGCGGTTATGTTAGCGGCATCATCATCTTTTGTAGCTCCTTTTGAGCCAGCTTGTATTCTGGTTTCAGGCCCAGGAAAATATCGATTNACTGATTACGTAAAAGCTGGACTTGGGCTTACGTTAATCATGGCGTTTCTTGTTTGGTTCTTCGTTCCATTGATTTGGGGTTTTTAATTTNAAAAACAAAAAAGCCCGACTAAGTCGGGCTTTTNAAAATAATAGTAAGNTNGCTTTTAATTAAGAGCCTTTTCAATTTCGGAAGTTATTTCTTTTGAATCAGGCTTCGTCCTAGGGGAGAAACGTTTTATAACTTTACCATTGCCGTCTAATAGAAATTTTTCAAAATTCCATGAGATTTTATCCGAGCCACCAGACTCTTTTTTTATTTTCTTATATAGTGGATGCGTGTTTTTTCCGTTAACTTCAATCTTAGAGTGAAGGGGGAAAGTTACATTGTAGTTGTCACTACAGAATTTTTTTATTTCCAATTCGGAACCAGGTTCTTGTCTGCCGAATTGATTGCATGGAAATCCCAAAACGGTAAAACCTTTCTTAGCATACTTNGAGTGAANAGNTTGGAGTTGTTTGTATTGTCTGGTTAANCCNCATTGACTTGCCACATTGACGACAAGCATAACCTTACCTTTGTGAGCNTTAAGGCTAGTTGACTTCCCATCGATATCTTTCAATGGAATATCGAGGGTAGATTTTTCTGCNCATACGGTGCTGAATATACTCATTGTNAGTAGTAGTGATAATAAAGGTTTCATACANAGCAAATTTCTCAAAAAAGATTTATTTGTCAAACAACTAGNATTAATTATGTCGGCTTGTTTTTGTTCGATCTTTTGTTGAGACTTCCCGGCCGTCGATTTGCAATGAAAAAGACTTCGAAAAAAACGTCTAATAAAAAGAAAGAAATGCCAAATATGCGTCCGCATTCAGCAATTATGTTGGATGGGCCTGAAAGGGCTCCGAGTCGGGCTATGCTTTATCCAACAGGTTTTAAAGCAGGAGATTTTAATAAACCAATCATTGGCATTGCTTCCACGTGGAGTAATGTAACTCCTTGTAATATGCATATTGATGAGCTCGCAAAGCAGGCTGAGATTGGAACTAATAAGGCTGGAGGAAAGGCAATTGTATTCAATACGATTACTATTTCCGATGGAATTTCAATGGGTACGGAAGGTATGAAGTATTCCTTGGTGTCCAGAGAAGTTATTGCTGACTCGATAGAAACAGTGGTGGGTTGCGAGTGTATGGACGGATATGTAGCTATTGGTGGTTGCGACAAAAATATGCCTGGTTGCATGATTGCTATTGCTAGAATGAATCGACCTGCGGTTTTTGTATATGGAGGAACTATTCTTCCGGGTTGTGTAACTGGTGATTCGAAGAAGCTTGATATTGTCTCAGTTTTTGAAGCGGTAGGGGCACATTCAAATGGTAATCTTTCAGATAAAGGCTTAGAGGACATAACTTCTTGTGCGATCCCAGGGCCGGGTTCTTGCGGCGGAATGTACACTGCTAATACGATGGCTAGCGCAATCGAAGCGATGGGAATGAGCCTTCCAGGAAGTAGCGCTCAGGCTGCTATTAGCCCAGCAAAGAAGCGGGATAGTCGTGAAGCCGGAGCCGCTGTTTATAATCTGCTAAAGAAAGGTATTAAGCCTCGTGATATTATGACGAAGAAGGCGTTTGAGAATGCAATTACCGTAGTGATCGCTTTAGGAGGGTCAACGAATGCGGTATTACATATACTAGCTATGGCTCATGCGGCTGATGTTAAGCTAACTATCGATGACTTTTCTCGTATTGGAAAGAAGGTGCCAGTTTTAGCGGATCTTAAACCAAGTGGTAAATACTTAATGAGTGAACTAGTAGCGGTTGGNGGGATTCAGCCCTTGATGAAGACTTTGCTNAAGGCTGGATTGCTTCANGGAGACTGTCTAACAGTGACCGGTAANTTGATGTCACAAAATTTATCTAAAGTTAAACCTTATCGTAAAGGTCAGAAGATCATTCAGCCCNTAAGTAAGCCTATCAAGAATGACAGTCATCTTCGTATACTTTACGGTAATCTATCGCCTGANGGGAGCGTAGCCAAGATTACAGGTAAGGAAGGATTGAGTTTTACTGGTATAGCTCGACCATACGATTCTGAGGAGAAAGCGATGAAAGCTATACTCGGTGGCAGAATCAANAGAGGAGATATTATCGTTATACGTTATGAGGGNCCTAAAGGGGGNCCAGGAATGAGAGAAATGCTTGGTCCAACTGGGGCAATTATGGGAGCGGGGTTAGGTGATGATGTTGCATTGATAACTGATGGACGGTTTTCTGGTGGTACGCATGGTTTTGTGGTTGGGCATATTACTCCGGAAGCTTATGAGGGAGGGCCTTTAGCATTAGTTAAAAATGGTGACTCAATTACTATTGATGCAAAGCAGAATCAATTGGTTCTTCATNTATCTAAGGGTGAGTTGGNAAAACGCAAAAAAAATTGGAAGAAGCCAAAGCCTCGTTATGTCAAGGGGGTGTTGGCTAAGTTNGCTAGTGCTGTTACATCTGCNTCTCAAGGTGCAGTTACTGATTACAATCTAGATGTCTGATTGCTTGAGTTAAATCGTTAATAAATAATTTTGATCGCAAGAATGCGAAGACAATACCCTTTTCAATTATTCGAGCCGAAATGGCAGGAGTTCTGGCATAATGGAGAAACATTCCGATCTTGGAACCCAGGGGAAAGTGTTCCAACCGGACATCCATTTCGCGAACGTCACCAAAGTGCTGTGCCAGAGAATATTCCAAAATATTATATTCTGGATATGTTCCCATATCCATCAGGTGCAGGTTTGCATGTTGGGCATCCGGAAGGTTATACGGCTACTGATATTTTGGCGCGATATAAGCGTATGCAGGGCTTTAACGTGTTGCACCCTATGGGTTGGGATGCATTTGGCTTACCAGCTGAGCAGTATGCTATTAAAACTGGGCAGCATCCGCGAATAACGACCGAAGCAAATGTAGCCAATTTCAAAAGGCAGATTCAGTCACTTGGCTTTAGCTATGATTGGACTCGTGAAGTCGATACCACAGATCCTAAATATTTCCAATGGACTCAGTGGATTTTTTTACAGCTATACAATTCATGGTTTAATCCAGAGACTTCTAAAGCTGAACCGATAGAGACTTTAGATTATCCATCGGATATATCAACAGAGGAGCAAAAGCGTTCGTGGCTTGATTCTCATCGATTAGCATATGTTTCTGAGGCTCCGGTCAATTGGTGTCCGGAGCTTGGAACTGTTCTTGCTAATGAGGAGGTCAAGGATGGCCTTAGTGAGGTAGGTGGGTTTCCAGTAGTTAGAAAGCCTATGCGACAATGGATGTTGCGTATCACTGCTTATTCACAGCGTCTTCTTGATGATTTGGATGCTATCGAATGGAGTGATTCCCTTAAGGAGATGCAACGTAATTGGATTGGCCGTTCCGAGGGAGCAGAGGTGACTTTTAAGGTTAAGGATTCAGACACTGAGATCAATGTCTTTACTACTCGTCCAGATACATTATTTGGGGCCACTTATATGGTTGTTTCTCCAGAGAGTGATTTGATTGATAAAATCGTTAAGGATGAAAACCTTTTGGAGGTTCAAGCCTATCAAGCTGAGTCGTCGAAAAAGAGTGATTTAGAGCGAACCGATTTAGCTAAGGAAAAAAGTGGTGTTTTCACAGGTGCTTACGCCTTAAATCCTGTTAATGGTAGATTGTTACCGATTTGGACTGCAGATTATGTGCTGGCGGGATATGGAACAGGAGCAATCATGGCTGTGCCAGCCCATGATTTACGTGATTTGGAATTTGCCGAAAAATTCAAATTACCAATTGAGGTGGTTGTTCAGGCCCCAAAAGGTGAAGAATCACTTGGTTTTTCNGGAGAGGGTTTTGCCATTAATTCAGATTTTCTTGATGGCCTCCCAACNTTGAAAGCCAAGGCNCANATTATAGACTGGCTTGANGAAAAAGCGCTTGGTTCAANGACTATCAATTTTAANTTGCGAGATTGGTTGTTTAGTCGGCAGCGTTACTGGGGAGAACCGTTTCCAATTATTTGGGACNAGGGAGGGCATGCTGCTTTAGATGAGGCTGATTTGCCTGTTTTGCCTCCAGATTTGACAGATTTTAAACCCACTGGATCTGGTGATCCTCCTTTAGCTAGAGCTCAGGAATGGTGTCAAGTGGGCGAGGGAATAATGCGTGAAGTAAATACCATGCCGCAGTGGGCAGGAAGTTGCTGGTATTATTTGCGGTATTTAGATGCTACAAATGGGAAAAGATTTGTAGGAGAATCTGCAGAAAAATATTGGATGGGAACTTCTAATAATGAAGCCACACCCGGAGTTGATTTGTATGTTGGGGGAACCGAGCATGCGGTATTACACCTTCTCTATGCGCGTTTTTGGCATAAGGTATTGTTTGATTTAGGTTATGTTTCTTCGCCGGAACCATTTTATAAACTTGTCAACCAAGGATTAATTTTAGGAGAAGACGGGCAAAAGATGTCTAAATCGCGTGGTAACGTGGTTAATCCTGATGATATTCTTGAGGAATTTGGTGCTGATGCTCTGCGTTTGTATGAAATGTTTATGGGGCCATTGGAGATGGTTAAACCTTGGAATACCAAAGGGGTTGAAGGCGTATATCGATTTCTTGGTCGTGTTTGGAGAATGTTCATTGACGAAAAAACTGAGAAAACATTTGAACAGAAGTTTACCGTGTCCAATGAGCAAAGATCAGAATTACTTGCTGAACTTAAACTTAGTATTGATGTAGTGGATATAGATCCTTCTCAAGAGCAGATGAAGGTGCTTCACACTTGTATAAAAAAAGTGACCGAAGATATGGAAAATATGCGATTTAATACTGCTATTTCTGCACTAATGGTTTTTGTTAATGAGGCATCTAACTGGGACTTACGCCCACTTTCAGTAATGAAAGATTTTCTTCTGCTACTTGTGCCGTTTGCGCCACATATTGCTGAAGAATTATATTCTAAAGCTAATAGTCAGGAAGGTTCTATAGCTTATTATCCTTGGCCAATTTTTGATGAAAAGTATCTTATTGAAACATCAATTGAAATGGCTGTTCAGGTAAATGGTAAAGTTCGAGATCGTTTGCAACTCCCTGCAGATATAGAGAGCTCTAAAATTGAAGAACTTGCATTGAATAGCGAAAATGTGATGCGACACATTGAGGGNAAAAAAGTAAAAAAGGTGATCGTTATTCCTGGAAAATTGATAAATATTGTGGCTGTTTAAATGTTAAAGGCTAAGAGGTTGTAAAACCATAGAATGATAATGAGAGATAAATTTTTTAAGGATTGAAATGCAGCCTTTTGATTATAATGAGATTTTGGATCAAATTCTTGAAAAGGACGATAGATATCATAGAGATGCTTACTATTTTATCCGAGAAGGATTAGATTATACTCAGCACAAACTCGCCAAGGAAGCGGAAGGCAAGGAATCANGTCATATTAGCGGGCAAGAGTTAACCAATGGACTCCGGCAATACGCAATTGATAATTTTGGCCCAATGACTAAAGCATTGCTTAACGAATGGGGTGTTAATTCGACTGAGGATTTCGGAGAAATTGTTTTCAATCTCGTAGAAAACAATCTTTTAGCNAAGACTGAGAATGATTCGCGTGAAGATTTTNCCAATGGATTCGATTTTGATGAAGCTTTTGTTGAGCCGTTTAAAGTATTATCGAAACCATCTACTGATGATAAAGCTCAGGCAAAGCCAAACTAAAAGTAAACTATACTGTTTTCATAAACAGTTGTGAAGGGATGACCCTGAACTACTTGTGTGCTGTAAAGGGCGTTATTTGAGAACTCTTTTTTCTTTCAGAGTGTGAACGGCGATCGTTAAATATTAGATTCGACTATTCCTATGACTTTATCGAGGGAATAAATCTGTTCTTCACGAGTTTCGATATTTTTTAAAGCTGCCTGATTATTACTTTCGATAGTAATCAGCCATTTAGCGTTGAGTTCGAGGGCTCGTTTATATTGTTTGTCAGGTTTGGTCTTAAGTAGGGGATATTCGGTAGTTATGCCGGCTTGTCGAAGTTGCTGGATGAGTCCAAGCGAAGTGTTACGTAAAGACTCATCTTTTATTTGTACAAAAGCATCAATTCTTTGTTGAAGTTTAGGAATAAGATTGCGCTCCTTGAGCAGTTCGGTTAGGACGACATCTCCCATGCCAAATCCAAGAGCTGGTAGGCTGGTTTTACCTCCNGAGACCAGATTAATTAAGTGATCATAGCGACCTCCGCCTGCAATTGCTCGGAACTTTCCATGCTTGTCGAAAGCTTCATATACAGGGCCTGTGTAATAAGCTAAACCTCGTATTATCCTATAGTCTATCTTGATGAAGTCTCCTAAACCGCGAGCCTCAATGTTTTCGATTATAGCCGAGAGTTCTTCTGTCGGTTTTCCTTCCAAGATAAATTCGTTTATTTGATCATAGGAGAATCCCATTTTGGCTAATTTATCGTTAGATACCTTAGGNTCTTCACGATCAAGTTTGTCTATAATTTGATAAAATTCGTAGGCGTCATTTTGATTTCCTCCATTTTTTTCAAAGAAATTTTGCCAAGCTTGACGACTACTTAATCGTACAAAAAAATCCTCTTTGTTTAGTTTCAAGTTACGAAGTGTATCTATAAGTAGGGAAATTAGTTCGGCATCAGCGGAAAAATGTTCTTCGCCGATTATGTCGGCATTAAGTTGGAAGTGTTCCCGAAGCCTCCCTTTTTGTTGGCGTTCGTATCTAAATAGTTGGGGTATAGAAAACCATTTAATGGGTTTCTTGTAGTTGCGTGTATGCGAGGCTGCCATTCGGGCTAGAGTTGGAGTCATTTCCGGGCGCAAGGAAACCTCTCGATTTCCCTTGTCGGCAAAGTTGTATAATTGTCCAACAATTTCTTCGCCACTTTTCTTTGTGTATAGTTCTAGTTCCTCTATGGGAGGGCCATCGTATTCACGAAAGCCGTATCGCTCGGCGGTGATTCGCCAGGTGTCAAAAATATACTGACGTAAATCTAGACTCCATGAGTCCTTAGTTGGAAGNGGCTCAGGGTAAAAGTCGCGAAATCCTGGGAGTCCTTTCATTATTTGTAACTATTTTTTCCGTATTTATGATTAACTCTTGAGCATGGGGCGAATATCAACCGCCTCCATTCCGGCAGCAATTATTGCTTTAATACCCATGTCGGCATCTTCATACGCTTGGCATTTCTCTGGTGCAACATTCATTCTACGTGCTGCCTCAAGAAATGTGTCTGGTGCTGGTTTAGGGTTCTTTACATCNTCACTAGTCACAATGGTATCAAAATATTTCTCAATACTACAATGCTTTAGGATTCCTAGAACGGTTTCAGACGTGCCTCCGGACGCCACAGCCATTGGCTTTTTCCTATAGTTAGTCCGAACAATCTCCATGACTTCTGGGATCTCTTTTGCTTCGCTAATGAGTTGCATATATTGAGATTCTTTTTCNCGAGTTACTGCTTGGAAATCGATTTTCACACCTTGTTCTGAAGATAATATGCGAAGTACTTCAAAAGGTGAAACTCCTCCNAAAGCATAAAATCTGTCTTCAGGAAAAATGAGTCCATATTTTTTTGTCGTTATACTCCATGCTTTAAAATGTATGGGCATGGTGTCGACAAGTGTTCCGTCGCAATCAAAAATTAGTCCTTCTGGTTCCATTTTGTTATTTTATTCAAGTGCAGCAAGTCTTTCCTTTAGATCGTTAGCTAGTAGTGCTGAGACAATTTCTTCAATTTCGCCTTCAATAAATGTAGGGAGATTATATAAAGTAAGATCAATTCGGTGATCGGTTACTCGATTTTGAGAAAAATTATAAGTACGGATACGCTCGTTGCGTTCCCCTGTTCCAACTTGTGACTTACGTTCTGCTGCATATTTTGCATGTTCTTCGGCAATTTTAATTTCAAGTAATCTAGACCGTAGAACCTTCATTGCCTGTTCTTTATTTTTCTGTTGCGATCGACTGTCCATACAGCGAACAATCATCCCAGTTGGTTTGTGCTGAATCTGCACGGCTGAGTCTGTAGTGTTAACACCCTGGCCTCCAGGACCGGAGGCGCGGCAAACATTGATTTCGAGTTCATCTGGATTTAATTCAATATCAACTTCTTCTGCTTCTGGTAGAACAGCAACTGTAACTGTGCTGGTATGAACGCGGCCTTGGGTTTCTGTCTCAGGTACNCGTTGTACNCGATGAACACCGCTTTCGAATTTTAATTTTTTGAATACGTTTTGTCCTTTAATCCCGAAGATTACTTCNTTGTAACCTCCAAGATCTGAAACACTGGCGTCCATTTGTTCAGTTTTCCANCCTTGGCTTTCAGCATACCGAATATACATTCTATGAAGATCACTGCAAAATANTGCNGACTCAGCGCCTCCAGCTCCGGCTCTGATTTCTACAATNGTATCACGAGAGTCTGCAGGGTCTGGCGGAATGATTCCAAACTGTAATTCAAGTTCNAGTTTGCGATGNTCTTCTTCTAAGTTAATTAAGTCCTCTTTAGCTAATGCTGATAATTCGGATTCAGCAGGTTCTAGCTGAACTAATTCCTTATTATTATTAATATCATTTATGACTTTTAAAAATCGCTCACCTAATTCCGCAAGATTTTTCATGCGTGAATATTCTAAAGTCATATCAAGAAACTGTTTATTGTTATTCGCGACATCGGGAGAGCTTAGGGCGCTTTCTAATTCGTCTCGGCGTTTGCGNAATTGTTCGATATGTGGCAGGAGATTCATTNTTTCAAAAAAAAGAACGCCCGCGGTAACATAAGGATNNACCGCGGGCGTTCTGTTGAAATTATCCTAGTTAGTTGTCTTTTTAGATTTTTTTCCTCCTGCTGCCTCCTTGGCGGCTTCGCGGGCGGCTTTGGTTTTTGCCATTCGTTGCTGGAATTTATCCACGCGTCCTGCTGTATCAACGAATTTTTGTTGGCCGGTATAAAATGGATGACACTCATTGCATATGCCAATGAGAAGTTTTGTTTTAGTGGAACGAGTTTTAATTTCGGTGCCACANGCGCAACGAATAACTGATTCCACATATTCTGGNTGAATATCTGCCTTCATAAAAAAGGGGANGGGACCCTACACNAAGCATCTGAGTTGACAAGCGGTTTTTTTAAAAATCCCAATAATTTATGCTTAATATNAAAAATCATTTAACAGTGATAATTCTNCCGGTTTTGGCTGATTCTTCTTCTGCTAAGCATATTTTCACTGCGCTGAGACCATCATTAGCAGATACGCTAGGTTGTTGGTTGACCTGAATACATTCGATTAGGTGAGTCATTTCGCCCACATAGCCGTCAACACCTT
>PAOJ01000044.1 GCA_002708005.1 Verrucomicrobiales bacterium | reverse complement strand
CTCTTCATTATGGTGGTCAGTGGCCTCGAAATCGTTCATCCGGAAGTAAGAAGAAATTGTCTAGAGGTACATTTGCTGATGAATTCCATGTTTTTGGTGTTGAGTGGACGGAGGGTGAAATCAATTGGACGCTTGATGGAGAATCTTGGCAAAAGCAGAAAAAGTGGAGTGCAGATAAGTTTCCATTTCCTGCACCTTTTGACCAAAGATTTCATCTTATAATCAATATAGCTGTCGGAGGCAGATTTGTTGGAGCACCTACTGCAAAGACTAATTTTCCAGTAAAAATGGAGGTCGACTGGATTAGAGTTTATCAGCCTAAGTAGTGTCCCTGATTCGAAACAAAATTAATATGGGATTTATATTAAGATTACTATGATTTAGGATTAGATGTATCTTCTATTTATTTGCTCTTGGCGATATGTCTTGTCAAGGGTATCACATATGGATGAAATGCTTCATAAAGCGATTCTTAATTAAGTGTTTGTTTTTAATGGGGATGCTTTTATTTCCAAAAGCTGAGGATCGTCCTAATATTCTATTTGCTATTGCGGATGACTGGTCTTTCGGGCATGCCGGAGCTTATGGTTGTGATTGGATTAGAACGCCGAATTTTGATCGATTAGCAAAAGAGGGAATTTTATTTCAACGTGCTTATACCCCCAATGCCAAATGTGCTCCTTCAAGGGCAATTATTTTGACCGGCAGATTCTCTTGGCAGTTGGAAAATGCTGGAAATCATATGACATTTTTTCCAGCTAAGTTTGGAGGGTGGATAGAATTACTTGAGGCAAACGGCTACACCACTGGTTATACGGGTAAGGGATGGGGCCCAGGATTTGCGAAAGATATTAATGGTAATAATCGAAAAATTACTGGAACCGCTTGGCAAAGTAGAAAGGCTAAAACTCCAGCCAAGGCTATTTCTAATAATAATTACTCCGCAAACTTCGCTGATTTCCTAAATTTTCACAGTCAAGATAAAGAAAAGCCTTGGGTTTTTTGGTATGGGACGACTGAGCCTCATAGGGGCTATGAGTACGGTGTAGGTAGACGTTTTGGTAAAAAATTGAAGGACATCGACCGTGTTCCAAAGTATTGGCCTGATAACGATATAATTCGAAACGATATGCTTGATTATTCTATAGAAGTTGAGCATTACGATAGTCACCTAGGTGAAATTATAGATCTGCTTAAAAAGAATGGTGATCTAGATAATACTTTGATAGTTGCGACATCGGATCATGGAATGCCTTTTCCTAGGGTAAAAGGTCAGGCGTATGAGTCATCGAATCACATACCGTTAGCAATTCGTTGGCCTAAAGGAATTAATGGGCGAGGCCGGGTGATAACTGATTATATTAGTTTTGTGGATCTGGCTCCTACATTTATCGAAGCAGCTAAAGTAGGGCAGATTGCTCCAATTATGCAGTCAATTACTGGGAGAAGTTTGTTAGAGCTTTTTCGTTCCCCTAAATCTGGTCTTATTATCCCTGATCGTGATCATGTTTTAATAGGAAAGGAACGTCACGATATTGGTCGGCCAAATAACTGGGGTTATCCTATTCGAGGAATCGTTAAAAATAATATGCTTTATTTGCAAAACTTTAAGCCAAATCGTTGGCCTTCCGGGCACCCCTTAACTGGATATTTGAACTGTGATGGAAGTCCGACTAAAACAGCCATTCTTAATCAACGTCGAAATGGTACATCTTATTTTTGGAATCTCAGTTTTGGTAAGAGGCAGAGAGAGGAGTTGTTTGATCTAAAGCAAGACTTAGATTGTATTAATAACCTAGCAAAATCTGAAAGGCATTTGGAATTGAAAGAAAAATTGAAGAAAGAGTTGTTTTCAAAACTAAGTAAACAAGGTGATCCTAGAATGTTTGGTAAGGGGGATATATTTGATAACTATCCTTATTCGGGGAAATCTACCGATAATTTTTTTCAGCGCTATCAAAGTGGAGAGAAAGTTAGAGCTGGTTGGGTTTCTTCAAGTGATTTTGAAAAAGATACACTTGATTGATTTAACATTTGGATCGAATTGCTGAATCATCGTTCCTTCGCAAATGGTGTTAGGATGTTGGTTCATGATTTTTTCTTGATGGTTAAAAGATGTACAGAATGGTTAAGAATGCAGTACATCTATCAATAATATGTAATGCAGGATTAATTCTAATGATTCAATTTTGTGAACTTTGGAGGGATTGTTGGANCTAAGGAGTTCTTTTTGGTCGTTTTCGACTAGCTTATGCATTGATCAGATGGCAGCATCTTCGTATCCTAAACTTTTATTAATGATCATGAAAATGAGTAAATTATTATTGTTTGTTGGCTTATTCAGCATGTCCTCAGGTGTTCTACAGTCTGGTGAATGGGGGAATTGGCGGGGACCTAACTATAACGGATCTGCAGACGAAAAAAACCTGCCAACAAATTTCAGCAAAACAAAGAATGTGATTTGGAGCGTTAAAATGGATGGTCCCAGTGCCGGCACGCCGATTATTTGGGGTGATAATGTTTTTGTATCTTCATCAAACCCTAGCAAAGAGCGATTAACTGCAAATTGTTATGATCGAAAAACTGGAGCTTTGAAGTGGTCTCATCAAGTTGCTAAAGGTCATAACCAAGATAATCGCAGNAACTATGCTTCACCTTCACCTGTGACAAACGGTGAAGTTGTGACATTCTTTTATGGTGGTGGTGAGTTGGCTACATTTACCATGGAAGGGGATAAACTCTGGGATTTNAATATACAGGATAAGCATGGCGAATTTGCTTTTCTTTGGACCTTTTCAACTAGTCCNTTGATTCACAATGGTATCCTTTATATGCAGGTTTTACAAAGGGACACAAAAGTGAGCGGTAAAGGCAGTGATGATAACCGTTCTTACCTTTTGGCTTTGGAGCCTAAAACTGGCAAGCAATTATGGAAAACGTATCGCCCTGCTAAGGCTCGATCGGAGTCTCTTGAAGCGTTTAGCACTCCNATTCCTTTTAGTCACGANGGTAGAGATGAAATAGTTATAGTTGGAGGGGATTGTTTGACAGGGCATGANCCAAAGACAGGCAGTGAACTTTGGAGATGGGGGACTTGGAATCCTTCNCGNATTACTCATTGGCGTCTTGTTCCATCTCCGGTTGCAGGCAATGGAGTGATTCTTGCATGTGGGCCTAAACGTGCACCTGTTTTTGCGATCAAGGCTGGTGCTAAAGGGGATGTAAGTAGCGAATCTAAAAGTGTAGCTTGGAATAGTGAAGGAAGCCGTGATGGAGTGACTAGCGATGTCTCTACCCCACTATTTTATCGCGATAACTTTTATGTATTGTATGGTGAAGGTCGTGATAAAATGTTATCCTGTGTTGATCCAAAGACCGGTAGTATTAATTGGGCTACAAATCTAAATAGTCGCTCGCTTTTCAGGGGGTCGCCGACTGGAGCTGATGGCAAGATCTATGTGCAAAACCATGCTGGAATGGTGCATGTATTGGATGCTAAGAGCGGTAAATTGCTTAATAAGGCCCAAATGGGAGAACAGGGCGATGATCAAACTCGCGCAAGTATTGCTGTAGCGCATGGTCGTTTGTTTATACGAACAAACAGTCGGCTCTTTTGCATTGGTAAGAGTTGAAAAAGAAGATAAATATTTTACGGAAACCCTCTAATTATTTAGGGGGTTTCTTATTTTACAGGTATAGTTTGAGGAACGGCTCCAAAAAGTTTTTCGAGGTCGCGGTCACCGCCCCTTTTGCCTCTTTGTAAAACAATCCAGCCATCTTTGTTAGATATTTCCAAAGTATTTTGTTCAACCCATTTCCAAGATTCAGCATGTCCATCTGCAAATGATAATACAGTCCCATTGTTGTGACGTGTGGCAGGGAAGCTGATCCAGTAATATTTTCCTGTTCCAAATAATGTCCAATCAGCTGCGTTCGATCCGAATGCGCTTTGTTGTATACTCTTTGTGTGTTCATCAATAAATACAAACGCATTCGAAGATGAAGGGTTGTTAATGTCACCAATCTTGTGCCAGCAATTATTGTATAAATCACTTTCTGGGTTTGATCTAAAGTTCATGTACATATTCATAGATACACTGCGAACTCGAGGTATGTCTCCTTTGTCGCGAACAGTACTTTTGTCAGCTGGGCATTTATAGATGCCTGATGAATCATTATATTTGAAAAGAACTCCCTTTCGAATGTTGCTGTCATCTATATCAGTAAATGCATTGCCGTTGAGCCATGTTGGGCCCCGGCTAGTCCACCCATCCCGATTTCCTCCTCCCGGTAATTGAGAATTTTCTGGCATGTGATCGTCGTGATCGCCGGCATACATGGTCCAGCACAATTGAAGTTGCTTGTGATTGCTAAGGCAATAGGTTCCGGTGGCTTTTGATTTTGCTTTTGCTAATGCCGGTAAAAGTAGGCCGGCTAGAATAGCGATTATAGCAATTACCACTAGCAGTTCGATTAAAGTGAATCCGTAGCTAAAGCGTCGAAAATCAGTTTTGGGTTGCACATAAAAATGCTGTGCTTACCCAAACAATAAGTCAAGGATCGGAATTTCAATCTTACTATTTTGAAGCCTTTTAATTGAGTATTTACAGAGTTAGCTTATTGGACATGACTTTAGTATCTGTAAACTGCTTAAAAAGATTTGGATTTAGTTTTATTACTCTGCTCATTTTAATGACATCAGTCGTTGCAAAAGAACCATTGAATTTTGTCATTATTTTTACTGATGATCAGGGATATGGAGATATGTCATGTAATGGTCATCCTACAATTCATACCCCAAATCTNGATCGGATGGCTTATCAGGGACAAAAATGGACTCAGTTTTACTCAGCAGCACCGGTTTGTACGCCGAGTCGAGCAGCCTTGATGACAGGGCGCCTCCCCATTCGTTCAGGGATGGCTTCAAGTAAAAAGGTGGTGCTATTTCCAGACTCGGCTGGCGGGCTTCCACAGAATGAGATTACTATTGCGGAACTACTGAAGGATGTCGGCTATAAAACTGGTATGGTTGGTAAATGGCATCTGGGGCATCTGCCTAAGCATTTACCAACAACACAAGGTTTCGATTCTTATTATGGTATACCTTACTCTAACGATATGGATCGAGATGTTAATGTTAAAGGTAATTGGATTGAGCTTGGTAAGACGGCGCCATGGTCGGTATATCGAGTTCCATTAATTAAGAATGATAAAGAGATCGAGAGGCCGGTTAATCAGAATAATATTACACGCCGTTATACGCAACAGGCGGTAAAGTTTATCAAAGATAATAAGGAAAAACCGTTCTTTCTATATCTTGCACACTCGATGCCTCATATTCCTTTATACACTTCAAAGAAATTCAAAGGTAAAAGTTTGAATGGTATTTATGGCGACGTAATTCAGGAAATCGATTGGTCTGTAGGGCAGGTAATAAATACTTTAAGGCAACAAGGTCTTCATAAAAAAACAATTGTTATTTTCACCTCGGACAATGGTCCATGGGAAGTCTTCAAGACTCACGGTGGTTCGTCTGGATTATTACGTGGCGCAAAAGGTGGAACACGTGAGGGGGGCATGCGTGAGCCAGCGATTTTTTGGGGCCCTGGCAATATTAAGCCAGGTGTAGTGCAGCAGATGGGAAGTACACTGGATATTTTACCTACTTTTGCTAGTTTAGCTGGAGCTAAAGTTCCAACTGACCGTAAGATTGATGGATATGACTTGAGTAAAGTTTTGTTGAGAAGAGAGAAAAGTCCTCGTAAAGAAATGTATTTTTTTGGAGGCGCGAAATTGAGTGCTATTAGATTTGAAAATTATAAGGTTCAGATTCGTGATGAAAATGGAATTAATCCAAGTTTATTAGATAAACCTGAATTATATCATTTAGGTGAAGATCCTTCAGAAAAATATGATTTGGCTAGTAAGAGTCCTGAGGTGGTAAAAGATTTAATTGGTAGAGGAAAGAAATTGCAGTCTGGAATTAAGTCGGTTCCGGATCAGCTCGTTCCTAAAATCTCAAATAACTAGTTTTGATTTCGAAAAGCCCAAAGCGCATTCTCACTGCGGATGTAGAGGCTATTTTTATCTATTGAAGGAGTGGCATGGATTGGAGATTGAAGATCATACTGATCTACGATCTTGAATTTTCGATTTGCTTTTAAAATGGTGACAACACCTCTGTTTGAGCTGGCGTATATATGGCCTTTAGCTCCAATTGGAGAGGCACTATAATGTCCTGGTGCATGTATTCGTTCGCGGTAGATTATTTTACCGCTGGAGGCCTCTACCGCGGTCAAAATTCCCCCATTGCGAACCATATAGATAAGATCTTCAAATAAAAGGGGTGAGGGGATTTCAGGGATGCTTCGATTCAATTCCCATTTTAAATGCGTTTTCGAGACGTCGCCTTGCCCTCCTGGTTTGATAGCTATTAGCAACGGCTTGCCACGTCCGCTTCGCATATTCCCTATGAATTCTTCTTTCGTCCAAAAATTGTCTCGATTTTGATCAACTCCCTTGAACATTCCATCAAGACGTAATTCTCGCTTGCTTTTATCTTTTGGTAATGGAATGCCGAAGCCAGGGTGGCCGATTGGGAGTTCTGGGCGTATTGGGAAGGTGAAGTTGTCAGTCATTTCTTTACGCTCAATTTTTCCATCAGCATTTTCATCAAATTGTATGACAGCCTCCCAAAATGGTTGTGGGTCTGGTTGAATATCGGCGCCTCCACCTAGTCTTGAAGAAGATACATACAAGGTGTTTTTTTGAGCGACTGGTATCGAGATTGTTTCTCTAGAAAAACCAGGCACATACCATTTCCTTGAACCACTTTTCATGTCGTATCCACTGACCCGGCCATTACCAAGGACAACAAGATCTGTTCCCTGATTATTTTGCCATATCATTGGAGTTGACCATCCACTACGATGGAGAGGTCGAGGAATTTCCCAAACTGTTTTTCCGTTGTCTTTGTTAAATGCAACAATTTTTGATTGGCTTAAGCGACTGCCTGGTAGATTAGCATCGTTGTCCAGTACCATGATAATATTACCACCATATGAAATGGGGGAAGTTGACATTCCGTAAAGTGTTTTAGGAGTTGGAATTGGCTCTTTCCAAACCTCTGTTCCATCGAGTTTGTAACATATAAGTCCATATGATCCGAAATAGGAGTACACGTAGTCATGAACAACAAGCGGCGAAGAGCACGCAGGGTGGCCAGCATTGTGCACCTTTTCGATTTCTACTTTTGGAGCCCGTTTTTCCCAAATGATTTTACCATCAGCTTTATTTACAGCAATTGTTACAAGCCTATCTTCGGACAAGCCGGTGAGAAATATGTATTTTTCAGAAAGAGAAGGAGATGAAAACCCGGGAATTAGTAAAGTTTTCCAAATTAGATTTTCATTAGAAATATTAACCGGTGGATTGCAATCTTTAGCCAGTCCGGATCCATTAGGCCCTCGGTACTGATTCCAATCAGTTGCTTGTACTTGATATAGCTTAAGTGCGAATAGTAATATTATAAAAAGCGTCGATTTCCTCATTTCACATTTTAAAACCATACTGATTGACAACAAATTGCTAGTATAAATCTTTATCTAATTAACGTTTTGGTAATCTTGGTTCTTCTGTAAGAGCATATCCTCGATACCAATTTTGATTCCATAAACCTCGAAGTTTTATTTTGTTTACATGGCCATCTGCGAAACCAATGTTAATTCCGAAATTATGGCGGTTTACAAAAAAACGTCTCATTCCATTATCCGAAGATGTTCCTTTGTAATTACTGGGAGCTCGGTCATNAGGTCTCGGCCACGAATCTACCCAGTTCCCGTCTCCATAAACAGGAACATCTGATGAAGCGTTGGAATATTGTGACCAATACTTTCTTTTTTCTTCATCAGATCTAGGCGCGTAGTAACTTCCTACCGGATTTTGCATCCACGAGTTTATTGTATAACTGCCCTCGGCATAGGATTTTCCAAAGCTACCCCACCAGTATGCCCAGCTAGTGTTGTTGCTTCCTCTGCTGGCTCCGTCTGATCTTTTTTTGACTACTGGACAGATGACAGTTTTCATAGATCCGTTGTAAGCAGCCTGGGGGTCATTAATATAACGTTTGTCACCTAGATAAGGAGCAATAGCATGAAACCAATATGGCTTTGATGGACCAAGAACAGGAAGCATTCGGTCATCATGATCCTCGCAATAATAAATTGTTCCAAGGGATATTTGCCGAAGATTTGATTTGCAGGTAGCGCTTAGTGCTTGTTGTTTCCCTTTAGCTAAAGCAGGTAATAGTAAGCTAGCTAAAATAGCGATGATGGCGATTACCACCAATAATTCAATCAAAGTGAATCCTTTATCGCGCATCTTCATAACCGGATTTAGTCTTTAGATGAATACAACGTCAACTGCTAAATTTTTTTAAATTTGTGTAACTTATTAATTTCTGTGGCGTTTACTATTTTACTCGTTAATGAGTTTTGAAATCTAATAAAAATAAAAGATATGAAAACAAAAAATATTGGAATTATTGCTGCTGTTTCATTGTTAAGCATGAGCTTAAATTTAGGCATAGCTGAGGAAGTTAAATCGCCGGCTAAGAAGGAGGTAAAGAAGAGCAGTCGTTCAGCAGATCGACCTTCCCGTGAGTCTATTGTGAAGCGTTTCGACAAGGACGGGGATGGAAAATTAAGCGAATCGGAACGTGCTGCAGCTCGAAAAGCTATGGGAAGCCGAACTAATCGAGGTGGTAATCGCCAGTCGCAAGATGATCTGCAAAAACAACGTCGTGCTCGTTATGATGCTTTTGTAAAAAATATTCGCGAGCAAGTAAAGGCAGGTAAAGTTACAGAAGAGCAAGCTCGTGAGAGAATAGGTCAATTGAGACAACGCATGGCACAAGCTAGTGGTGGAGGTTCTCAAAATGAGCGTAGTCGAGGGGCGCGTGAAAGGCTCATGAAAGAATTCGATAAGAACAAAGATGGTAAACTTGATGAAAAAGAACGTGCGGCCTTACGTAAGTCAATGTCTGAGAGATCTTCACGCGGAGGTCGAGGGGGAGAAGGAGCAGAGAGATCTTCACGTGGGCGTCGAGGGGGAGAAGGAGCAGAGAGATCTTCACGTGGGCGTCGAGGAGGAGAAGGGGCAGAGAGATCTTCACGTGGGCGCCGAGGGGGAGAAGGAGCAGAGAGATCATCACGCGAACGTCGAGGCAGAGAAAGAAACGAGGGAGAGCCGCGTCGTCGAGGCCAAAAATAAATCCTGATCGTAATAATTTAATTAAAGCGCTGGAATATCCGGCGCTTTTTTCTTTTCAAGAATAAATGCTGCAGCGACAATCAAATCTTTAGCTATTGGGATTTATTACAATTATGAAACTATTTTCTGTTATTTTGTTCACTTTAATTACGTTAATGTCTCTTCCGTTTAATCAAATTGAGGCTCGTGTGATAATTAGTGAATTTTTGGCAGTGAATGACAAGGGTCTAAATGATCAAGATGGNGATCGTTCTGATTGGATTGAAATTCGTAATACNGGTACTGAAAAAGTTGATCTTACGGGTTGGAGTTTAACTGACGATGCTACTGATTTAGCTGGATGGAAGTTTCCCGCTGTAACTATCGAAGCAGGCGGTTATATGCTGATTTTTGCATCTGGAAAAAATCGCTCAAACCCAGGTGAAGAGTTGCATGCCAATTTCAAATTAAATGCTAACGGTGAATATCTTGGTCTAGTTAAGCCTGATGGACAAACTGTGGCTCATCATTTTTTAATGAAATACCCTAAGCAAAAAGATGATGTTTCATATGGGATACCAGTTTCATTGGATTCAATAAAATCTTCAGAGTCAACGGTAATAGGAGGGGCAATTCAATTTCTAGAACCCACACCAGGGGCTCCAAACAATTATAATTTGGTTGGAGTAGTCGAAAAGCTAAGTTTCAGCCAATCTCATGGTTTGTATGAGGAATCTTTTGATTTAACTATTTCCACTAAAACTTCAGACGCTGTTTTGAGATATACCACGGATGGGTCTGTTCCCTCTGAGGCAAGTAGGAAGGTTGATGAAAATGGTGTAATTAAAATTAATAAAACAACAGTACTCCGAGTTGTTGGATTCAAGAAAAATTTTAAACCTACAAAAGTTATCACTCAAACTTACTTATTTCCCAAAGATATAGTAAGGCAATCAGCTGATGGGTTGCCTCCAGCAGGTTTCCCTTATGATTGGGGTTTTAATTATGTTGATTACGGAATGGATCAGCGTGTTGTGAATGATCAGCGTTACAAAGAGAAAATTTTTGACGGCTTAAAATCGATTCCCAGTTACTCTTTGGTCATGGATCTTGATGATTTATTTGATGAAAGATCTGGAATTTTTGCGAATGCAAAAAATGATGGTCGAGAGTGGGAAAGAGAGTGTTCACTAGAACTTATTAGTGCTAACGGGGAAATTGGTTTCCAAGAAAATTGTGGGGTTAGGATACGAGGCGGCTTCAGCAGAATGTCTGCAAACNCCAAGCATGCCTTTAGGTTTTTTTTCCGAAATGAGTATGGGCCAGGAAAACTTAATTATCCTGTATTTGGTAAAGATGCAGCGCAGGAATTTGACAATATAGATCTACGTACATTCAGTAATTATTCATGGAGCCTCAGTGATGATCCAAGATGTACGTTCATGCGAGATCAATTTAACCGGGATCTGCAAATGTCTTTAGGCCAATCGACTTCTCGTGGGCATTTTTGTCATCTTTACATTAACGGTCAATATTGGGGGTTGTTTAATGTATGCGAGCGGCCGGAGGCATCTTTTGGGGCTTCATATTTTAAGGGNAAACAAGAAGATTTTGATGTTATCAAGATAGGAAGAGGTAAGGGTAAGGGAGAAGGTAATACTCAGTATGGTTTGTTTGCTACAGATGGGAGTCTGGATGCATGGGAGAAATTTTGGAAAATTTGCAAAGCAGGATTGGAATCAGATGANGCATATCAGAAGCTTCTAGGTAATAATCCAGATGGTACGCGTAATTCCGAATATGAAGTTTTTTTAGATGTGGACAATTTAATTGATTATATGTTGGTTATTTTTTATGGAGGTAATTTAGATGCTCCGATTACATCTTTTGGGGCAAACCGTTCAGCAAATAATTGGTATGGAATTAGAAACCGCAATGGAGATGAAGGTTTTCGATATTATGTGTGGGATGCAGAACACACTTTCTTAAAACTTGATGAGAATCGAACTGGCCCGTATCCGGCNGGTGACGAGTATGCTAGAAGTAATCCTCAATGGATTTGGCAGCAATGTCTGCATAATGCTGAATTTCGACAATCTGTTGCAGATCGTTTACATAAACACTTTTATAATCTTGGAGCTTTAACTCCTGAGGCTATTACAAATCTACTAAATAAGCGTGTTAACGAAATAGATTTGGCAGTTATATGTGAATCTGCTCGATGGGGTAAGCCTTCCCCTTATAGTTGGGCGCCTCCAGATCGTAAATCTGGAGATATGAGGCCTCGAACATTGGATGACGATTGGTTGCCAGAAGTTGATCGTTGGTTCAATGAATTTATTCCAAAGCGTTCCGGTATAGTTCTNGATCAGCTGGCAGAGCATGGGCTTGTGCCTGATCTTGAAACNCCCATTTTCTCTAAAAGAGGAGGGGTAATAGAGCCCGGTTTTGAGTTGGAGATGTCTTCGAGCCGAGGAGATATATATTTTACTTTAGATGGTTCCGACCCTCGTTTAGTTGGAGGTAGGATTTCACCCGTTGCTAAGAAGTATCTAAAACCAATTCGTTTTGATAGGACTTACATATTGAAGGTTAGGGTTCTGTTTGAAGGTGAGTGGAGCGCTATTGATGAACTTCCTTTTAAAGTAAAAGGTGACAAGATAGCTAAAAATAAAAGTTAAGAATGAATGCGATAAAAGTAATTATTTTAATATGCATCAGTGCTGTTTTTGAGCCATATGGTTTGGCTGTGGAGAAGTCTGATTTTCAAAAGAAGCTCTTGGTTAAGTATGATGCCAACAAGGACGGCCGCTTGAGTACTATAGAACGTGAGAAAATTCGTTATGATAAATTGAATCCGCCTAAAACTGAGCGCCGCAGATCTGAACGTAGGCAGTTTCGCTATCCAGATCCAATTATTGCTAAATTTGATGTGGANAAAGACAGTAAATTGAATGGGCAAGAGTTTAGCCAAGCACGTCAATGGGTGGATCGTCGTTTCAAAGAAATTAATGATGAATACGATATCAATAAAGACGGTCGTTTAAATACTAGTGAAAGAGCTGCTATTGCCAAAGAGGTTGAAGAGGGTAAATTCAAGACCATGGACTGGCTGATGAAATACATTACCCGTCCGCCGAGTAGAAGTAGGGATCGTAATCGAGACATGCGTGAGGAGCCTCGAGAAAGAGAGCGTTTAAAAGTGTTTCTTAAAAGTGATATAAATAAAGATGGCCTTTTGAGTGAAGAAGAACTTAATTCTGCAAGGGCTGCCTTTAGTAAAGGTATTGAAGGAAAGCAAAAATAGAAGGCGATTTCTAAATCAGATTAAGACTGAAATTTATATGTTATTAAGGAAGTGTTAGCGCTACTGAGTTAGTATGAATCCATCCAGCTGATCCAATACTGGATTGTATGTTGATGAATTCTCCGCTACGTCCAAGCACAATAAATTCCATTCCATCTTTCACCTTAAACAATTCTGGTGATTGTTCAACCGGGCCAGTACGAACAACAGCTCCGTCTTGAGTTGCATATGCTCTTTTGTCACCGAAATAATCTATTACGGACATTACTGAAAATAGAAGTAAGATAGATGTGGTGAATCCTAAAACCTTAATCCATGCTATACTTTTTCTGTATGAGGGGTTGAGAATGAACATTCCNATTATTACTAAAAACANTGAACCTGAAAGCGAAGTTATTATGGTCCATTCCTGAATGGAGAGTTTACGTGTTAATTTTTGACGNAATGTAATCGGNATTGGTTCGGTTTGCGCTTGTTTGTGGGCGAAGTGAAGATTGGCTATAATATCTGGATGTCTAGGAGAAAGTTTTAATGCTCTTTGATAGTTCGACATAGCTTTNCCAANTTCACCNGCTTTGAAATGAGAGTTGCCTAAATTAAAAAGCAGATTGGATGATAGTCCATTCGTGCTTAAATCATTATAAGCCTGAATAGCTTCCGGATATTTTCCTTTATCAAAAAATTCGTTGGCTTTTTCGAANGTAAATNNATTTGCATGAGGTGTANTTATTATTGTCAAAAAAATTATGATNAACACCCAAGTGCTGTTGNTTTTTTTGTGGCAGAATATATTCATTTTAGATCANTAATGACCTTTTCTAAATCGNTGATGTATTCGCGGAGTTCTGNGGTGGATTGTGAGGCTGCATAGCTAGCNGCATCACAGCTGGTGAATAATTTNCGNAATATTTCTCGAGTTTCTGGCTTAATGTTTTTTTTGGCCAATGGCTCATCGATAGAATCACATGTAATACCCTCTGATGGAATATCTAATTTGAGTCCCAGTTGTTCTCGAAGAACAGTAGCTAGTTCTATGTGAAATTCTAACGCTTTATTTTCTTCAATCAATATTGCTAATTTGGTTAAGGTTTTACTCGTGATTTGTTCGACTTGCAGTTGTCTGCGCAATTTAGGGTTATTAGCAAATAGATTTCTTTTGTGTCTCAAAATTAGAGTTCCTATGAGGAATAAGAGCGGGATTGACTGTAAAAGCCAGAAGGCAGGTCGCAAAACAAATGGGGTTGCATTACCTAAGGTTCCCGCTTCATATTTAATCCAAAGAATATCGGCAAGCTGCGGTTTTTCGTTTTCCAAATCAGATGAGTCAGTTTNAGNAATGGATGTGTTTTGGATTGAGTCAGGTTTTGAGCTCGGATTTACTTTTAATGCAAATGGCCCTTGAGATAATACTTTGTAACTTTCAGATTTTGGGTCGAAGTATGGTATTTTAAGACTTGGTATTTCTTTGATTGTTTCATTTTCAGGAATAATTACTTGCTCGAAAGTTTTGAGGCCGCTTAGTCCAAGGGGGTCAGTTTTTTTAGATAAAATAGTTGGTTCGTAGCTNTTGAAATCTGGCCATTCTGGTTTGGGGAAATTAAGTGACTCGATTGTGCCGATTCCAGAGAGTTCAATGTTGATTGTAACTGGATCACCAACAGTGACTTCAAGAGCAGAAGCTTTTGCTGACATTGAGAATTCTCCAACAGCACCATTGAAATTATCAGGTTGGCCTTCAGTAGGTAGAGGCCTGACAGTGATGTTTTGTGCCTTGGCTTCAATTTTAGCTGGGACATCCTGATATCTTGTTAAAAGCCCCTCAAACGGGTCGTTAAAAGGACTTCTTCGACGTTGATTTTGTCTTATTTTCAAAACTACATCCATTTTAACAGGGCCTATTTTAAGGTTGCCGGCCTTTACAGGGATTGCAACTGTTTGAAAGGTTCGAACTTGATAGATAGCGTTACCCTTTTGAGCTCTAGACGATTGAGGCTCTGGGTATTCTGTTAAGTTAAATCCTTCAGCAGTAAGTTCCGGCATGTTGAAACGTCCATTTTGTAAGAATAGTTGAATTTCTATTGGAATAGGTTCGCCAACATAAGCTTTATCCTTACTTGGTATGAGTCGAATGAAGGCATAATCAGATAACTGACTTTTATTATCAGGAGAGTCAGCCTTTACAACGCGAAGTTTTAGGGACTGAGTTTTGAATAAACCGGAATTAGATTGGATGGATACTCCTGGGATTGTGTATGTGCCAGTTTTGTTAGCTGTAATAAGAAAATTATATGTAAGAGTGCTAATTTGTTGTCCTCCTCCAAGTTGAAAACTACGCCCAGACCCGGAATTAGAAATTCGTAATCCAGGAATAGNAGGTAGACTAGGGAGTCTTAATGGTTGNAAATTTTCACAAGCAATACTGAANCCGACTCCTTCGCCAACGGCTACAGTCGTTCGGTCTAAGTTCGCTACCGCTCGTTGAGCGTTTGCGCTAAGCGCATTTAGTAGTAAAAAGATGATTAAGAATAAACGAAGCATTTTACCAGTCTCGGATTATTCCGCGTTTATTGGCCTTTCTTTTTTCTGTCGGTCGATAGATTAGAGATTTTTCTTGTTGTTTCAAAGAGTCGAGTAATCTTTTAACTTGCTCGGGGGTCATTTTGCCGTCTTTTTGGGGTTGTTCGGTATCTGACTGGTTCTGAGACTGTTCTGGTTTAGCTTGCCCTTTTTCTTCATCCCCTTTATCTCCACTTTCTTTTCCCTCTGATTGCTTGTCTTTGTTTTGCTCTTCGTTAGATTTTTCTTCCTGCTTTTCCTCTTCTTCTTTCTTTTCTTTTTCTTCGGACTGTTTGTTTTTGTTCTGCTGCTCTTCTTCGTTTTTATTGTTATCTGAATTTTGTTGTTGATTCTTTTGTTCTTCTTCGTTTTTTTGATTTTTATTTTCTTGCTGTTGCTGCTGTTGCTGCTGTTGCTGCTGTTCGAGTTGTTTGAGTCTTTTTTTGACTAATTCAGAATTAAATANAGCATCTTTATCCTCGGAAGATTCTTCTATTTGTTTACTTAAGCTATGAGCTCCTTGAAATTGCTTTAAAGCTTCGGTCCATTGCTTCATTTTTTCATCTGGGTTTTGTGTTGTTTCGCCGAGTCTATACTTAGAATTACCTAAATTATAAAAAGCCCGCTGTTGCAACGATATGGGGGCTTTTGTTTGATTAATCGCTTTTTTGAAGTATTCCTCAGCCTTAATGTAATCCTTAGCGTTATAAGCTGCAGTTCCTGCATTGTATTGCAATCGAGCTTTTAATGATGAGTCGTTTTCATATTCCGGAATTATTCTTTCATATACTTCCAGTGCTTTNGAATAATCTCCGTTATCCATATGCAGGCGAGCCTCTGTTGTTGAAGCTGTAACAAGGCATGATGAAGTTAATAATATAACTATAGCTGCAGTGCGGTGAGCAAATGAAGTGGTGTTTTTCTGCCTAAGGCGTTTAATCTCTGGTAGGATTTTTTCAATTATGAGTAAAAGTATAGCGAGACCTAACGGCCATCTGTATCGCTCGGTGAAGCGTTTTGTCATTTGGTTTTCCACTCGGCTGGGTGTAAGCCCCGCCAGTCCGGAGGAGTATAAGCGTTCGGCGGTGTCTGCACCTAGCATTGGTAGATAGAAAGCTCCTGTATCCTTAGAAAGCTGCCGTAATAAATTTTCGTTTAGGCGAGACTTTACTACATTACCATTTTCATCTTTAAGAAAATCAAAGTTTCCTGTTTGTGAATTGCGTATTTGAATCAATTCGCCCTCTGGGGTTCCAATGCCTACTGTAAAAACTTTCAAAGCGATTTCTTTAGCTTTTTCTATTGAAGCAGCAATGCCTTCTTCATGATCTTCTCCGTCCGTAAAAAGTACCAAAACTTTATGATTATCTTCTTCTTTTTTAAAAGCTCTTACGGCTTCGTTAACAGCCTCACTAATAGCTGTGCCTCCTTGAGGGATAATTTTTGTGTTGAGTGAATTGACGCTTTGCATAAAAGCGTTTCTATCGATGGTTAGAGGGCATTGAAGAAAGGCCGTGCCGGAGAAGGCGATAAGACCGAGCCGATCGCGTTTTGCCAAACGCATAAGATCGAAAACGGCAAGTTTGGCTCTCTCTAATCGATTAGGAATCTGATCGTTGGCAAGCATGCTTTTGGAAGTGTCAACTGCTACAAGGATGTCGAGGCCTTGCNTCTCCATTTCCTGCCATTCAAATCCAAGTTTAGGTCTTGCTACTGACACTAAAATTAGGGTTACGGCAGTCATAATCAGACATATCTTGGTTAAGCGACGATTCGTCGATAAGCCAAGTGTGAGTTGTTTGACCAATTTAGCGTGAACNAATTGGTTCAATAGTTTTGAGCGTTTTTGCCATGACCACCAAAAAAAGAATCCTAGTAAAGCTACTATCAATATCGACAACCAAAGAATTTGTGAGTACTCAAAATGCACAATGTCTCCTTATAATTTGCTGAGAAACCTTAACTTAACTAATAGCCTATGGGCACGCAAAAATAACACCAAATAGGTTGATTAAAGTATAAATCTTGACGATTTAATTCTCTAATATGTTGAATTATGCTTCAGTTTAGCTTGCAGCCTTTGCCTATGGTGGTTTTTCTTTCTCGCGCCGTTTTTGGTTATCATGATGACTAGTTCCGAAATTCGACAATCATTTCTTGATTTTTTTGAAGCTAAGCAGCACTCGATAGTGCCTTCTGCTAGCTTGATGCCTGATGCACCCAATCTTTTATTCACAAATGCGGGAATGAATCAATTTGTTCCTATATTTNTGGGAGAACAAAAGTGTCCATTTTCACCGGGTCGTGCGGCCGACACTCAAAAATGTATTAGAGCCGGNGGAAAACATAACGATTTAGAGGATGTNGGGATGGATACTTATCATCACACATTTTTTGAGATGCTAGGCAACTGGTCGTTTGGTGATTATTTTAAAAAAGAAGCAATAGAATGGTCATGGGAGCTTATTACTGATGTATGGAAATTTCCAAAGGAACGTATTTACGCAACAGTTTACAAGCCTGGAAAAGGTGATCCGGGAGAACTCGATCAAGAAGCTTACGATTATTGGACAGCTATTTTTGATAAAGCTGGTTTAGATCCAAATGTTCATATTGTGTACGGAAATAAGAAAGATAATTTTTGGATGATGGGTGATACAGGCCCATGTGGTCCTTGCAGCGAGTTACATGTTGACCTCACTGCTAATGGAGATACGAAAGGTGGTCTTGTTAACGCAGATAGTGCTGATTGTATTGAGATATGGAATCTTGTTTTTATCCAATATAATGCCAACTCGGATGGAACATTTTCACCCTTAGGCGCAAAGCATGTTGACACGGGAATGGGATTTGAACGTGTTGCAGCAATAATGCAGACAACCAATAATTTTACTGATTTTACTAGAACAGTTTCTAATTATGATACTGATGTTTTTAGCCCGATTTTTGCAGAACTAGAAAAACAGAGTGGAAAGAAATATACATCTACATTGCCATCTGCGGAGCCAACCGAACAGGAGAAAGTCGATGTTGCTTTTAGGGTAATAGGGGATCACATCAGAACGCTTAGTTTTTCTATCGCGGATGGAATTCAGCCTGGAAATACCGATAGAAACTATGTTCTTCGTCGTATTCTTCGTCGTGCAGTGAGATATGGCAGAACTCTTGGATTCAAGGAACCATTTTTTTATAAATTAGTGGATGTTCTTGTTGAATCTATGGGAAGTGTTTTTCCGGAACTAACTTTAAGGCGAAGCCTTGTTCAAGAAGTTATTCGTAATGAGGAGCAGTCCTTTAATAAGACTCTTGATAGAGGAATTGAGCTTTTTAAAGAGGAGGCGAAAAAGTTAGGAGACAATAAAGAATTTTCAGGAGATTTCGCATTCAAATTATATGATACTTACGGATTTCCGTTAGACTTAACTCAGTTAATGGCTCGCGAGGCTGGATTTTTGATTGATGTAAAGGGATTTGAACAATTAATGAGTAAACAACGCGATCGTGCTCGTTCTGCTCAAAAGAAAGAAATTATCAGTGTTAATAGTTTAGTAACTGAGGCAAAAACTGAATTTGTTGGTTTTGAAGTCAATTCTACTAAATCTAGAGTCATTGAGGTGCTTAAAGATGAAAAGCAAACAGCAGTAGTTTTAGATCGGTCGCCATTTTATGCAGAAATGGGCGGACAGTTGGGCGATACGGGGCTTCTTATATTCGAGGGTCAAGAGCTAACAGTGACAGATACGCAAAAGGTCGGAGATGCTTTTCTTCATGTCATTAAAAAAGGGGAGACCATTCCTGCAGAAGGATCTGAAGTTGAGTTGANAGTTGATATTAATCGCCGTGCAGCTATTCAAAGGCATCATACTGTGACTCATCTTTTCCATTGGGCACTTCATGAGGTGACATCTGCTGATTCTACTCAAAAAGGTTCATATGTAGGGCCAGAAAAATTGACATTTGACTTCAATAGCCAACCACTAACTTCTCAGCAATTATGCGACATTGAACAACTTGTGAATGAGCGTATTTTAGAAAACGCTAGCGTTAGTTGGATTGAGGCAAGTTACAGTGATATTGCTGGCCGAGATGATATATTGCAGTTCTTTGGAGACAAATATGGTGATAAAGTTCGTATTGTTCAAATTGGCGGNCAACCTAATGCTTTAGATGGGTATTCAATGGAATTGTGTGGAGGCACGCATGTAAGTTTTACTGGAGAGGTGGGATTATTTAGAGTTCAATCAGAATCAGCAGTTGCTGCTGGGGTGCGTCGTATTGAAGCAATTGCGGGATTGGTAGCTTCTAATCAAGCTCGAGCTGACGCAAAGCGTCTTCTTGCTATAGCAGAGCAACTAAATACTCCTGTCCGTGATATTGAGAAAAAGATAATCAGTTCATTAGAGCAGACAAAAATGCTGGAGAGACAGTTAAAAGCTTTAAATCAAAGACAAGCAGCTGATCAGGCAAAAACTCTTTTAGACAAGGTTCAGGTCGTCAATGAGATTAATTTAATTACGGCAAATCTTGGGTCGGTAGAAGGGGATCAGGCTCAATCAATTGCTGACGCATTAAAGTCAGAGTTNGATGGCGTAATTGTACTCGGGGCTGGAGGAGATGGTCGAGTGGCGTTGATAGCAAATGTTTCTGAAAATTTAACGGATCGTATTCAAGCTGGCAAAATTATCCAGACCATTGCTCCAATTGTGGGTGGTAAAGGAGGGGGGAAACCAAGTCAAGCAAGAGGAGGAGGTAAGGATGCATCTAAAATTGATGAAGCTCTTAGTCAAGTAATTGAACTGCTTTAGATAATGGTTAAATAGTCTTTTAATAATCTAAAAACAATAATGACTTTTATTGATTATTGTTGCNCTTTATTGCATTTTTACGAGCCAGGGAATTGAGGGATAAAATGAAAAAAGGAGAAAATTTATTTAAATTATTATTGCTTATTATGTCTGTTTTTCAATTTGAAAGGCAGGCTGGTTGTGAGCTAATNAATACTACTTCATTTTCATTTGAAAACGTTTTAGGTAGTCGTGAAATTGCTAAAAAACCNGGNACTTTGTTATATGAGAGTGGGGAATTCAATCTGCAGAATAAGTATAATACTGTTAGTGTGACAGGATTTAATCTTGAGCTTCCTGAAGGGACTAAAGAGGTTACTTGGTCTGTTGAGTTTACAAATCTAGGAATGGGGCAAGCTGGTTTATTGCTTTATAATCCTCCAGTGGTTGGGCAAAGNTTTGATGATTTCTGGGAAAAAACTATTAATGGATGGGAGCTGAAGTCGCTTGCAGAAAGCGCTAATTTTGCAGCGCGACTAGCTGGTATACCAAATGGAGCAAATGATGAGTTGATTGTTTATGAAAATGCAAAAACTTCTTTAGGTAAAACATATTTATCAGGTAGTGAAGTTGGTGATACGGTTGTTCTAAATGGGTTAAACAGCAATCTAACTGGTATTCAATTTGAATACTATGGGGCACTATCGCCTCTTGGCGGTATTCCTAAAGGAAAGATTCGAATTTACCTTAATGATGGTGAGAGTGTTAATATTGGAAATGTTCTTGTAGATCCGCGAGGTGAATTCGGGCTGAGTTTAGGTGAAATGACCATTTATGATAATCCCAGAGGATTAGAGGAGGATGTTTATTTTTTTAATGGTGAAGCTGGAGATTCTTTTATGATTGAAAGTCAGCATCGTGTTATTAGAAAAATTGAGTTTGAATATTTTGCAGTTTTAGATTCCTTGGAAAAAAATCAAAAAGGAACTGTTCGTATTTATTCTAATGATGGAGATACGCTGGAAGGTAGTAATATTCCGAAGACATTATTGTTTGCAAGTGATTCATTTGAATTGCGACCTGGTTATAACATGGTAACTGTTAGTGATATCTCAATTGAATTACCTGAAGGCCTCTTGGAGGCCTCTTGGAGTATTGAGTTTTCTGGAATGGGGGAGAAGAGTAAAGCCGGTCTCCTAATGCACGATAAACCTGAAGTTGGTAAAAGCCTCTCTACATTATGGAATAAAAATACAGACACTGAAAATTGGCAGCTAATAAATGTTGATAAGGGTTTGGGAAACTTCAGTGTGCGTATTGCGGCTCGAAAGCCATCTCCTCCAACTATTGAAACGGATCGCAAAAAATATATAGCAGGGGAAAGTATCAAGGTTTCATTTGCTAATGGTCCGAAAAACTCAAAAGATTGGATTGGCATTTATGGAGTAGAAATGATTCCCGGCTCGGTTGATGCGCTAGATTGGGTTTATGTTTCAGGAACAAAGATTGCTGGAGAGGGTCGTTCAGATGGAATAATAGCTTTCTCTAGCCAGTTGCCAATTGGTGAATATTTTTTGAGATTTTTTGAGAATGATAGNTTCAATGAACTTGCGAGTTACAGNTTTAAAGTAGTTCCACCACCCCTAGTATCACCGACTAAAACGGGTTTTGATTTGGGAGAGAGGGTAATAGTGGACTTTGATTATGGCCCGGGCAATGCAAAGGATTGGATTGCCATTTATCATCCAGAGACCGATCCATCTAAGCTACCCAGCCTTTCATGGGCATATGTTGGGGGTAGTCGNACAATTAGTGAAGCTTTGGCAAAAGGTACAATTATGCTTTCTGATAATTTAGCAGCAGGTAATTATATAATCAGATATTTTGAAAATGATTCATATAAACAATTGGCTGAGTCAGCACTAGTTATNAAGGATACATCACCTCCAAAATTAACTATTCAACATATGGCAAATGGCGAGATTGTTGTCCGGTTTCAGGGGAGATTGGAGTCCTCTCCTTCGGTAACCGGCCCGTGGACTGTTCTTGATGGAGTAGTTGAGGTTGTGTTGCCATCTAGCCATACAAGGCAATTCTTTCGTGCTGTAAATTGAATTTCGACAAGAATGCTTAATTAGATATTTTGTGCTTCTGAAGTTGGTCTCTTTTAAAAAAAATAATTTTGCGCGATCTGAGTTAAGACCATGGTTGTGGGTTTTTATTTGGATGTTAGTTATTTTTTTGTTTTCGACGAGTACTTTCTCGGGGACTAATACTTCTAGGATTATCGGCCCGATTCTAAAATGGCTAATACCTGAAATTACTAATGAATCTATTGCTTTTATCCAATTTTTTTTACGTAAAACAGNTCACATTNTTGAGTATGCAATTTTATCTATATTGGTCAGCAANGCGATTGTTAGGCGTTTGGCTNAATTTTCCGCAATACCGCTAATTTTTAAGTCGGTATTTATCTCTTCNATCTATGCAGCTTTTGATGAGTGGCATCAATCGTGGACAGTCGGTCGAANTGGGTCATTAATTGATGTTTCTATTGATAGTGTAGGAGCCTTGCTTGGTGTTTTTTTATTTTTATGGATGTTAAAATATAAATTATATTTAAATAGTCGATATAATCAGGTTCTTGAATTCCTTCTGAAGAGAACTAAATAATTTTAGCTAAATTATTGATTTATCCAATTAACGTCCAAGTAGTTTGTCCATGCCTGGCATTGCGCCCATTCCACCGCCCATTTTCGTCATCATTTTTTGAAACTTACCCATTTTTTTCATCATTTGTTGCATTTGTGTAAAGCGTTTAAGAAGGCTATTAAGTGCTGCAACAGTTGTTCCACTACCATTAGCAATACGTCGACGGCGGCGTGCATTTAAAATAGATGGATTATTTCGCTCTTCAAATGTCATACTGCAAATCATAGCTTCCATTTGACGAAATTCTTTCTCGCTTTTTGCTATGTTAGCTCCTTTTAAAGCATTGCCACCACCAGGTAGCATTTCGAGAATCCCTTCGAGTGGGCCAAGTTTTTTTAATTGGCGAAGTTGTTCAAGGAAATCTTCAAGCGTAAATTGTCCTTTTTTCATTCGCTCTTCGAGTTTGCGAGCGGACTCTTCGTCAACAGCTTCAGCGGCCTTTTCAACTAAGCTAACGACATCTCCCATGCCAAGAATGCGTGAAGCCATTCGGTCAGGATGGAATGGCTCAAAATCTTCNAGTTTTTCACCAANACCAGCNAACTTGATTGGTTTGCCCGTAACTTCACGGAAGCTCAATGCTGCTCCACCTCTCGCATCCCCATCAAGTTTTGTTAAGATTGCCCCTGTGATGCCAAGAGCCTTGTCGAAGTGAGTGGCAACACTCACAGCCTCCTGTCCGGTTGCGGCGTCTAGTACAAGTAAGATTTCTCGAGGTTGAATTTTGTCTCGAAGGCTAACTAGTTCCTGCACAAGTGGTTCATCAATCTGAAGTCGGCCTGCTGTATCGAAAATCACTACATCAATACTATCCTCTTTGGCTTTAGCCATCGCGGCATCAGCAATTTTGTTTACATTTTTTTCACCGCGCATAAGAAAGCAAGGTATACCAAGTTGCTTAGCTAGAGTCTCAAGCTGATCCATTGCTGCGGGTCGATATATATCGGCTCCTACAAGTAAAATTTTACGATCTTCAGCGGCTAGTAGTTTGGCTAGTTTACCGCTTGAAGTGGTTTTACCCGCTCCATGGAGGCCGCACATCATCATGCAAAGGGGCTGTGCAAAACCACGTGGTAAATCGAGATCACTTCGCTCAGAGCCGAGTAAGCTGGTTAATTCGTCGTTTATGATTTTGACGATTTGTTGGCCAGGTTGAATGCTTGCGACGACTTCTTCTCCTAGGGATTTCTCTTTTACTCTAGAGATAAATTGTTTTGTCACCTTGAANTTGACATCGGCGTCGAGCAGGGCCATTCGAACCTCACGCAGTGATTCAGAAACATTGGTCTCAGAGATTTTCCCTAGACCACGAAGGTTTTTAAAAGTTTTTTGAAGCTTTTCGCTNAGAGCGTCAAACATGGGCGGAGAAGATAAGTATGGATTGGAGGTTTGACAAGCGCGTCACATTTTGGCGTAATCCGCGCCCCCAATAGGGGAGGTAGGATACCGAAGTGGTCAAACGGGGCTGACTGTAAATCAGCTGGCTATGCCTTCGCAGGTTCGAGTCCTGCTCCTACCACCATTTTCTAAAATAGCCGATTTTGATTAAAAGTCGGCTATTTTTGTTTTTTGCTTGTATTTACAGCCTCTTTTACAAGGTTGGGACTGGCTTAGAACTTCTTATTCTAAGGATTTTACAGCCGAGACAATTGCATCAGAAGTGATTCCAAAGTGTTCCCAAACTTCTTCATGACCTTCAGATGGAGCGATACGAGGATCGACTATTCCAATATGTTCGGTTTTTGCTGCAGAATTGCTTGCTGCGGAAATTACCATGCTTGCGAAACCACGAATTCCAGAATCGCGTGTTCCAATAATGCCATCTTCGACAGTCACAACACTGCTATATTTTTCAAAAACACCCTGAAGGAAGTTCTCTGGTAATGGTAGGCCGTTGATTACATAAACGTCTGCTTTACCCCCAAGTTCTTCAGTAGCTTTTTGAGCGATGCCTGCGGTTGCGCCTAGGGCTAGAATGGCTGTATTTGCCGCTTTATGCTTACGGAGCAACGTAACGGCTTCCCATTCACTGTCAGGATTGTAAAGAGGACTACCTTGTTCGTCGGAGAGGACCAATAAGTTATCACGAGGTATAGCTACGATATGTGCTCCGTAACGTGCACATGCATCCTTTACTGCAACAAATGCTCCCCTCGCATCAGCGGGCGCATAAAAACGATCGATATATGGAAGATATCCCATTGCTAGTGACACCCAGTCAAGGCTCCATCCAGAAAAGTGATCTCTACCGGTACAGGCGCCGACATGGCTCATGTGCATAATGACATTGAGCCCTTCGTTTATTCCGTTGAGGTTTCTTTGGTAACGCCAAAGTTCCAGTCCTTCACGAGCAATACCTTCAAAAAAAGCAGAAAATGTTGAGACAACATTGACCTGTGGCTTATTTGAACTCATAGCTAAACCGTCGGCAAACAGAAGTGCTGCCTGTTCTTCAATACTTAATTCAATTTGATTTTTATTTGGAATTAGTGCAGCTGCTTTTCCGAGTTTAGTTGATGGGTTAAGATCGCAACTGACAATGAATGTATCATTCGGATGAGCTTTGGCTACAGCTGCGTAGCCAGCTTCTGAACCGGCTCGTGCACTGCTCATTTTGCCGACTTCNGGTAAGCTAACTTCGGACAACTGCTCTTTGTTGAGTGTGAGGTTCTCTGANCCGACTTTAGGGCGAGCGTTGGTGGTTACTTCTGCCTTGGGTGCTGCAGAAAGTTCATTAAAAGCAGATTGTTGAGCTTCATTACGGGTAAGCATTACGTTGCTTAAAACCTCGGATTCGTCACGGCCTTTCATATGGCCATCATGGTGTCCAACACCGCCAGGCAGATCGTTAACAAGAAGTACACATTCTAGCATTGGCACAATATCACGATAACTCATCAAAGCGCCGGGCACCCAAATTTCCTGATCCATGGCGATTTCATTCTTATTAGTTATTGTTTCAACCTCTGATTCTATACCAAAGCGATTTGCTAGCCATTTGAAATCAACCTTCTCTCCATCTGATGAGGAAAAGCCAGTTGGAAAAATCATTGTTGGTCTGCCTTCCATAGCTTTGCTGTGTGCATATTTGTATGCCTTATACATTTCACTAGTTTCAAACAGCGATTTTAATTCCACTATCTCAACACCCATAGCTTCAACAATCTTTCTAGGGTCTTTGTCCATTACATTTTTATTTGAATCAGACAATTGAATGCCGTTTCGTTGCATTACAAAAGTTAGTGGAAGGTTGCCAATGTCAGCAGCGTTAAATCCATTTAATGCTTGGCCGGCAATCCATCCGGCATCTCCACAGTGACAAACGACCCAAGATTCAGGATCCCTTGATCGCATGCCCATTGCTTGTCCAGCAGCAACAGGAATCATTACTCCCAATCGCCCTCCGTTAAGTTGGGTTCCACCTGGAATCCAGGAAACATGACCAGGTATATCCAGTCCGCGGCGAAACTTGTGAACAACTGATTCTCGATCCACATAACCCAAGGTAGCCAGAGAGGCGTAGTAGCCTATACTAGCATGGGCATTTTCAATTGTGTACTGCACTTTCTTATAATCAGTTGCAGCGAGCGTCAGCATTAAGCTTGGTATTAAATCTAGGCCTCCCCCTAAGTGATCAAGTTCGCCAATAGTTGCAAGAGATGCTAATGAAGAAATGGAAATTCGAGCGGCCTCAATTTCGAGTGCTTGTAGGGTATCAATTTGTTTTTGGTCTAACTCGTTGGTATTTGCGACGTCAATGCTAAGCGGTAATACCTTTGAAGTGACAACCGAACGCATAAACTTCGAATTTTTGATAAGTTGGTCGTTCCGGTCCTGTTGAGCCGTCCAGGCTTCTTGTGAATAGTTACTCATAAATCCTTGATGTCATTTTGATCGTTTGGGAGCAAGAATACTCAACGGATCAAACGGCGGGAGACTTTAAGGATTTTGGCGCGAAAAAAAAGTATTTTTGGTGAGGTTNTTAATTCATTATTACTTATATAGAAGGTATTTAGCTCGTTGTTGNCGAAAGCGCTCCTCATCCTTCTTCCAAGANTTNACTATNTGACCACCGGATCTGCCTGCTGCCAAATCTTTTCGNATCATATCTGTGCCGTTGACTTTGTCGAACATGTTAAAGCTTCGACCGCTTTTGGATCGGGTAGCGAACANNTCTCGCTTAGCTATAGCCTTTACGGCATCAATGATGTGGTAGTTAATTGGCATGAGTGGNGCGATGGAGCGATTAGTGAAACGAATTCTAACTCCTGNGTAGATGCGGTTTTTTACGCGTCGACTTTTGAATCGAATGGGCTCGAATNTTACACCNGGTAACCGTTTGCCGTTTAAGTAACGTGCCATGCCATCAGTATTCATCCATGTGGAAACGACACATTCAAATGGCATTCCTTCACCGATACCAATACTTAACCCGCTTCCGGCTCCTAGTTCACCCAATACGCCGGTGGAGACATAGTGCATAGGTGAGTCGCCGTGAGGTATGTTTGGTGAAGTAGGTATCCATTTAAGNCCGGTGCTGTTCCAAGTCATTGATCGTTTCCATCCTTTCATTTTGACTATGGAGATTTTAGGCCGGTGACTGATCCAGCCTTTGCCGCTGATCATGTATGCAAGTTCTCCAGAAGTCATTCCATAGACATAGGGNATTTTCCACTGACCAACTAGTGATTTGAAGCGTGGATTGAGAATAAGTCCTTCGATACGCTCTCCCCCAAGTGGGTTAGGTCTATCGAGTACTATAAAGTCTACTCCAGCTTTGCCGCACTCCTCCATGCAAAGTCCCATAGTNCTAATGAATGTGTACGACCTTGCTCCTGTGTCTTGGATGTCATAAACTAAACAATCAATATTTCGGAGCATGTTTGGAGTGGGTTTGCGAACTGGNCCGGGGCCGTAAAGAGAAAAAATTGGGAGGCCAGTTCGATGGTGCGTGCTATTTGGNAATTCCTTGCCTGCAGGAATTTTTCCGTCTACGCCGTGCTCTGCTCCAAACAATGCGACGAGGTTCACCTTTGGCGAATTATGGAGGATATCAATGATAGAGCGCCCTCGGCCATCTACGCCAGATGTATTAGTTAGGAGTCCTACACGTTTGCCTTGNAGGATTTTGTAACTGCGCATAGCTAGAACTTCATTGCCAAGATAAACTCGTGCCATAGCTGGGTTATGGCTAAGAAAAAACAAGGCTAATCCAAGCAGGATAGTCACAAATCGCATAGCTAAAGTTAGTCAGTCACACGCATAGTCTCAAACAATTTTTGGTTATTCTTGATCGGGAGAATCCGCTACCGCACGAAGGTAATCATATGTATATAAGCCGGTNTTGTGCCCGTCTTCCCACNCGGGTTGAATGGCGTANCCCCCAACATATTTAATATGTTGAATTCGAAAGGAGGAAAGTTTGTATTTTCGATCAGGTCCTTTGTACAACTTTCCCATTACATCCATCTCTCCTTTACATCCCGCACAGGGGCAGGCTTTTCTAAGTTTAGCTAAGCTAACGAATGATTCATCACCATTATCCCATTTAATGGCCATTTCTTCAGCTATGATTTGAATATCCGTTGGTTTCATTATTTGTATTAAAAGAAAAGGGGAGCTGCCATTTGACAGCTCCCCTTAGTGAGATATTCGATTACTTGTTTGGTTGAGGTGTGGTTCGTAAGTAGGGTTTGATTTTAGTAAAGCCTTTTGGAAATTTGGCTTCGGCTTCTTCGTCTGAAAGATTTGGGACAACAATGCAATCTTCTCCATCTTTCCAATTAACAGGAGTAGCGACAGCATGATTGTCAGTTAGTTGTAGTGCATCTATTACTCGCAGTATTTCATCGAAATTTCTACCAGTTGCTGGAGGGTAAGTGATGGTTAAGCGTATCTTCTTATTGGGATCGATTATGAAAACTGATCGCACTGTAAATTTCTCAGCAGCATTTGGGTGTATCATATCATAAGCTGTTGCCACTGAACGATCAGGGTCAGCAATTATTGGGAAATTAACTGTCGTGTTCTGTGTTTCGTTAATGTCATTTATCCATCCATGGTGATCTTCTATTGGGTCTACGCTTACAGCAATAGTCTTTACACCGCGTTTGTCAAATTCTGGCTTCAACTTAGCTGTATAGCCTAGCTCTGTAGTGCATACTGGTGTGTAGTCAGCTGGGTGGGAGAAAAGTACAGCCCAGCTGTTTCCTATCCACTCATGAAAATCAATTTTTCCTTCAGTTGTCTCAGATTGGAAGTTTGGGGCTTCGTCGCCTAATCTTAATGCCATTTGTCGTATAATATAATGGTTTGATGTGGCAGTCGGGTTAGTTAGATGTTGCCACAAGTGTTAAAGAGGGGACTTGTTAACTAACCGATGTTTTTCTGTCAATATGGTTTTGCGTCGTTAAAAGCGAAATGTAGTAATTGCTTTAATTGAGAATTCGCTTTCTCTTAATTCTAAGAGATTTGTTTCATCTCCATAATTTTGACGAACTACAGCATAGAATTTTTTCCCTGGCTGAAATTCCCAAAAAAATCGAGTGTTATAACCTATTGACTCGGATATGTTGTCATATTGGATCAGATGTGACCATCCCATGTCTGGGGTGAAATTAATTCGTGCGTTTAATGACCCAACTTGAGCATCAAATTTGTTATCAGGAAGTTTAAATNGATTNTATGTATAGCTAAGGCTGGTGTTAAGCCATTTGACTGGATCGTATCCAATCCGAGTATAGGAAGTTTGTTTTTTTCCATGATACCAATCACCAAACACATAGCCTAAACCTCCATTAATTAATCCAGCATCCGGAAAGTCGATATCGAGATTATAGTCAGTTATCCAATATTCTCCTGCGGGTACAATTCCTCCTCCAGAAATTTCAAAATCATTATCAGGTTTATCGAATTCTCTCTCGATCTCAAAAGACATTTCTAATCCGGACTCAAAGTCCAGACGTGGAATATAAAATGAATGCTTTTGTGACTCTATTTCATTATTAAGCGAAGTATATAAATGGTTGAAATATGCAAAAGAGTATCGTCTAAGCCATTTAATATTTTCGGTTCTAGGGCTGACCGAAAATGCAGATCCGTAGCGCCTGACTCCAGTTCGTCTTGTAAAACCTAGTTTAGGTTTAAAATCTTCATCAATTCCATAATAAGAAATCCCCGTATAAATTATATCATTAGGGTAGTATATGCTTCCTCCATGCGCATAGCTCCACTCTGTTTTTTCATCAAAATTTGCCATAGAGTATAGATTTGCTCGAAGAGTTTTTCCGTTTAGGAATTTAGTGTTCCTGTAATTAAAATCGGTCCCTATCATGTATGCGTCATAATCGGAGTTTGGATCGCCGATGGTATTTATAAATCCGATATTAGATTGCTCTAAAACATTTCTGGATACACGAGTTACAAAAGTGTTTTGAGAACTAAGATCTTCTTGAGATTCAAGCATGGCTCCAATCACGCCAACGTTATATTTACCAATACGTCCGGCAACCTTAGTTGCGAGATTAATGGGTGTTGGTTCTCCTTTAG
>PAOJ01000043.1 GCA_002708005.1 Verrucomicrobiales bacterium | reverse complement strand
AGGTCGTCCACGGAATTTCTTTTGAAATACCTCGCAATGAAATATTCGGCGTCATTGGACCAGCGCAATCAGGAAAAACGTCTATGCTGAAAGTAATTAATCGCACTATCGATTTCACGGCAAACGCGAATGTCAGTGGCAATGTTGAAATTGATGGCGAGGATGTCTTCAAAGTAAAGGATGTGTACGGATACCGACGGCGTATCGGAATGGTTGCCCCCCTTCCGGTTGGGCTGCCCTTGACAATCTATGACAACGTGGCTTTTGCACCACGCAGCTTTGGAATGACAGACAAGGATCAGCTTGATGCCCTTGTTCAACGCTGCCTAGAACAGGCAGCGCTCTGGGATGAAGTGAAAGATCGCTTAGGCTCACTAGGGACAAAATTATCCGGAGGCCAACAACAACGACTTACTATTGCTAGAGCATTATCACACCAGCCTGAGGTGCTATGCCTAGATGAGTTCTCTATTGCAATCGACCCAGTAACCACAATGAAAATCGAGGACGTATTAAAAGAACTTAGCAGCGAGATGACCATTATTCTTGTAACGAACTTGGTGCAGCAAGCAAGACGCCTTGCCAAACGCACTATGTTCCTATTGAACGGTGAACTAATAGAAGAAGGTGCCACAGATCATATTTTCTCAGGCAAAGCCTCTAACCCCAAAACCAATGAATTTGTATCTGGAGCATTTGGCTAATCAATGAGCGAAGAAAACCCATACGCAATCACCACAAAAGATCTTGATCTTTGGTACGGAGACTTTCAGGCGCTTGAAAAAGTTAGCTTAAATATTAAAGATGGAATTATCACCGGATTAATAGGACCAAGTGGATGCGGGAAAACAACATTTTTGCGTTGCCTAAACCGTGTCAATGAACGCTATGGTAATGTCAGAACCGAGGGCACTATTAACCTACTAGGCAAAAATATATACGACCCTGACGTTTCATTAATTGAATTACGAAAGTCAGTTGGAATGGTCTTCCAACGACCAAATCCATTACCAATCTCAGTTTATGATAATATTGTATTCGGACTAAGAGTCCACTCGCCAAGAATCGAATTAAAGCGCTCAATTCTTGATGACGCTGTTGAACAGGCTTTACGGGAGGTGATGCTATGGGATGATCTTAAGGATAATCTTAAAGAAAAAGCAACCGAGCTACAACTAGAACAACAACAAAAACTCTGCATCGCCCGCCTGCTGCCACTAAAGCCTGAGATTATCTTAATGGATGAACCTTGTTCAGCGCTGGATGTTGGGGCTACTACAGCAGTTGAAGAACTCATGCTTACACTTGCAGGGAAATATACTATTGTGATTGTTACCCACAACATGGCTCAAGCCAGGCGAATAAGCCATGAATGCATCTTTATGCTGCTTGGCGAAATAGTTGAACACGACCGAACTGAAAAAATATTTTTAAATCCTACTAACCAAAAAACGAGTGACTATATCGAAGGAAGATACGGCTAATAACATTTAACCACGTTATAAGATCCCACTTAATATCTTCAGCCTATCAATTGCATAAGCGCACTATACGCATAAGCATAACATTACCAGTATTGAGTCCGAACTGCCGATAGTAATTAATTTATATGGATTATAAAAAAATATTACTCGCTGAATTTATCGGCACATTCATTCTTGTTTTTACTGGAACCGGAGCAGTTGTTTTTGACTCTATGTCTAATGGCGCAATAACTCATATCGGTATTTCCTTGATATTTGGATTGGTTGTTATGGTGATTGTTTATGCCCTTGGTGATATCTCTGGCGCCCACATAAACCCTGCTGTAACTATCGGATTCGCAATAAGCGGGGAATTCCCAGCAAAGCGTATCGCCCCTTATATTATATCTCAATGCCTTGGGGCAACCGCAGCAAGCTTCAGCTTATTAGCACTTTTTGGAAATCACAATGAGATGGGATCAACAATACCTGTCACAATTGAAGGCTACAGGTTCACCTACGAATCTTTAGTACTTGAAGTAATTCTAACTTTTATTTTGATGTTTGTTATCCTTAATGTCGCTGTTAAATCTCCAGACAAAAAAATAATGGCCGGATTGATAATAGGTGCAATAATAGCAGTTGAATCAGGCTTCGCTGGACCAATAAGTGGAGCTTCTATGAATCCAGCAAGGTCTCTAGGCCCCGCAATTGCTAGCGGCAACTTTACAGATTTTTGGATTTATATTGTCGGCACAGTTTCAGGTGCAGCACTTGCAGTTCCTGCATGGAAATACATTCGTCCTAATAAAAAACAATCAGGAAGACCTAATCGAAATAGGCCAAGAAATAGAGCCCCGCAAAATCCACAAAGACAAAAAAATCAACAATGGAAAAAGAGGACACAAAACCAACAGTCCTGATTCTCTGCACTGGAAACTCATGCCGCAGCCATATGGCTGAAGGAATTCTAAAATCGGTAGCAGGAGAAAGCCTTAATGTTCAGAGTGCGGGGTCTAATCCAGCAGGCTATGTGCATCCACTTGCTATTAAAGCATTAGGAGANATAGGAATTGATATTTCTTCGAATNCATCCAAACACATGAATGAATTTCTTCANCAAGACGTTGAAACTGTCATTACCGTTTGCNGCAATGCAGATCAAGCGTGNCCAGTATACCCGGGNCAAGTTAATCGATTCCATTGGCCTTTTTTCGANCCNGCAAAAGCAGAAGGNAGNGAAGAAGANATCTATGAAAAGTTTAAAACTGTACGANATGAAATTCAAAAGGTCTTTACCGATTACGGAAAAGAAAGNNTCGNNNNANTAGANNACTAATCNANAGNNTCATCANANCTCNCNNCNGGCCGNAAAAANCGNCCTTCACTTGTAAAAACTTGCTTAGGGGAAACCAGATCAATGTAAGAGCTNCTCCTCATATTGTCTAATTCTACNCCTGCATAATANAGAGCTGAAACCACAGCCGTAGAGCAAATATAGCCCCCACCAATATCATCCTTAGATATAGGCTTTAAATTTGCATTACGTATACCAATAGCNCTNAAATTATCATAGTAAGCATCTTTATTTTGACCTCTCTCTATACCAATTTTGATAAATTCATATAATCTTTCTCGATCAACTCTTTCCCAGTTTGTCATTCTAAAAGCATCCCAATCTCTATTACCCAAATCTTTTAATCGCCGTTTAGCGTTAACTCCTTCAAATGATTGACATGTGAACAAGACTTTTTCACCGCTTCCCTCAGGATCGATTACAACAATGTCTAAGTGGCCATAATCAAGGACGGTATAGGCTATGTAATTCAACCTTCTATTAACAATTAAGTCATGGCCTGACTCGATTTTACCCAGACTTGCAGCCACTAGATCGCCCTCTTTCAAAAGTTTAATTTTTTCAATCAACCCCTCCTCCCCCATATCTCGACGAAAANAGGTTACAGGTTCAAATGACAAGCGATCTTTTGGTTCAGCTAAACGAGATGGCCTTGGAACAAATGCCCGCTGCAACCAACTAGGTTTAGGGACCATGGCTTTATCATTCATCACGCACCCAGAGTTAAAAGTCAGGATGACAATGATAAGAACCTGAAAACAAATACGCATATAAACCTTTCGAGGTAGACTTAGGCAACCCACAGTAATAAAATGAAATCCATGTCGGAAGAGCCCTGTAATATACTTTTGGTTGTTGGAAGCCTTCACGAAAACTCTGTCACTCGAGTTGCGATTAATCACCTCGCCGACAACTTGTCGACTGCAGGGTGCGAAGTCAACACACTAGACTTCATCGAAGATCCCCTGCCCCTTTTCAATCCCGATACAGTTTGGGAGCAAGATTACTATCCAATATTAAAAAAACAAATATTGGAAGCTGATGTGATTGTTTTAGGCACCCCTGACTACCATGGCAGCATCAGTAGCACACTGAAGAATTTCTTGGACCATTTTTGGAAAGAATTTGCAGGGAAACTGTTTGCAACAGTTGTCGCATCTCACGAAAAAGGCCTCACTGTCCACGATCAGCTCAGAACAGTCGCTCGTCAATGCTACGCATGGGCGATGCCTTATGGCGTTTCGTTTCTTGAAAAAGTTGACGTCAAAGACGGCAAGATAGCCAGCGAAGAACTTGAAAATCGATTGGAAATGCTGCAGAACGATATTCAGATTTATGGACGAATTCTGTCAGCCCAACGAGCTGCTGATCTTTCAGGCACACATCCTGGATTCATGGCTCAATACCGAAAATAGTTTCGCAACTTGAAATTAAAGAAATAAGTCATTCCAGACAGACTCACTAAACCCTACGGAACCGCTATTACCTCTGATAGCAAATGGTCGTTTAACTAGATTCCCATTATCAGAAAGAAGCTTCAAAGCTTCAGAATCATCCATCACTGGAAGCTTATCCTTTAAATTTAAAGCCCGGTAATCTCCGCCAGAAGTATTAAAAAGTTTACGAACATCACTATTGTAATTATTAAGCATTATCCTCAATTCCTTAACTGATGGAGGTTGCTCCCTTATAGGAATAAAATCACATTCAATACCTTTATTGATTAGATATTTCTTCGCCTTTCGGCAAGTGTCACAGTTTTTATATATATAAACTCTCAACTTCATAGGTGATAAAATAAAAGGCGGCTTAATGCCGCCTTTAAAATGAGTTCAAACTAATAAAATCTTATTAGAGAGAGTTTTTAGATTCCATATTACCATGGGTTGGGCATGTAGCTTTTTCACCAACCGCATTTATAACATATTCACCACCCCCACCTGGGCATGTAGGAATACCTCCATCAATATATTCTGCTAATTGATCTGCTGTCGGGATCTGACCATTTGCTCGCTTTTCCCTTGTAGCCCAAATTTCTTTGGCGTTATCAATTTGCTTAAGCTGAACAAAGCAACTGGTCTCCTGTGCGTCACTTCGCATTTTACTAAACTTAGGCACAGCAACACTAATAAGCAGACCGATAATGGCCACAACGATCATGATTTCCACCAGCGTAAAACCGCCTGCCCGCATTTTCTTATTATTCATTTCTTTAAAAGATTGCATTCAATAACTCGGCGTTTGTTAGCAAATCCTACCAAGTTGTCAACACTCACCGATAATATTTAACCCCAATAATTATTAAAAGTTTCATAACTTTGATAAGTCATAACAACGAATTTCACGATCATTTCTAAGGTAAATGCTTCGATTTGCAAAAGCCGGATGCGACCAAACTAACATACGCCCACTAACTTTATGTGTTGGTTCGATTAATTTAGCCCTACTTATCTCCTGATATCCACTTGGTTGTAGTTTTGCTATAATTANTTCCCCTAGATCATTTGCNAAAAAATAACGNTCNCCTTGTTTCACAGTAAAAACATTCCCCCAANTTATGGGGCGATCACGTTTAAAAGGTGCATATGATGTCCATAGCTGCTCGCCGTCAGCTAGTGTTGCGCATGTATANCTTCCACCCGAGCCGCATGCATAAATATGACCCTCAACAATAACTGGTGTATTATGAACTCCTGCTATCCCCTTACGCGTATTACCTCTCCAAGCAATTTTGGCTGAATCACCATTTTCTGAAACCTCAATGCAAGCTGAGACCCTATTAAAAGCCATTATAAAAACTCGGTTTTCAGAAACTACAGGCTGAGAAATAGACATGGAATAAGTTGGTTTAATTTGAACAGTCCAATAAACACTTCCGTCTGTAGGATTTAATGCTTCAAGAGCATCACTATGCCAAATCAATAATTGTTTTTTACCTCCAAGTTCATGCACTACCGGGGGGCAATAACCAGGTTGTTTAGATGAAAGTGAGCTCCATAGTTCTTTTCCGTTCATTTTATCAAAAGCAACAACAGTAGTCCCATCACCACCAACTACACATAACAACTTGTTTTCATAAACTAAAGGATGNGCAGAAACTCCCCACTCTGGAATTTTTAATCCAAAATCTTGTTTAAAATCTCGAGACCAAATTTTCTTTCCGTCATTAACATTATGACAAAACAAGTTACCTTCNGCTCCTAGTGAATAGACTCTCTCAGAATCAACTGTTGGAGTTACACGAGGGCCTATCGCATAAGCCTCAACNGTTGTATAACTGCAGTCCCATTCACGGNACCAAAGCAAACTTCCATCCTTTTCGTTTAGGCAAANTATTCGTTCAGATCCGGGAAGAAGTTTTCGAACAAAATTTATGTTTCTAGGAGGATTACCATCATGAAGATCCTTGGNCCCGCCAGCCCCAAGNGNTTTAACCAATCTGTCCATAACAAAGACTTTGCCATTTGATACAGATGGACCTGAGTAACCTGATCCTATTGAAGCTGACCAGCGCAGTTTTGGCCCACCAGCAGGAAAACTCTCTATTATACCGCTTTCATTCCAATTACCTGACCGATCATTACCGCGCCACTGGGGCCAATCATCAGATTCTACAGTAATAGTAAATAAATAAAAACATGCCAGAACCAAACAATATTTTGATAACAACTGATTTATCATTTTCTCTAATTCTAAAACGCTGAGATGACTTTAATTGAGAACTTGAGGAAATCTAGAATTAAACGTCGATAGAAAAATTTTCNAACAAGAACCCATAGATAAAAGGAAGCCCAGCGACGGGTCGGCATAGTCGTCACTGGGCCAGGAGGAACTGAGTATATTCAATAAAAACGCTCAGAAAGAGAAATTGAATGACAACCATATCAAGTCAATCAAAAATTGTCATTTATTAGTTTTTNTAGCATAAAAAAACTANAATTNCTTAAACTGTATCGTTATAGTAGNAATTTATAAGTTGTTAATAACTATTTATAAAATGTGAAGAATTTAATGNTTTTAAGCAATATTATCTTGGTTTTTAAAATCACCATCTCTGTCTTCAGTTTGCGTTTCAGTTAAAGTTAAATCCTCGTTTNAANCTGAAACATCTGCAACATTATCGCTTAATTNGCTATTTNNAGTAGANGTAAAATCAACTTTTCGACGAAGTGCCGGTATATCCTTTTCAATGGATTGATGAAGATTTTTTAATAACTTACTAGAAGATGAAGATGTAGATAAATTTCTTAACCCATAAGTATCAATGACATCTAAAACCCCAGGCTTAGTCGCTTGCCAAATTGAAAAAAGATCAGCTCTCTTACGAAGTGACAGCTCCCCCTTGTATGCACGCTTAAAAAATACATCCAGACTCTCTTCAGTTGATATTGATTTTCTTATTTTTTGAAGACCTATAGAACAAGCCCATAAAAAGACTAAAGACAAAAGAATCCCACCCCCTATAATAAAACCAGGAACAGCCAAAGCATCCCAGTTCTCATCATTAAATGCAGTTACCCACTCATCATTAAACCACCATAATCTTGTGAGCCATAAGGAACCGCATATAACAAACAACACACTAAAAACACCAAATCTAATTTTACTCACTAGGCGATTATAATATGAAGCAACTTCGTGGCATACTCGAGCGTGAACTGACAACCGTTTAGCTTGAATCAGAAGACCGCTAACAAGATTGTCAGCTCTTCGCGCAGGAGCCCTTTTAACTTCTGCTATAACCTCCTCTCTAGCAGCATCAAAATCCTCTAATGGAATTGTATATTTTTGATCAACTTCCCCAGTAGTAAAATCAGGAAGATATGTTGTATAAATTCTTGGAGTATCTTTGCTAGGNANTGTCTTNGATAAGTTCCAACACAGAGTNCCATAAGTNCTAGCAAANTCCCTAATATGATCGAACAAATCCACCTTATTAAGAATAATTAACAANTTATGTTCTAAACCTATCAATTGTTCGGCAAATGTTGAAATCGCCTCTCCAGTTGTTCCTGGTTTGTCNGGATCAAAAAAGAATAGAATTAAGTCAGCACTCTCTGCGAAACGTTGCACACATTCACGAAAATCATATCCTCGATGTTGACCNTCACTTGCAGAGTCAATCATTCCAGGGCTATCAATCAAAGTAAGNTGTCTGAGNACTTCTGCAGGATAAGTTTTNTATTGAAGCTTTGATAAAAACTCAGGACCTAAATCTGCCATNTCTTGNTAATCNANATCAGGATGTGTNACNACNGTTTGNCCATCGAGTGTTTCTTCAACNTCACCATAAGTAACCAATGTAAACCCGTCATCAGTAGGCGCTAAACCTGATTTCTGAATNTCTATTCCTGCTATATGATTAATAAAAGAAGATTTCCCGGATGAATGATTCCCTAAAAACAAAACNCGAGGCAAACCAGGAACATCCCTATCACTTACAGGAAGAGGATAGTGATAACGACTAGCTAGCAATGANAGNGTCTTGGCATANNTTGAACGAACATTTCTTTCTAATTTTAAAAGATCATCCATTTANCTGTAAGGTAACTCCTTCANATCATTTTTAAGCAATCTAAAGCCTTCTCCAAGAAAAATGCATCAAACTGAACACAAATTGGGTTTTCCCNAGCCAAACTTGAAGGTACTTTCACCTCAGTTCATGAGTTTAAAGGAGGATATCACAAACTTAACAAAGCGAGCAAAGACGGCTTCNCATCAGTTAGCATCNCTTACTGAAGCCGATAAAAATAAGTACNTGTTTGCTATGGCTGACGCNATTGANGCCAACTCTGANGCAATAATATCAGAAAACGCCAAAGATATTGCCAATGGAAATAANATGGGNCTATCTAAAGCCCTATTAGACCGATTATTACTAGACAATGATCGAATTACTTCGATGTCATCCGGATTACGCGAGGTTGCAAATCTGTCAGATCCAGTTGGGCGAGTCTTGGAAGAACGAAAACGCCCTAATGGTCTTCAATTAACAAAAATTTCAGCCCCAATCGGGGTGATTGTTATAATCTATGAATCTCGCCCTAATGTAACCGCTGATGCAGCGAGCCTATGTTTTAAGTCAGGNAATGCTACTATCTTAAGAGGTGGCAAGGAGGCCATTAATTCAAATCGAATCATTGCTGAAATAATGGTCAATGCAGCAAAAGAAATTTCATCAGATTTCCCTGTAGATGCAATTCAGGTTGTTCCAACTACTGATAGAGCAGCAATTCCTGAACTATTATCAAAGATTGATCACGTAGACCTATGTATCCCAAGAGGTGGTGAGAACCTTATCCGAGCAGTAGCTGAATGCTCACGTGTACCTGTAATCAAACATTACAAGGGCATTTGCCATGTCTATATTGATGGGGATGCTGATCAATCAATGGCTGAAGAAGTTGCCTTTAATTCTAAGGTACATAGACCTGGAGTCTGCAATGCTCTTGAAACTCTTCTTATTGATAAATCCATTGCAAATAATATATTACCTTCCTTGAGTAAAAAACTTTCTGATTCCGGAGTAGAGCTTCGCGGGGATAAAATAACTAAAAACATTTTAACCGGTTCCGGAATCAAAATTGAAACAGCAAACGACTCCGACTGGGACGAGGAATATCTAGACCTTATACTTTCAATTAAAGTAGTGAACGGGATAAAAGAGGCTATAGATCATATCAATATTCACGGATCTGGACATACGGAGACAATCATCACAAAAAACCCTGAGTCCGCTAAACAGTTTCAAACCCAAGTTGATTCATCGACAATATTTTGGAATGCATCAACACGCTTCACAGATGGAGGGGAATTTGGAATGGGAGCAGAAATTGGTATTAGCACAGACAAAATTGGGGCTAGAGGACCAATGGGGTTAGAAGAACTAACCACTTATAAGTGGCTTGGTGTCGCGGACGGATTGATTCGACAATGACAATTGATAATGCAAAAAAAGAGCTAGTAATTAAATTTAAAGAGTCAGGGATTGAATCCCCCNCCACTGATGCAGAATGGATAATTTCAGATCTTATAGGATGCAGTCGCTCAGAACTAACATTGCACCTTAATAAAAATCTTGATCAAACCCAAACCAAGATCCTCTTAGAACAAGCAAATCGCAGAGCAAATAGAGAACCGCTTCAGCATATATTTAACTCTACTAATTTCTACGGAATAAATTTTGAAGTATCTAAATTTGCATTAATCCCAAGACCTGAAACCGAGCAACTTATTGAATTAGCTATTAAAGAGCTTAAAGACCATCCATCACCATTAATTTACGACTTTGGCACTGGTAGTGGATGTATTGCAATAGCCCTTGCCAAAAAACTCATCAACGCCAAAATAATTGCATCGGACATATCGCAAGACGCCCTTTCTTTAGCAAACAGGAATGCAGATCAGCTGGGCGTTACTGACAGAATAGAGTTTCGACATGAAGACGGACTAGCCCTAGCCGATTCTGAAAAAATGCATTTGATAGTCTCTAATCCCCCTTATATTCCTACAAAAGAAATTTTAACATTGCAGCCAGAAGTTCGCGATTTTGACCCGCACATAGCCTTAGATGGAGGAAGTGATGGGCTGGACTACTACCGCATTCTAGCTCTTAAAAGCTCAGACTTACTAGTTCAAGGATGTTCTTTAATGGCCGAATTTGGTGATGGTCAAAAAAATCAAATTAATAATATTTTCCAAAACCCTAACTGGTCTAGTGTTAAATTTGCATTTGACCTTTCAAAGAAAGCTAGAATCGTGATTGCCAGAACATCACTTTAACGTAAAACTCTCGACCTCAATTAAATGGACTGCTTAGTAATTAAAGGAGGCACCGCTCTTAAAGGTGAAGTCAAAATAAGCGGGGCCAAAAATGCTGCCCTTCCACTAATGGCAGCCACACTGCTTACTGATGAAGAGTGTGTATTACGAAATCTACCTAATCTAAGTGATGTTAGGTTCATGACCAGAATTTTAAAATCACTAGGGGCATCTGTAGAAACAGGCAAAGGAACGATTAGAGTTCGCGCAAAAAAAATCGAAGGCTTTGGAGACTATGATTTAATTAGAAAAATGCGAGGTTCAATATGTATTCTTGGACCATTAATGGGGCGACTTAAGGAAGCAAAAATTTCCATGCCTGGAGGGTGTGTAATCGGNGCAAGGCCTATTGATTTACATCTTAAAGGAATGCGAGATCTGGGAGCTAAGATAAGTATAAAATCTGGATATGTGCATGCCAAAACAAAGAATCTACAGGGGGCTGAGAGTTTTCTAGGGGGAAGATGCGGCCCAACAGTGCTTGGAACTGCAAACCTAATGATGGCCGCAACTCTGGCAAAAGGGAAAACGGTAATACATAGTGCCGCTTGCGAGCCTGAAATTGAAGACCTCGCTAATTTTCTCTTAGCCATGGGCGCAAAGATCTCAGGTGCTGGAAGCCCAACAATAACTATACAAGGCGTTAAAAAGTTACATGGCGCTGAACACCGAGTTATACCAGATCGAATTGAAGCCGCGACTTTCGCTTTGGCCGGAGCAGTTACAAACGGAAACGTAAAGGTCAAGGGATGCATACCGGGGCACCTTAGTGCGGTTCTAGATAAAATGCGTGAGGCTGGCATTAAGTTTAACGCAGAAAAAAACCTTATACATATTAAACCTTCAGCCAAACTAAAATCTGTGGATATAACAACAATGCCACATGCAGGCTTTCCGACAGATGTTCAGGCGCAGATGATGGTGTTAATGTTAAAGTCCCCTGGGATTAGCATTATTACAGAACGAATTTTTGAATCACGATTTATGCACGTAAACGAACTTGCTAGAATGGGAGCGGATATTTCAATTGAAGGACCCAGTGCNATCGTAAAAGGAGGNTCAAAACTTAGTGGNGCNGACGTNATGGCCAGCGATTTAAGNGCTTCTGCAGCACTCGTTTTAGCTGGCCTTTCAGCACAAGGCACAACAAGAGTAAANAGGGTCTATCATATTGATCGCGGGTATGAAAATATTGATGGAAAATTGAGATCTCTGGGCGCTAATATTAAGCGCGAACCAGGGCATTAATTAATGCTCAACAAAAGTCAATTGGTCACTGTTGGTCTTATTCAAGCTAAGGCCCACAAAGAACCTTCCGAAAACTTATCAAGTACCTTAACCAAGGCAGAGCAGGCNGCAAAAGACGGCGCTCAGATTATTTGCACACAGGAACTTTTTTTAACCGAATATTTTTGTCAATGTGAAGACCATTCAAAATTCGAGCTGGCTGAACCAATTCCGGGNCCAACNACAANGGCNTTTCAACAATTAGCAAANNGCTACAAAGTAGTNCTAATTGTTTCTATTTTTGAAAAGAGAGGTTCTGGNGTCTATCATAACAGTGCTGCCATCATTAATACAGACGGTTCACTTCTAGGTGTTTATNGAAAAATGCACATACCTGACGACCCNCTTTATTATGAAAAATTTTATTTCACCCCGGGCGATCTCGGCTTCAAGTCTTGGGAAACTCCATTTGGTAAAATCGGTGTATTAATATGCTGGGACCAATGGTATCCAGAAGCAGCTAGGTTGACAGCAATGCAGGGAGCAGAAATTATATTTTACCCTACAGCTATTGGCTGGCATCCTTCGGAAAAAAATAAATACGGCAAAAGACAGCACAACTCTTGGGAAACAATTCAACGTAGCCATGCAATTGCCAATGGATGCTATGTAGCTTCAGTTAATAGAGTTGGTCATGAGGTAACAAATAATGCAGATGGAATAGATTTCTGGGGACAAAGTTTTATAGCTGACACTTCTGGAGAGCTGATAAAAAAAGCTGCGCTAGATGAGACNACTCTCATATGTGACTTGGATTTAAGTAAAGTTGACACCACAAGAACTCATTGGCCGTTTTTACGTGATCGACGAATAGATGCATATTCGGACATTACAAAACGACTTCTTGATGAGTAAAAAACACATAACATCTTATCGAGGCAGAATTGCCCCTACTCCAACTGGGCATCTACATCTCGGACATGCACANACATTTTGGATAGCCGCAAAACGNGCCAAAGACTTTAAAGGAAAACTAATATACAGATGCGAGGATCTAGATATTCAAAGATGTAAACAAGAATATCATGAATCCGCAATTCATGATCTACAATGGTTAGGTATAAAATGGGATGAAGGCCCAGATATAAGAGGACCTCACAATCCTTATATACAAAGCCAGAGAACTGACCGGTACAGGAAAGTATTTGAAGAATTACAATCTCGAGGTTTTATTTACCCTTGCAAATGCTCAAGAAAGGATGTTGCTGAAGCTGCGAGTGCCCCGCATAAAATAGGCATAGAACCTGTTTACCCAGGCACTTGCAGACCCAAAAACAATCAAGATCCATACATCAAAACAAAACAAGAGGATAAAATAAATTGGCGCTTTCGAATTCCCTCAATGGAAAAAATTAAATTTTTTGACGGAAACTTTGGAGAGCAACAATTTGTTACAAACAAAGATTTTGGAGATTTTATAATATGGCGACACGATGATATTCCCAGTTACCAACTNGCAGTTGTTGTTGATGATCATGATATGGGGGTTACTGAAGTGGTTCGCGGAGCTGATCTTCTNAAATGCACAGCTCGNCAAATTTTGTTGTATTATGCGATGGAATGGATTGTTCCAGAATTTTTTCATTGCCCACTTGTAAATGACTTAAATGGCGAAAGATTAGCAAAACGTTCTAACGCACTAAGTCTTCGCAGCATGAGAAATTCAGGGCAAACAGCACAATTCATTATCGATAATTTCGACTTTTAGAAAAACACAATAAAGTCGTGAAAATCATTGAATAAAATCAATTTTTCGCAGTATAATTATCNAGTAAATATACGTGGATGCATTATGGCTAAAAGATTAACAGCATTGTTTCAAAAGGGATTTTTCGCTTTTTTATTAGCAGGACTCTATTCCCTTGATGCAGCGCCCTTAAAAACACCATCACAAAGGTTTGGCCATCCGAATGCAAATAATATTCCAAGCTTCCGCCAACATGTAGTTCCACTACTCGGCGTGCGAGGGTGCAACGGGCGAGAATGTCACGGTTCATTTGCTGGAAAAGGCGATCTGCAGCTTTCCCTTTTTGGTTATGACTTTGATAAAGATCACAAAGAAATTGCATCTGAAGAAGAAGGGCGTCGCGCTGATAAGGAAAACCCTTCAAATAGTCTGCTTTTGCTGAAGCCCACAATGCAAGAGAAACACAAAGGAAAACTNCGATTCAAAAAAGATAGCTGGGAATACCAATTGCTTCTCAACTGGATCAAAAATGGAGCTGTAAACGATTCAAAAACAACACCGAATTTCGATCGACTAGAAGTTCAACCTAGCTCAATTAAATTCACTAAAGACAACCAAGAACAAAAACTTCAAGTTATTGTATATTGGGATGATGGCTCAAAAGAAGATATAACCGAACTAACTCGATTTCGATCAAACGACGATTCTATAGCATTGGTAGATAAAAACGGAATTGTTAAATCTGTTGGAAAAGGAGATACGCATATAATNGCCTTTTATGACAACGGCGTTCAGCCCATCCCCGTCATAAGGCCTATATCAGATTTGACTGCCGAAAATTTTCCAAAAATTATCAGCCGCACAAAANTTGATGAATTAATTATTAGCAAGTTAAGTAAATTAGGAATAGTTCCATCATCAATTTGCTCAGATGAAGAATTTCTACGCAGAACATCACTAGACCTGACCGGATCGCTACCTACTCCATCTGAGATTAGATCATTTCTAAAAGATAAAACCCCAAACAAGAGGAGTAATAAGATTGAAGAATTATTTGACAGGCCTGGGTACTCTGCTTGGTGGACCACTAAGCTTTGCGACTTCACAGGTAACAATTCACAGAACCAAGGCGAACCATATTTTCGAGATGAAATGGCAAGCCACTGGTACGACTGGATTCATCATCGAGTAAAAGCTAACACTCCATACGACCAAATTGCTCATGGTCTAATCATGGCTACTAGTCGAGAAAAGAATGAGAACTTCATTCAGTTTTCAAGTGGCATGAGCCAGCATTATAAAACTGAAGATCCAATCCCCTTCCACACTCGTGAATCAATGCCTCTATATTGGGCCCGACGCAATGTCCAAAGGCCGAGGAAAAAGCGCTAAGTTTTGCACACTCTTTTTTAGGTGTTCGCATACAGTGCGCTCAATGCCACAAACATCCCTTTGACCAATGGACTCAACAAGACTTTAAGAAATTTCANGCNTTTTTTGAACCAATACAATTTAAAGCAAACACNACCAAGGGTGATAAAAGTGATGGATCGTTAAACTACCAAAATTTGATGAAGAAGATCGAGACATCAATTGGTTACGATAAAAAGAAACCAAGTGGNAATCGTGACAAGAGAAATGAAATCCAACGTCTTGCAAAATTAGGGGATCCCGTTCCATGGAAGGAATTATACATAAGCGCCCCAAAGGGCAAGTCTCGCAAATTTAAAGGAAACAGAAGAAAAAAGACGGCGTCACGTGTTATCACTCCAAGTGTGCTTGGAGGAGATGATGTTCATCTGACTGAATATAACGACCCACGCCAACCCCTAATGGACTGGCTTCGTTCAGAGGAAAATCCATATTTTGCTCAAGCGTTTGTTAATCGAGTTTGGCATAATTATTTTGGCCGNGGAATCGTANATCCAGTAGACGATATGAACCTTGCTAATCCCCCNTCTAATAAACCATTAATGGAATATCTAGCTAATGGGTTTATTAAATCTGGCTATGATATGAAATGGCTTCATCGAACAATACTAAATAGTGATTCATATCAGAGAAGCTGGAGGCCAACTGAGACAAACAAAAAAGACGAATCTAACTTTAGCAGAATGACAATTAGACGCCTGCCCGCAGAAGTTTTGGCTGATGCAATAAGTCNAGCTACAGCAAGTCATTCGAGAATCGAAGATTTATCATCATCTGCTAAAAACAGAACGATCGGNCCCGATGCAATGAGCCGTAAAAACAAGAATGTTACCTCTATGGCTTATGCACTAAGTGTTTTTGGAAAACCTGAGAGGGCTGAAAACTGTGACTGCGAACGTTCTGATTCCCCAACATTATTACAAGCTATTTACACGCGAAATGACCCGTCTTTAAATGCTTTGGTTAGCGGAAATGACAGACGCAAACCAGGATGGATTACCGAATTAAACAAAGCATATAACAGTAAAGCTGACAGGGAACCAAAGGGCAAAATAAGCAAACAACTTAAAAAGTTATACGAGCAACGAAAGAAGCTTGTTACAAACGCACCAAAACAGCCAAAGAATATTCGTAACAAAACTGCTATGGAAAAATACTCAGCAGCAAGGAAGCTTCATCTTAATAAGTTAAAAAGAATTAACAGATCTATAAACAAATTAAGCACTAACAAGATTACAAAAACTGATCAAAAAGTAATAACATCAAGGGATTTAGATCAGTTAATTAGCGAGACATTCCTTCGAACACTTAGTCGATTTCCAACACCTCTTGAACGAGCTAGGGCAACGACCGATATTAACAAAGCAAACAACAAGATAGACGGTATTAAGGAGCTGCTATGGGCATTACTTAACACCAAAGAATTCTTAGTTAACCATTAATTACAGAACATAATGAACGAACAAATTTGTTGTGACGGCATAATACGACGAGATTTTCTTAAAATCGGAGCATTAGCTGGCGCGGGATTTGCGCTGCCTGATTATTACGAAGCATCAAGTACTGGCGATTCTAAAGGAAAAGCCAAAGCCGCAATCTATATAAGACTAGCTGGTGGCCCTAGCCATATGGACTCATTTGATATGAAGCCTAACGCACCAGATACTCATCGAGGTCAATTCAAAGAAATCAGTACAAATATACCCGGAACAAGGATTTCCGAACATTTGCCAAAACTGGCCAAATGCGCAGAAAAATACTCAATTCTTAGAGGAGTAAGCCACAGTTTAGCAGCTCACCGTTTAGGGGCAGAATATCTAATGACAGGTAACCGCCCCATGCCTGCACTAAAATATCCAACCTTCGGCGCCGTCATAAGCAAAGAGTTGAAGAAGTCTGCAGAAATTCCTAGTTCTGTAGCGATCCCTAAAAGCTCAACAACTCCAACTGGATTTCTTGGATTAGAGTTTGGACCACTTGAAACCGGAACTTCCCCTAAGGCCGGGGAACCAATGGACATTCGAGGACTATCTCTTTCGAACGGTTTAACATTAGAAGATATTGACCGGCGTAATGATCTCGTCAAAAGATACGACACCGCATTTGGCAATTTTGCAAATGAAGATAAGATACTAAGTGGAATGGATGAATTTAGCCAAAAAGCATACTTTATGATGCGTTCCAATCGTACTAGGGAAGCTTTTGATATAACAAAGGAATCGTCTTCAATTAGCAATATGTTTGGCCCCGGCAGCTTCTCTCAAAGCTGTTTATTGGCAACAAGACTAATTGAATCGGGGGTTCGGCTAGTTTCAATCCAACTAGGAGGATGGGATACTCATAGGGATAATTTCAACCGACTCAAAGATAATAACCTTCCAAATTTAGACGACGGAATTGCTGGAATGCTACAGGCTTTAACAGCTAAAAACTTACTGGAAACAACTTCTGTTTTTGTTACTGGAGAATTTGGACGCACTCCTAAGATTAATCCCAGAGGTGGCAGAGACCATTACCCACGTTCAATGTTTTGCCTTCTTGCAGGAGGTGGAATGAAAGGTGGGCAATTAATTGGAGAATCAGACGCAAAAGGAGAAGCCCCTAAAGACCGAGTCATTACACCTGACGACGTTGCAGCCACCTTTTACCATTCCCTAGGAATTGATCATACAAAAGAATATCATACTCCTACAGGACGCCCAGTGATGATCGTTCGAGATGGAAAAGTTATTCCAGAATTATCTTAAAACATAATTTTCAATTAAAGATTAAAGAAATAAGCCCTTTACCTTTTTGTCTCGCAAAGAGATATAAGAATAGTTTTTAATATCCGTTTTTTCCAGGCATGAACGAACAGGTAGTTATTCTTGATTTCGGATCCCAATACACACAAGTCATCGCTCGACGTATCCGTGAGTGCAAAGTTTATTCCATTATCCTTCATTACAACACGCCTGCATCTGAAATTAGCAAAATAAATCCAAAAGGAATTATTTTATCTGGAGGCCCATCTAGTGTTTATTCCAAAAAAGCCCCACTTCCGGATAAAGATATATTTAAACTTGGCATTCCAGTCCTTGGCATTTGTTTCGGCCTTCAGTTAATGGCTAAATATTTGGATGGTAAAGTTGAAAAAGGGCAAAAACGTGAATACGGCAAAGGCTTGCTAACGATCAAAAAAACAAGCTGCCTTTTGTTTGCAGGACTTCCAGACAAGCTCCAAGTATGGAACTCACATGGTGACAAACTTACAAAACTTCCAAAAGGTTTTAAAACAGCTGCTATTACTGAAAATTCCAAATTTGCAGCAATTGAAAACACCAAATCCAAATATTATGGTTTGCAGTTTCATCCCGAAGTAGTCCACACCCCAAAAGGTAAAACAATCATAGCTAATTTTGTTCATAAAATTTGTAAATGCGGACGAAAATGGACAATGCGGAATTATGTCGACCAAGCTATTGAAGAAATAAGAGAACAAGTTGGAAAAGAAAAAGTAATTCTAGGACTAAGTGGTGGAGTTGACTCAAGCGTTGCTGCCGCACTAATACAAAAAGCAATTGGTAAACAGCTTACATGTATTTTCGTTAACAATGGTGTGCTAAGAGCAAAAGAGGCAGAAGCCGTAAAGAAACTTTTCGGAAAAGCGTTTAAAATTAAACTTCATTACGAAGATTCAACCGCTCTATTTCTAAGAAAACTTCGCAATGTCACTGACCCTGAAACAAAAAGAAAAATAATAGGTAATACATTTATTGATGTTTTTCAAAAAGCTACTAGAAAAGTTGGCAAAGCCAAGTTCCTAGCACAAGGAACACTTTATCCTGACGTAATCGAATCAGTACCTATTGCTGGAAATCCTGCTGCACTCATTAAGAGCCACCACAATGTTGGAGGACTTCCAGAGAAAATGAACTTCAAGCTGATAGAACCTCTTCGTTGCTTATTTAAAGATGAGGTAAGGCAACTAGGCACTGAACTTGGCCTTCCTAAAGAAGTAGTCATGCGACAACCATTTCCAGGGCCAGGTTTAGCTGTAAGAATCTTGGGTGAAGTAACATCGGAACGATGCGAAATACTCAGGAATGCTGATTCGATTGTTGTAGAAGAAATGAAATCTAACAATCTCTATTACAAAATATGGCAGAGCTTTGCCGTATTATTACCAGTTAAAAGCGTAGGTGTTATGGGCGACGAAAGAACCTATGAATACACAATAGCTATAAGAGCTGTTGAATCGAAAGACGGAATGACNGCTGACTGGGTCAAGCTACCTTATAAAATATTAGAAACACTTTCTAATCGGATTATCAATGAGGTTAAAGGAGTAAATCGAGTATGCATGGATATCTCCAGCAAGCCTCCCGCAACAATTGAGTGGGAATAAATATTCAAANNCTCACTCCAAAAGTGTTTCAATTCTGATTTCTCTCAACTGTACTAATTATTTCCCCCTCTTTAAGACGTGTTGAAATCGTTTGACCTGACTGTACACGTTTTGAATCACGAATTATCTCACCGGTTCTTGGATCACTAGTTATGGAGTAGCCTCTTGAAAGAGTGTTTTCAGGGGAAAGTAAAAGAATGTTACCATGTAGTTTNTCATATGCAGAACGGCATGCCTCAAGCCTCTTAAGTGATGCCTCATTCAATCTTCTCAACAACCAAGAAAGCCGTTCCTTATGCCTCTTAACAAACCTGTCTGGACTTTGTATTAAAAGCCTTCTATTAAGTTCTATTATTCTGTACTCAGACATCTCAATGCTCCGCTTAATCAAACGCTTTAAATCATTATTCAACTCGTCTAGCATTTGACTAGAAGCCATCAATTTACGTTCTGGATGAGCCTGTTTTAAACGATGAAGACTATGACTAAGNTCTCGCCTCAAGTTACTAGCTTTATCATACNCCAGCCTAAAAACTCGGCGAAAAACGTCTTCAATAAAGCCTTTTTTTGAGCAAACACCTTCAGTTATTAATTCTGCTGCAGCACTTGGAGTAGCCGCTCTAACATCACTAACAAAATCTGTTATTAAGAAATCAATTTCATGACCTATTGCTGAAACAACAGGCAAATCTGACTCAAATATTGCCCTAGCTAATATTTCTTCGTTGAAAGCCCATAAATCTTCCATGCTACCACCGCCACGAGTTAATAAAATTAGATCCAACGAGCCTTTATGGTTTCTTTCCCAATCATTAAGCCGCCTCACAGCGTTTGCCATTTCTGCGGAAGCCCCATCCCCTTGAACTCGGCATGAGACAAGTACTAATTCTAAAGAAGAATACCTTCTTTGTATGACATTAACGACATCCCGAAGTGCAGCTCCAGAATCAGATGTTATTATACCAATTCTATTTGGATATAGCGGAAGACTAACTTTATTAGTAGCCGCAAATAATCCTTCCGCATCAAGCTTGGCTTTCAGCTTTTCAAATTGAACCTGCAAAGCTCCCCTGCCCTTTAATTCAACTTCTCTTACAATTANTTGATACTGNCCNCTAGGCTCATAAATTGTTACATCCCCTCGAATTAAAACTAACTCGCCATCTTTTAATAAACTTTGAACGTTAGAAGAAAAACCACGAAACAAGGCGCAATTGATCTGTCCTTTTTCATCTTTTATTGAAAAGTAAATGTGCCCAGAAGCCTGTCGCCTCAATCCAGTAATTTGCCCTTCCACCCAAACACTGCCTAATTGATTCTCGATCAAGTTCTTAACAGCTCGGTTAAGATTCGTGACTGTATAAACTTTTCGAGATTCTGAATTCAGCAAATCACCAAACTCCCACTGACTGTGTTGTTTTCGGCTCATTACTCAATTTGACTATCTGGCAAAATTTCAGAAACACGTTTTATTGAAATAGATTTACCAGTAGATTCCTCAATTTCTACAATAACACCATTTAGAGTGACACGTTTTGAAGCCACCCCAAATCGCTGAGGCTGATATGTCAAAAACCTTTGAATAATAGGCTCAATTTCTCGCCCTAGAATACTCTCCTGTGGNCCGGTACAACCAGCATCACAAAGAAAAGCAGTTCCCCCTGGAAAAATCTGTTCATCAGCTGTTTGCACATGAGTATGAGTGCCAATAACCGCACTAACTCGACCATCAAGAAAACGCCCCATAGCAATTTTTTCAGATGTTGTTTCAGCATGCATATCAACAAAAATTATATTAGTTTTTTTCTTTAAATCATTGACCGCAGACTCAGCAGAATAAAAAGGGTTTTCAATTGGACGCATAAAGGTCTGCCCCTGTAAATTCAACACTCCAATAGGTGGCAAATTAGATTTTTTCTGAATACAGAAACCTTGACCAGGAGTGTCTTGTGGATAGTTATTAGGCCTAACAAATCTAGATTCATTTTTAAGCAAAGACACAACTTCACGCTTATCCCAAAGATGATCTCCACAAGTCATCACATCCACCCCTGACTCAAACACCTCATTTGCTGTAGATGGTGTCACGCCTGAACCCCCAGCCATATTCTCTCCATTTGCAATCACAAAATCCAAATCAAGAGACTCACGAAGGCGCGGCAAAAAATATCGTACAGCCTTTCTNCCTGGCTTTCCGACTATATCACCAATAAAAAGCAACTTCACAAAAAAAAGTTACCAAAATTCTACATTAATGCACGATGCTAATCTTGATGAGGACGCCTCTCTGTTTAACACTTCTCGCATGTCGGTGAGGATTAAATCTGCTACCATTCATAGAATCGAGCTTAAGACNCGCATACCATTTAAATATGGAATAGCAACAATGACTGAAGTTCCAATGATATTTGTAAAAGTGGAAGTAGAAATAAACAGAAAAAAATCATCAGGAATAGCCTCTGATTTGCTTCCTCCAAAGTGGTTTACCAAGGTCCCAAATGAAACTATAAAAAATGAAATTGCAGAAATGCTAAAAGTAATTCGCAATGCCATTCAAATATCTATCAACTGCGAAGCCGAAAATTTATTTGAGCTCTGGAGATTGATCTATGATAAGCAAGAAAAATGGGCCCAAGAGCAATCAATTCCAAGTCTACTGGCTCATTTCGGCACCTCACTAGTTGAAAGATCAATAATTGAAGCAACCTGCAAACACCACTCCCAATCATTTAGCGAATCTTTACTAAAAGGCTCACTGGGATTTTCCGCTAGCAGTATTCATTCTGAATTAAAGGGAATCTCGTTTAATAAATTATTACCAAAGCAACCCTTATCAAAAATAACAGCACGACACACAATCGGTCTTGGGGACTCTCTATTTGAAAAAGAAATACCTTCCGATGAGAAGCTCGACGACTCACTTCCTCAATCACTTGAACAATGCATTCAATATTATAAATTACGACATTTTAAGATTAAAATCAGCGGGGATCTTGAATGGGATTTGAAAAGGTTGATAGATATTGAAAAAGTTATAAATAATAATGCAAAAGAAAGCTTTAAATTTAGCTTAGACGGAAACGAACAATTTGATTCTATANCATCTTTTCAAGATTATTGGATTAAACTCAAAAAACAAAATCGATTATCACGTTTTTTTGAGCATCTACTATTCATTGAACAGCCACTACACCGTGATGTGGCTTTAGACAGTTCATTAAGGGAAGATTTTAATAAATGGCATAAAAGCCCCCCTATAATAATTGACGAATCCGACAGCACTCTCACAAGTTTACCAGAAGCGATTTCAATAGGTTATTCAGGAACAAGTCATAAAAACTGTAAAGGCATATTCAAAGGCATTGCTAACTCTTGCCTACTTGAAAACCGTCGGCAGAATGGCCTAAAAGCGGTTATGAGTGGTGAAGATCTTTGCAACGTTGGACCAATTGCCGTCATACAAGATCTCGCTGTAATGGCAATACTCGGAATAGAAAGTGTCGAACGCAATGGGCATCACTATATGGCGGGTCTATCTCAATTTCCGGATAAGACGAAAAATCAGATACTTGATTCACACAAGAAACTTTACTCAAAGAGCACTAATGGCTGGCCTACCCTAGAAATCATTAATGGCCAAATAGACTTATCTTCTATCAACAATCAACCATTTGGCACAGGATTTGAGCTTGATTTAAACGATTACGATGAGATTTCAATTTAAAAATAATGAGAAATATTAGCCCGGGAAAACAAGATCATAAGTATCTTTGGCATCCATTTACTCAAATGAAAGACTGGCTAAAGACAGAGCCCATTGTTCTCACTAAAGGTAAAGGATCGGTACTATGGGATAACAAAGGCCGCAAATTTCTTGATGCAAACTCATCTATTTGGACAAATCTACACGGACACAATCACCCGAAAATTAATCGTGCTATTCAAGATCAATTAAAAAAAGTATCTCATGTTTCTGCACTTGGTTTCTCGAACGTACCTGCCAGCAAATTAGGGGAACAATTAGTACGTTTAGCGAATCCAAAAAAACTTTATAAGAAAAAACAGCCTAGATTAAAAAAAGTATTCTTTTCAGACGATGGATCAACATCTGTTGAAGTTGCCATAAAATTGTCATACGAATTTGCAAAACGTTCAGGAGCCTCAAAAAAACCTCGTTTCCTATCTCTAGAAGGAGCCTACCATGGCGATACGGTTGGAGCGGTTAGCGCTGGCCATATAGACCTATTTCACAAAGCATATTCTGGATTATTATTCAAAACAGACAAAGTTATCTCTCCTTATTGCTACCGCTGTCCATATAACAAAGCCACACCTGAGCGTGCCGATGCACGCTTATATAGCAAATGCAATATGGAATGCGTAAAACAAGTTGAACAAAAATTTGAAAAACAAAAAAAGAAAGGAGAGAATTACGCTGCTTTTCTAGTCGAACCTGGGATGCAAGGACCAGCAGGTTTAATCCCTCAACCAAAAGGATGGTTGTCTAAGGTTACGAATATTGCACGACACCATAATGCACAAATTATTGCTGATGAAGTTATGACAGGACTTGGCCGCGCGTCAGACCAAATATTTGCAAGTCATTCAGAAAATGTGCAGCCAGATTATCTTTGTATAGCAAAAGGACTAAGCGGCGGCTACCTGCCAATGGCGGCCACATTAACCACACAAAGAGTTTTTGACGCATTTCTTGGTGAATATTCAGACTTTAAAACTTTCTTTCACGGTCACAGCTTCACCGGAAACCCGCTAGGCGCAGCGGCTAGTTTAGCAAGCTTAGAACTAGTTGAATCGAATAAGGAAAAAAGAAGCCAACTTGCTAAAAGCATAAAGGATTATTCAAAGAAGCTATGGGAACTTGAAACTGTAGGTGACATGCGACAATCTGGCTGTGTATTAGGAATCGAATTAGTGCGTGACTGGAAAACACGAGAACCTTTTAATTTAAATGAACAAGCAGGAATTCGCGTATGTTCAGGATTAGCAAAAAAAGGAATTCTCACCCGNCCCATTGGTAACGTCATAGTTATTATGCCTCCTTATTGCACTACCAAAACACAAATAAAGAAAATATTCTCCACCCTATATGAAATAATTGACCAAACACTATGAATTTGAACAATCCAAATATTGCTTTCGGAGTAATTGCACTTTCTCTTATTATTATTCGATTTGTTTTTGAATTTTGGCTAGACCACTTAAATACAACTCACGTTCGTAAAAACGCCAAATCTGTCCCTGAACCATTTAAGAAAGTAATGGACGANAAAACATATCAAAAATCAGTAAACTACACCCTAGCTAANGCAAAACACGGAACAATTCTAGATATTTACTCAACCATTATACTTATAACAATTCTNTTTTCTGGAGTTTTAGCTGAAACTTTTACTCTTATCGCTGATTTCATAGGTGGACGCGAATTTGCAATAGCAGTTGCAATATGGCTAATCATCTGGATGCTCCAAACACTAAGCATGCCATTCTCATGGTACGCACAATTTCGAATTGAGGAAAAATTTGGTTTTAATAATTCCACACAAAACACATGGTGGGCTGATCAAGCAAAAGGATTAATATTAAGTTTTATAATTGGAGTTCCATTACTCTGGCTTGTACTTTTGACACAGAAAGCTGGAGGTGAATTTTGGTGGATTTGGGTCTGGGCAATTATTGTAGTATTCCAACTTCTAATGAGTATTGTAACCCCAATCTTAATTTTACCATTGTTCAATAAGTTCAGCCCACTCCCTGATGGCGATTTAAAAAGCAGATTAAACAAACTTGCTAAACGAACAGGATTTATAAATGCAGGTATTCAAGTTATGGATGGAAGCAAAAGATCAAATCACTCTAATGCTTTTTTCACAGGACTTGGGAAGGGTAGAAAAATCGCTTTATTTGACACACTCATAAACCAATTAGAGGAGGAGGAACTAGAAGCCGTACTGGCTCACGAAATTGGCCATTACAAACTTAAACATGTTCCTAAGATGATAATTTGGTCATTCTGCTTAACTTTGGCAGGGTTATACNTATTAGACTTAATAGCCAAACAAGCGGGCTTTGTGGAGGCATTTGGATTTTCATCAGAAGGTTACGGATTTGGCCCTCCTTTTATTTTATTTATCCTCTTATCTAGCAATATTACCTTTTGGCTTACTCCGCTTTCCAGCTACTGGTCTCGAAAATTTGAATATCAAGCGGACAAGTTTGCCGCTACTGTTATTGGTTCAAACCTCCCGATGGTCACAGCATTGAGAAAACTAAATGAAAAGAACCTATCGAACCTCACCCCTCACCCGCTTTACAGTGGGTTTCATTATGACCATCCCTCATTAATTGAACGTGAAAGTGCCCTCCAGAANTAATCTTAAATTATATTGATCTTTTGCCATTTGACTAGAGGGGTTACATTTTCTTAGTTTCATAAAATTTGAGGGGACTAATTGTTGTCATATATACAACCATACAATTTCAGGATTTCGTTAATATTTATTTTAGCGCTTAATCAAAATGTTTTAGCAAACGACCCTTACATTAGTGAAATTGTCGCAGCAAATGACAATTCACTTAGAGATAACTTTGATGAATCTTCTGATTGGATTGAAATTTTTAATCCTGCCGAAAAATCACTTAACCTTGAAGGCTGGGGATTAAGNGATAACCCAGACACCCCTCTAAAATGGATTTTTCCCCATATAGAAATTGAGCCTAAAGGTTTTTTGTTGGTCCATGCTTCAGGAAACAACATAAGCGAAAAAGGCAAACCTCTTCATGCAAGCTTTAGATTATCTCGTTCAGGCGAGTTTCTCGGGCTATCAAATCCTGATGGTGAATTCATAGATAAATTCGACCCCAATTTTCCTTCCGGCAATGAAGATAACGCATATGGAGTCCCAATGATGGGAGAACTGGAAGAGATTATTCCCGCACACTCAAAATTCCATTATATCACTCCAGCTAGCACTCACGCGTCACTAGACTGGGAAAATCCCAACTATAATGTTCCAGCAACATGGATATACGCTCAAGGAGGATTTGGCTTTGTTAAATCCGGAAGNAGTTTTTATAAGGATTTAATCAAAAGAAAGATACCAACGTCCAAAAGATGTTTATGGATAAGAAAAAATTTCGAAATTAATAACTTAGATGCAATTAAGGCGTTAATATTACGCATATATTACGACGATGGATTTATAGCCTCCATTAACGGAGTTNCTGTAGCGTCATNTAATGCGCCAGAGAAACCTCGATATAATTCTTATNCTAAAGGTATAAATAAATTATTGGGCTACGAAAATTTNGACATAAGCGANCATATTGATCTTCTAAAGACTGGGCAAAATAACGTTTTATCTGTTAAGGCTTTTAACGCGCCGAATGACCGCAATGACTTTTTTGTTATGCCAATTCTTCTATGTGGAAAAAGCAGCAATATCGAACCAAAAAAGCGGACTTTCCTTAGCTTTGCTACTCCTGGTAAAGCTAATTCAAACGCCACACTTCCACGTCCAAGCCCCCCAACATTTTCAAGTAAAAGCGGAAGTTTCTCCTCCTCTATTACCGTTTCTATAACCTCAGAAAACAAAAATGGAATTATTCGTTATACAACAGATGAGTCCATTCCAAGCGAATCTTCTAAGCAATATAATTCCCCAATATTAATAACGAATAGCACAATGTTAACCGCGCGTAGTTATGACCTTGACGGGAACGCCGGACCTCCTGTATCCCACACTTATATTAGACTCGCCTCTAACGTACGAACGTTCACTTCCAATTTACCCGTTGTTGTCATTGAAAATTTTAAAGGGGGGAGCATACCTTCAGACCCTCACAAGAATGGATACATGGCTATCTACGAGCCAAACCCACAAGACGGAAAAACAAAGTTGATGAACGGCCCCACACTTGACACTCGCATTGGAATAAAAATACGAGGCTCCAGCACACAGAACAGGCCCAAAAAAGCTTTCACAGTTGAAGCACGCAACGCTTTTGGAGAAGATAAGGATATTGCACCACTCGGATTGCCTGAAGATTCAGATTGGATACTTTATGCTCCTTATAACTTTGATAGAGCCCTAATTAGAAATGCTTTAATATATGAACTAAGCAATCAAATTGGTCGNTACGCAGTTCGCACCCGCTTTTGCGAAGTATTTGTAAATACTAATGGTGGAGCTTTATCATACAGTGATTATGTAGGAGTATATGTTTTTATGGAAAAAATCACACGAGGAAAAAACCGTGTGAATGTCAAACGAATCAGCAAGGACCATAATACACAGCCTGAAGTAACTGGTGGATATATGTTCAAAATAGACAGGCCAGATCCTGGAGATGCCGGTTTTAGCGCTGGGGGACAAAGTATAAAATGGGTTGAACCTAAAGAAGAAGAAGTCACATCAAAACAAAGCGCATATGTAAGATCATACTTTAATGACGCCTACAAAAACTTAACCTCACCATCAAAATACGACGATTATATAAATCCACTATCTTGGGTGGATCATCATATATTTTGTGAATTCACAAAAAACCCAGATGGTTTAAGATTAAGCACCTATTTTTTTAAAGATCGAAATAAAAGAATTGAATACGGTCCGGTTTGGGACTTTGACCGAACAATGGGGTGTGACGATGACGGCCGAGCATCTAATCCAATAGGCTGGTCAAGTAGCTACAGATACGGATGGTGGAGTCGGGTTATGCGCAATAAAGCTTTTGAAGAGCTCTATGCTCAGAGGTGGTCCGAAGTTAGAGGCAATGTCATGTCTGAAAAAAACATTTTCTCAATTATAAACAATTGGCAGGACCTACTGCAAGAACCAGCAAAAAGAAATTTTACTAAATGGAGATTGGTAAATGCAAACACCGGCTTCGACACAGAAATCAACCAACTGAAAACTTGGATTTCAAAGCGATTAAACTGGATGGACACTCAATTTGATTCTATATCAGCACCAATTCTTAGCATTAATAAAGGATCAGTATTACCGGGTTTTAAGCTTGGAGTAAGAGGTCAGACCGATGAAATTTATTATACCAATAACGGAACTGACCCTCGACTTCCAAATGGAGAATTAAGCCCTTTTGCTGTTCGCCTCGACCAGGGCAAATCAGAGGTAATCATTAATAAAAACAGCGAATGGCGTTATCTTGATACTGGTGAAAATCTAGATAAAATTAATTGGACTGCTTTAGATTACGATTCAAGAAATTGGAAAATNGGAAAAGCAGAATTGGGGTACGGCGATGGCGATGAAAAAACAACTGTTGAGCAGGGACCTGAACCAAGTAGCAAATATAGGAACACAGTTTATTTTCTCAAAACATTTAATATTGAAAGTATTTCAACACCGAAATCTATGCATGTTAAATTACTGCGAGATGATGGAGCCGTTGTGTATTTAAACGGAGAGGAATTATTTCGCAGCAACATGCCAGNAGGAACGATCCGTTACAGATCCTATTCAGCCAAACGCACTTCAACTAAAAATAGNCGTATTTTTCACCCATACTTTGTCGAACAACCTGACTTAAAAAAAGGAAAGAATGTTTTAGCGGTGGAAGTTCATCGAGGCTCTAGAACTGACAAGGATTTAAGCTTTAACTTGGAAGCATCTATTATAGATGCCTCAGGAACGCCTTTACCAATAGATCAGTCATCAACAATTACAGTTAGAGCTAAAAACGGATCTTCCTGGAGTGCCCCTGCAACTGCATCGATAATTGTCTCAGAAACCTCAGCGCTCAAAATTACTGAGATTATGTATGACCCTGCAGAAGGCAAGGCCATGGAGTATATTGAGTTAAAGAATACTAGCGGATCTAAGATCGAACTATCAGGCGTAAAACTATCAGGAGTTAACTTTTCCTTTAGGGAAGGAATATTAGCCCCTTGGGAATCTGGCGTTCTAATTTCTAATGATAATCCGGCGTTATTCACTCAAAAACATCCTAATGTAAATATTTTAGGAACCTTTGGAGGCGCTCTCTCAAATAACGGCGAAGAGATCAATCTTTACGACCCCCTAGGACAAATTATTTCAACTATTACATATGATACCGAAAGCCCTTGGCCGGAACAATCAAACGGATTCGGCTCATCTATCGAGCTCATATCAGTCAACGCTCCTTCTAATGACCCTAATAACTGGCGTGAAAGCCTTTTGCCTGGAGGAACACCTGGGGATACTCTTAAAACGAAAATCACAAAAACAGAAAATGGTCGAATCTCTATAATGTTTCTTGCACAGCCAGGAAATACATATTCACTTCATGCGACAGGCAATCTAGGAAATGGTTTTTGGACAAAATTAGAAACTAATGAATTCGTTACAGAGCAGAAGGTTGTAGAGTTTTTAGTTTGGCCTAATGCTGGCCACCAGTTTTATCGAATATCTAACCCATGAATTCCAAGATTTCTTTCCATAATATCCCACCACTTGCAGGGGCCTTCACATTTGAAGATTCTCAGCGACCAGGATTTAGCGTTGAAGAATGCGTAAAAAGACTTAAATGCTATCACTACATATTAAAGAGATCTCATCTGGTTCTAAATAACCGCATACCCTCCGAGCCAATATATGAACTTAAGATGGCATTTAGCCTGCATTCTCATTATTGCGCAGAACACGTATCTGCATTACGTAAGCGTGTCGGAGAAATGCGAGAGCCTCCACTCGGACTCGAAAATATTCCTGATGAAAATCTTGAGATTTTATTCGACGAGATAATAGCTGCACCATCTACAGAAGAACTATTAATAGGGCTTTATGAAGTAGCATTCCCTTTTCTAAAATCTTCGCTTCAGGAACACTTAGAAATNACTAACCCACTTGCAGATCATCCTTCTGTAAGAATAATTAGGTTCGCTCTTCTTGAAATTGAAGAAATGATATTNTTTGGGAAATCATGCTTAGAAGAAATTGATAAAAAAAATAAGACTNACAACAATACAANTTGGNTTAATTTATTAAATGAATGCTTAAATAACGTCAGCGCACTAAATCACAAAAAACACANAANAAAGAAATCAACAATCAGCCGACAATACTCANCGGANCCTTANCAATACAATGGCATTCCTAAAAGAGATGAACGTTTTCCGGATCCATTCAATATGGGNGTAAACGCTGAAGCTTTTCTTTATGACGAATCATACCCNNCGGAAACGAAGGCATTGATGATGTTCTATAAACGGCTTAGAGAAATTGATGTCCCTGAAATGATGTCTAGTATTGTAGCAGAAACACCCGGAAAACCTTGGGAATACTATCAGGATATGACTCGTCAAATTTGGGATGAAGCTAGACACGCAATGATGGGCGAAGTCGGTTTTGTTAACCTTCAAATAAATTGGCCCAAGGAAGTAATGATAAATCACACATGGTCTCTCGCGTTAAACACCCAACTAACACCTAAAGAACGTCATGCAGTTCTGTATTTTATTGAACAAGGATTAATGCCAAAAACAGGCAAAAGATTTGAATGGGAGGTCGGCACAGAATCAAACAACCCCCTATCAGAATTATTTCAAGACTATGACTGGGCAGATGAAGTTCTCCATGCAAGAATTGGAAGAGACTGGTACGTTCCTTATTTTGAAAATTCTAAAGAGGCAATAAAATATGGCGATGAATGCTGGTCAAAGGTTTTAATGGATTGGAATCAATATATCGACGAAGGTAAAACAAAACACCATAACTGGTGGCCAGGTCTATATAAAGCTGCTTGCAAGACTTGGGGGATTGAACCGAGCCCAGAAATTCTCAAATTTAATCTATCCTATGAGACAATTAGAGCAGATCTAAAAACAATTTCATCTTCTGGTTAATTTTTTTCATTTTCCTTAAAACAAAAATCCCCCACCCTTCCGGATATGCGCCATAGACGCTTGGCTAGAGAAAGAGCCGTTCAGTTTTTATTTCAATACGACTTAAACCCTCCTGGAAATCCGGACGAGGCAATTGATAAATTTTGGGCATCTCAAACAACCGCAGCTATTGATGAAGAGAAAAATCCTGCTAGTTGGGGAGAATCAAAAGAACTACCACCTCCCACTACAGAGGATAACGCTGTAAGGCTATTTGGCGAAAAACTAATTAGAGGTGTGCTCGATCAAATGGAGGAACTAGACAACATT
>PAOJ01000042.1 GCA_002708005.1 Verrucomicrobiales bacterium | reverse complement strand
TAATATCCATTGGTAACTCCCCGAATAATGATGACATATCCCAAATAATAACGGTCCCAAACCGCTAGCGATTACCATAGCCGACATGTTAACACCACTGATCGCGCCCAAATGCTTTCTTCCATAAAACCTAGGAAATACAATTCCGGTTAAACTAACGAAACCACCACTAGCAATACCATTTCCAAGAACATAACCCCACACTCCACCGTATCGATCCAAAAATAACATTCCAAGTGTTGCTGATAAGCAACCAAGATTCATAATCAGCAATAACCACTTCAAACGTAAACGTGCATTAATTGAACCAAAAATTAGATTTGTTATCACACTGATTGCCGCAATAGGCACAAAGAGCGACAAAATTNTTTCGTTTTCAAAATGATACTCTTTTGCCAATGACAAAATNTGAAAAGTAAAAGCNGTTGCAAATAATCCATAAAACGAGAAAGTAAAATTGAAGACCCAAAACGAATAATCTCTAAGCGCNTCACTTCGTGTAAAATCAGCATGGATATACATATCAGGATTCGAAGAAGCCTTAANNACCACNTTGCCTCCATCCATTTCCAATCCATCTTGCTCGGGTGTATCCCGAAATAATAACCATGCCAAAGGAGCCATAACCAAAATTGTTAAAGCTCCCATAACAAACCAAGCGCCATCAAAACCATACTTCTTAATCATCCAATCAAGACCTCGTGGAGCAAATGAGTAGCAAAACGAAACCAGAATCCCGCTAATTGCTAAAGCTAATCCCCTTTTATAATTGAACCATTTTCCAATTGCATTACGACAGGTCATCGAGAGAACACCTTGAGCNGCAGCGCGGATCATGTAAAAACCAATAGAGATAACANCAAACGCTGCTATTCCGGATGGCAGCACATGACCAAGTGTTTGGCTTAAAACATCACACTTAGCCAAATAAAATAAAACCAATCCTGTTGCAAGAACTGAAGCAAATGCCATTCGACGTTCTCCCCAACGATCTAGTAAACGTCCGAGCCAAGGCAAAGTTAGGCCACTAGCTACNGTTCCCAAACAATAAGCAGAGCTCAACTCAACTCGCGTCAATCCAAGCTCTTCGATTAAAACATCAGTGAAGACGCTGAAGCCCATAGTCTGNCCAGGAATGCTAAATATCGAACCTATCGTTGCTGCAAATACAATGACCCAACCGTAAAAAAATGGGCATTTGCTCGGAGCAAAAGGNGTTCTNACACCCCAAATTCCTNGGGAANCTTTTTTAGAACTTGNATNAGTCATAATCNAGAATTCCANTCACNGCAAAGGCACCTGCCCATCTCCTCCTAAATAAGAAATTAAATCGCGAAGTTCNTGGTCTTTAAAAACACGAATTAGNCCTTCCGGCATAATCGAATAATTTTGCGNATCTATTTTAGCCACATCNCTTTTAGGCAAAAAGATTACTTCACTTGGAGTAACTACAGTAATTCTTTTTGGTTCNCGNCTGCGAACTACTCCAATAAGAACGCGATTATCTTTCATTCNAATTATTGCCGTACGGTAATCGTTCGGAATTTCGGCATTAGGATCAATAACATTAGACAAAATATAATGAAGGTTCTTCCTNTCTGAACCAGTCAGATCCGGNCCAATTNCACCTCCCTCNCCATACAATTTNTGGCACGATGCACAAACCCTATTAAACATAACTCTACCNTTNGANAAATTACTTANATCGCTATTNCCCATCTCAACAATACGTTTGTATTTTTTAATTTCATCAAGCTTTGCAACTGATGAAGAACGGCTAATNCCCCAAAACNTNTCAAGTTGTCGATTAATCTTCGGGTCATTATGAGCTCGTAACTGTCGAACAACATCTGCCGACAGCAATTCAGCATCAACGCTTTGATTATCAATAGCGGCCATTAGTTCTGTGGCATATGTTAATCGCGATGCCATAGTTGAAAGAGCATCATGCTGAACTTTTGGTTTCAATTTCGGGAGATGAGAAAGTATGGCCGTAGAAATTTCTGGTTTATCAAAAGCTGCCAAAGCAAGAACGGCTGGTTGCTGCAAAATCTCATCATTAAGTAAATCAATCAGTAATGCTGGCAATTTCATATCCTTGATTTCTACCAGCGCTAATAAAGCGCGCTTACGCTTCACAGAACTTAGTGACGTATCAATCAATAAATTACGCATATCATCTAAAGCCACCTGGCTGCCAAACTTAAGAGAAAGTAAAAGCGAAATTTCACGAACTTCATCCAGAGAACTTTCACTCAAAGATTTTGCAACCTCTCGCCAACCCTTTGGCTCTTTCACATCCCGCCGCCCCTTTAGGGCTTCTGATATTCCTTTCAGAAGGTCTAATTGAAACTGAGAATCGCTTGATCCGACCAACAAACCGACCAACTGGTCTAATCCATTTGAATCCTGNGAAGCAGCGCCATGATGCATAAATAAAACCAAAGCTAAGAAGACCATGAAAAGCTTCTTCATGATCTTTTAAATAATGCNNNACTGGTTAACTTCATCANATTATAAATAGCNGAATATCTTTAATATATTAGTAANTTCTTAAGACATTGGGCTTTTACAGNANTTNGNGTTAATGCAGNATNNAATAAANACNAATATTTCATACCNAACCCTCCTTNTAATGAACTTCTCAAAATANTTATGGAAGTNTTAACCAAACNGAATTGGCAAGAATCAACTCAAGCAACAANAAAAATAAACCTGCAACAACAAAGTAATGAAACAGTTCGTCATAATTAAAATACCTCTCTACTTCAACATCAGTTTTTTCTAATTCATCAATATCATTATAAATCTCCCTCAATTTACGACTAGAATCTGCGCGGAAATATTTCCCTCCGGTTCGTTTAGCAATTTTTTTTAATGTCTCCTCATCAATATTCACTTCTACATTTCGATACCTCTTTCGATTAAAGACATCTGTATAAGGCATAGGTGCCATACCGATTGTTCCTACTCCTATAGTGTAAACTTTCACTCCAAGTAATTCTGCAGCTTCAGCAGCAGTTAAAGGATTAACGGTACCGGAATTATTTTGACCATCTGTCATTAGAATAATTACACGACTCTCAGAATCCAAATCACGCAAACGATTCAAACCTGCGCTAATCGCTGACCCTATTGCCGTCCCATCTTCAATGGACTCACTTCCTGCTTCTAAGCGATTGAGATTAGAAATTAGAAAATCATGATCCAATGTAAGGGGCGCTGCAATATAAGCACGACCTGCAAAGGCCACTAATCCGATACGATCTCCTGGTCGATCTTCGACAAATCCCTGCAACACTTTCTTTGCCACGTCGGCACGATTAACCCTCTTCCCGTTAAGTTGAAAATCTTCTGCCAGCATACTACCGGACAAATCAAATGCTACCGCAATATCAATTCCACTCGCCTTAATTTTTTCAACCCCTTCTCCCCATTGTGGACGTGCCATAGCAAATACAAAAAGCACTAAAGCACTCCATCTCAAAAACCCCAAAAAAAGACCAGACTTTGGTTTACTCAAAGCAGTGATTCCTCGTAGTAAGTGAACAGAAGAGAACATCAGGGATGGGCGCCCACCAAACCAACGGTTACTTATCCAACCTAAAATTGGAAATAATAGTAAGAATAACAACCACCATGGACTCTCTAATCGCATCAGATATTCTTCCCTACTTCAGAACCAACCTTGCCATCATTAAATCGCGGCTGCGTCTCGCCAATTAAACGGCCAGCTGCGTCGTACAGGCGTCGTAGTTCGCTTTCAGGCGGCTCCGCTTTAGCAAACTTTACCATGTCACACTCTCCAAGAAAGCTGACAAGTAATTCCTTGTGAGCATCGACTAAATAATTGCTAGACTGCAGCTCAAACAAAAACTCCTCTGTAGTTCTATCTGGGGCATGAAGCTCAAACCGTTCTTCAAGATATACTCTGATAATTAAGGAAACCTCCGTGCAAAAACGATTTGCGTCATGAATAAGGCCAAGTGNATTTTGTAATTTATTCCAAGCTAATATATGCGGTGGAGATGGTACATTTGGGACTGAACNTTTACTTCTTTTAGCTAAGTAGCGACGTATAATTATCACAGAAATAAAAATAACAATTGAAACCGCAAATAAAATTAATAGGAACATAATCCAATCATTGACGACCGGAACATCAACTGCTCCTTTAATGTCACGAATATCAACAACCTCCTCAGACATGGCAGTGATATCGTTAGGATCCGGTAATATTAATGCCGAAGTATTGGTGTTAGTCACGGGTATCAAGCAGCCAGATGNCGTCTCTTCGAACGCATCTCAAAAAAATACTCTAATGCCATAGCATAAGGCTCATCAGTACGAAGTTGAATGGAATCTATTCCTGAAACACGAAATAGCTTAAGCAACTCCTCTTGTGCATCGAATTGCCTTTTCTCGTAAGCCTCTCTTCTTCGTTGATCTCCTGTGTTGACCTCAACAACCTGCCCAGTTTCAGCATCCTGAAGAACAACCCAACCAACATTGGGCAATTTAAGCTCACGAGGATCGGTTATTTGAACTGCTACTACGTCATGCCTTCGATTTGCCTGACGCAAAGCAGTAGCAGAAGTTTGAGCCAAGGTTTCAGAAAGAACTACATGCCGTCGTAAATGCATATCCATCATTTGACGAGTTGGATTGGTTTGGCCAAGAAAATCTGACACACAAACTGTTATTGCCTTTCTTGGAACAACTCGCCCAAGAAATTCTAGAGCACCATTCAAGTCTGTGCCTCTGTTTTTTGGCTCAAAAAATAAAATTTCTCTAATCACACGTAAAACATGAAAACGGCCTTTTCGTGGAGGCACAAATTTCTCAACCTTGTCAGTAAATAAAATTAAGCCCACTTTGTCATTATTACGAATTGCCGAGAAAGCGAGCACTGAAGCTAGTTCAGCAGCAATTTCGCGCTTAGTATGTTCAACAGAACCAAAAAAACCAGAACCACTAAGGTCCACTAATAACATTAAAGTTAATTCGCGCTCTTCTGAATATACCTTTACGAAAGGCTGATTCATTCTCGCTGTGACATTCCAATCAATTGATCGAATCTCATCTCCAGGAAAATACTCCCGAACCTCTTCGAAATGCAGTCCTTGCCCTTTAAATGCACTGTGATACTGGCCAGCCAAAGTTTCAGTAACAAGCCGCTTGGTTCGTAACTCAATTTGGCGGATTTTTTTAAGTATCTCTTTCGGAATCATAGCAAAACAAAAGCGAAATGCATTCTACCTAATTTCATCTTCCATGTGTAGTCTTCGCTTAACAAAACTCATCACGACAACAACAGAACTTAGCACTAAACAGAACCATCCGAAAATATCGCCATATTTGTTATAAAATGTTGAATTGCGTGATTGAAGGATTGGAATTTCAAATATAACAAAGCCAGCTCCATATATGTCACCACTTTCTTCTCCAAAAAAACGACGCACTTTGCCAAATGAATCAATCCAACAGGATAATCCATTATTACAGCTTCTCACCATCGGAACACCATTTTCAATAGTACGAAAAACTGCATTGGCCGCATGCTGCCATTGAGCTGGCCCTTTTCCAAACCATCCATCGTTAGTTAAATTCACAAGCAAATCTGTTTCAGGTAATACATGTTCGCGCACTCCATGAGGAAACGAATCCTCAAAACAAATAATTGGAGCCATTTTCGACTTATTCCCTAAAAGCGGAAATTGAACCGGCCTCTTTCCTGATGAAAAACTCCCTCCTATTGGAGAAAGATACTTCATGAAAGGAAGTGTCTTCTCAAATGGAATATACTCTCCAAACATCACCAAACGACGTTTTCGATAAATCATTGGCTTATCACCATCTATTGGTATAAAAGCGGCACTATTGTAATAATTATACTTCTCAGACTCTGCATCTTTTTCTACATCATCGACACCAAGCATTAACGGTACATTTGCAGATAGTAACATCTCCTTTAGCTGAGGCCACTTTTCTTCGGTTATTGGCGCACTAGACTCAGGCCAAACCAAAAAGTCAGGCTTAGAGAGAAGTGCAAGCTCAGAAAGTTCAAGCACCTTACCTAATCGAGATTCCTCGCTACCTGACTCCCAAATCAGCTGCTGAGAAATATTAGGTTGAACGACAGCAAATTTGACGCGAGTACTTACGTCCTGCACTGCACCAATGCGAAAAAAACCGAAAGCACAAACCCCCATTAAAAACAAGCAAGGCACAATAACATCAGATACCCAAACCCAAGGATTAGCTGATTTCTTGCGAATCTGTATTCCGGCAAACAATAAACTCACNGAAAGCCAAACAATTAAAAAAGAAACGCCATAAACGCCAGTTATTGAAGCTATCTGAATTAACGGTTTATTCTCAAATTGAGTAACCCCCAGAAAATTCCANGGATAACCCCCAAATAGACGCGCTTGAATCATCTCAATTCCAACCCAAAGAGCAGCGACAAACAAACCAAACCCAAAACGTTTAATCCAAGGCAGCTGTTCCTTGATTAACCCACTACGGAACCAAGAACTAGTCACTGACACCCAAATGGCTGGAAACATGGCCGAAAACAAACTTAATGCCAACCATCCACTGTAAGCTCCAGGAGTATGGGGAATATTCAGTAAAAACCTTAATGAAACTAACCTAAAGATCAAAACAGCCAGAAAAGCCAACCTAAATAAATGCCAGCCATTCGTTCCTGTCACTAGAACCAATAAAGATCCTGGGACCAACCAAGCCAAGCTGGACCATCTAGGTTCCGGAAATGCCAACGCCCAAAATAAGCCAAGCATCAAAGCCAAAATCCACCTTGTTTTTCCAAACTTATTCACTTCGAACAAAGGAAAGAGATTGCCCGAGTAAAATCAACGAGTCCAGCACTCGGGTTTTGACTTGCGAAGCAACCACCCTCCCGTCAACGTCTTCCACATGAAACCGTTAGCTGGTTTAATTAAAGTATCTATCGCAACTGTAGTTGCACTCGCAGCTATAACAACCCAAGCCTTTGCAGAAAAAATTAGCGTCCTCTATGTTGATGGACAAAACAATCACAACTGGGCTGCTATGACTCCTTACATGAAGATCCAGATGGAAAAAACCGGTCTTTTTGAGGTAGACGTTATCACTTCCCCACCCCGTGCACCTCGGCCTCCAAAAAATTTAAATGAGAGCCAAAAAGAACAAGCTGCTAAAGCCGCAGAACAAATACGAAAGATATTTAAAACCAAATGGGATGAATTTCGACCAGCATTCGAAAAATATGACGTTATTATTAGCAATTACAATGGTGAAGATTGGCCCAAGCCTGTTCAACAGTCATTCGAAAAATACATGAAAAATGGAGGACGTTTTATCGTGGTACATGCTGCTGACAACTCATTCCCAAACTGGCTAGAGTACAACAAAATGATTGGGCTTGGGGGATGGGGAGGGCGCACTGAAAAAAATGGTCCTTATGTTTACTACAATGAAAAAGGTGAAATTGTTCGCAACAGTCAACCCGGACGCGGTGGAAGTCACGGCCCGCAGCACGAATTCAAAATAATCGTGCGTAAATCTGAACATCCAATTACTAAAGGCATGCCTACTGAGTGGCTACATGCCAAAGATGAGCTTTATGATTCACTACGGGGCCCAGCTGAGAACATGGATATTCTTGCTACTGCATATAGCAACAAAAGTAAACGCCACGAACCTATGATGATTGTCATAAAATACGGTAAAGGGCTTATATTCCATACACCTATGGGGCATGAGAATGGCAAATCGATACAATGNATAGGCTTTATAACTACAATGAATCGATCAGCAGAGTGGTTAGCCACNGGTAAGGTTACCCAAGCTATACCAAANAACTTTCCAACAAAAACTGAAGTTTCATTAGCCAAATAATTTATTATGAGTGAAAACGTAAATCCGATTGCAACCATTGAAACCACCAAGGGTGAAATGACTCTTGAACTGTGGAAAGACGTAGCCCCTGGAACGGTGGATAATTTCACCAAACTCGCCAATGATGGTTTTTATGATGGCACATGTTTCCATCGAATTATGGCTGGTTTCATGATTCAAGGGGGAGACCCTCAAACCAAAGATCAATCATTACAAGACCTTTGGGGTACTGGTGGTCCAGGCCATACAATTAAAGCTGAGTTCAGTGATCGACCTCATGTACGAGGGGTAATATCAATGGCTCGNTCCGCAAATCCAGACTCTGCTGGCAGCCAGTTTTTTATTTGTCTCAATGACGCAAATTTCCTCGATGGACAATACACAGCATTCGGAGCCCTCTCATCAGGAGATGATGTGCTTGGCNACATTGGAGACACCCCGGTTGAGGCAAGNAANAGCGGAGAAAACAGTAAGCCAAAAGAACGTATCGAAGTTACTAGCATTAGGATCACTTAACCGGTCGATGCAAAAACACATGTGAACGAACCGGTAGATCCCGATAATTTAGCTAAGCTCTTGGTTGACTTGGGTTGCCCAGAACCAAAGTCAGCTGAAATGTCACAACAATTAGCCAAACGTTCAAAACAGTTAGCTAAGGAACGAAACCAAACTCAAACTGAAGCCATGGCATATCTGATCAACCTCATGAGCCAAGGCTGGGCCGCAAAAGATAAAACAGATGCCAACTGAAACTCCTAATATTAAACCTTGGCCTTTGAAAAGAAGTGAAATTGTAGGCGATTTTAAAATTTTTAAGGTTCGTTCAGACAATCGAATATCCCCAAGAACTGGCAAGGAACACCAATTTTACGTCATTGAATCAGTTGATTGGTGTAATGTCATTGCCATTACAAAAGATGATGAATTGGTAATGGTCGAACAATACAGGCAAGGAACAAGCCTCATAGAGCTAGAATTACCTGGTGGGATGGTTGACCCCGGAGAACAACCAATAGAAACTGCACCAAGGGAATTGCGAGAGGAAACCGGATACGCTGGAGACAAACCTGAGTCAGTAGGTTTTGTTTACGCCAATCCAGCAATCATGGACAATAAGGTATTCACTTTTTTGATACGGAATGTCGCTCTAAAACATGACACGGAATTTGATGCTGGCGAGGATCTTACCGTTCGACTAATACCCATAAAAAATATTCCAAAACTTATTTTAGAAGGCAAAATAAGGCACTCGCTAATGGTTGCTGCACTAGCTAAGTTCAACTATTTAACAAAAAGCATTAATTAGTTCGCACTTCGCTTTTCTTATGAGCAAGCTCCTCTTCCAGAACCTTTCGGTCACTTGCTAATTGTTTTGTTAATTGTTCAATTTGTTCAAATTCACCAGCTTCTTCAGCCTTAGCTATTTCTCTATTTAAAAACAACTCCTTATCAGCGATCTTTGCCTCGTAAATCTTAGTAAGCTCTGACAATTCCGCTTTTTGAGCATCGCTCAACTCCTGCGTTGGAGACTCTTTTTCCAAACGCTCCATTGCTAATTCAAATGCTGATTTCATGGTTAAAATTATTCTGACACACAAATATACACCTTGCCCTCTTCAACCTTAGTTGAAAAACATTCAACCTTGGCCCGAGGGTTGGTCAAACACTTGCCAGTTTTTAAATCAAAAGGCCATCCATGCAAGGGGCAATAAACCTTACCATCTTCCACAAAGCCCTCTCCAAGAGGCCCCCCAACATGAGGGCACTCTGCATTTATTGCAAAAACTTTACCTCCTTCATAGAACAAACCNACCTCACGATCCTTTACAAGTCGCTGAACACCTCTTCCCTCCTGNAATTCCTTAAAATCAGCAACCTTCACAAATTTATCAGCCATCTTGACCTCCATCAGNTTCATNTTTATTTNTGCTTTTTCGCCAAGGCATATCCGGAAACTTTCCAGGTAGTTTAAAAGATTCCGCTTTAGGCTTGGTTATTTGTAATTCACTTTGTTCTTTCAAATCAGATGANTCGNTTGAAGCAGGCTGCTTCCATGAGGCAATCTTTGATTGTAATCCGTGATGTTCAGCAGCCTCTTTATTACCAATTTTTACATAAAACAAAGAAAGATTAGTATGGACCATTTGATCATCTGGACGCATTCCCTCAACCTTGTGGCCTTCCTCAATAGCACGATCAAGCTCTCCCAAACGACATAAAGCCATACTATAGGACATTCTTGCATCAAAATGGTTTTTATCAACTAACAAAATAGCCTCAAAACCCTTAGCAGCCGCATCGTAATCACCCTGACTAAAAGCATATGTCGCTTCATCAAACTGATCCTGTAGATTATCCATATAATTTAATTGGCTAAGCAAAATAGCCGCTGGCAAACTTTTCAGCAAGAGCACTTGATTAAATGAACAAAAAAACCCCGGCTTTTTGGCCGGGGTTCAATAAAAACANTCAAAANTATTTTTTTACTTTAGCAATGTGCTTAGCTGGCTCCTTAGTGAAGCTTCCAAGGCAATTNCCACAACAAAATCCGATTACAAATTTCTTTGAAGCATCAACATCCTTGTCACTAATAGGACATTTCTTGTTATCAGGCCCCTTGACCTTAGCAATGTGCTTAGCCGGCTCCTTAGTGAAGCTTCCAAGGCAATTACCGCAACAAAAGTTGATAGTGTAGAGTTTAGTTGGATCAACGTCTTCTCCACTCACCGGACATTTCTTATTAAAAGAAACCTGTTTCACTTCCTCCTTCTTCTCTTCTTTTTTAGGTTCTACCTTGGCGAGCTTAAATCCAAGATTGACATCTACATTAGGCAGTACCTTCTTTAATTCAGCAGCTCCATTCTCTGTAATTTCACTCTTCCAAGCATATACTTTNCGAAGAAATTTCATGTTCTTTAAAACAGACAATCCAGCATCAGTCACCTTTGTGTTATACAAGTTTATAGACATGAGATTAGTTAAACCTGCAATATGTTTTAAAGCTGCATCATCAATCACTGTGTTGGCNAAACTTAATTTAGTAATGCTAGTGTTGTTTTTAATTGACGCTAATCCAGCACCAGAAATTTTTGTATTGGATAGATCCAGTTCATTTAAATTTGCAATATTAGATAGTGGCGTTATGTGTTTGTCCTCAACATTTTTACCAATCAAACGAAAGTTAGCATAAATCAATTGAGTATCCTGAGCCAAAGCCATAACCAAGGGAGCTGCGGACTCATCCCCAATACCTTCTCCGGAGCTTAGTTTGGCAATTGCCGCTTTTTCAGCATCTGAAACTGCTACAGCCTTTATCTCAGGACTAGGGAGGCGGCTGGCAGCAGCCTTCAGTTCAGCCCTATCTTTTGAACTTAAAAGAACCAATCCTTCTGGCCACTTAGCACCACCATCAATCCAAGTCTTAATGCCATCAACTTGTTCCTTGGTTAATGGATCTCCCTTAGGAGGCATAANATCNTCATGATCCGAAGGTAGAATGATTCGCTTGAACAACTCACTCTCCCCTGCTTTGCCAGGCGTAACCACAGACAAAGCATCCTTCAAGGAGTCTAACCTTAAGTCGCCCTTTTGTTTCTTCGAACCGTGACAATCAACACATCGCGCCTCTAAAACGCTTTGAACCGATTTAGCAAAATCCGCCTCTGCAACCATTCCTTGAAGGCTAAAGGCGACTACAGTTAAAATAAAAGCTATTGATTTTCTCATTGTCAATGATAGTCCAAGGGCAGTATTCCTGCGCTAATCAAGCTTGGCAACCGGAAAATCTCGACTGATAAAGGTTAATAAGAACGGCGAAGATGTGAGGGTAATATATTCAATTCAGCCCTATATTTAGCAACTGTTCGTCTAGCAATTTTAACTCCCTTTTCCTTGAAGATNTTGACCANTTNTTCATCAGAGAGAGGTTTGGTTGATTCTTCATTCTTAACAAGATCGTTGAGCATCTCTTTTACACTAGTGTTGGCCATACTAGATCCATCACTAGAATTAAGGCCTGCTGTAAAGAAATACTTCATCTCAAGCACACCGTGCGGGGTTTCAATATATTTTCCTGAAACCGCTCTACTAACGGTAGTCTCATGAACACCAACAGTCTCNGCGACCTGCGCCATGGTCATCGGCCTTAAATGTGAAGCACCATGTTCCATAAACTCCGACTGACGAATAAGAATCTCATTAGCAATGTTAACAATTGTTGATTGCCGTTGATGAATGCTTTTAATAAGAAACTTACCAGAACGAATCTTATCTCGAATGTATTCTCGAACTTCAACAGATGTCGCAGCCTGCGCCATAAGATCCTTATAGTCGTTACTTATGCGTAAACGAGGAACATGTTCATTGTTTGAAACCACTTTCAATTTGCCATCACTTCCACGCCGAATAAAAATTTCTGGAACTACGTAATGCTCATTATCGGGCAAGTACTCTCTTCCTGGCTTTGGTTCTAAATGACCAATCCTCTCAATCGCTTCTTGTATTTGTCCAACTGACTGATCCAACTTCTTGGCAATATCAGGGATACGACGACGACCCAATTGTTCCATACAATCCCTAACTATTTCATACTCCAATGAGTCAACCCGATCACTCTTCTCAAGTTGCAACATTAAACATTCACGCAAATCACGAGCTCCAACACCAGGAGGATGAAATGCCTGAACTATATTTAAAACTAACTCAATTTGCTTTGCAGNCCGGCCGCTTGAAAAAACAAGTTCATCAACACTTGATTGCAAAAATCCGGCATCATCAATATTACCAATGATTAACTCTGCAACCTTCATTTGAGCCTCATCGAATTCCGATAGTCGTGCCTGCTCTAGAAGAAATTCCTGTAGAGATTGTCCAATTGTTACAGACTCAATCATGAATTGGCGCTTTTCATCTTCATCTGCAGAAGTCCGCATCGGGATATTGGTACTTGAAAAGTATTCCCTCCATTCTTGATCCAATTCTATTAATTGGTTCATCTCCTTCTGCAAATCATCAATCGGCTCAGCTTTTTCACTCTCATCGGTTGGATCATACTGAGTGTCACTAGGCGGCTCAGCTAGATCGACTGAAGAAGTTTCATCAGATGCCTCTCCTCCCTCTTTGTCTAAGGCTGCCTGCTCCTCCAATACAGGATTAACTTGAAGCTCTTGATCAACCATTGCTTTAAGCTCAAGAGTTGGCGCTTGAAGAAGATTTAAAGATTGCTGCAGCTGTGGCGCCAACACTTGGTTGAGCGACATATTCTGCGACAGCTGTAATCCCTGTTGCGCCATAAACGAAAGGTAAATCCAACTTTCCTTCTCAACAAGACGAAATAGGCATAAAAAATGCTTCTCTAATATCATGCCAGTTATTTTATTTAGGAGTAAATGTGAACAACTTTTTTATCCTCCTAATTGCCGCATGCGTCTAATCACTTTAGGCTCAACCCGTGCCAACTAGGTTTACCGTTTTGGGTAGCGGATCCGGAGGAAATGCATCCTTTCTTGAAACNGATCAGACTCGAGTTCTTATTGATGCCGGATTGAGCGGACGTCAAATTCGCCTGCGCTTGGCTCAACTAGGCAGAGCCCCTGAAACACTCGATGGAATCCTGCTTACTCATGAGCACAGCGATCACACTCAAGGACTTAAGGCAATATGCAAAAAACTCGATATACCAATATATTGCAATCGCCTCACCGCTGATGAATTACGTTTTCGTTTAAAAATTGATCTGAATATTCGTCAATTTGTGACTGGCGAACCTTTTGAGATTGGAAACATGGAAATCGAAAATTTCTCAGTCCCCCACGACGCGCAAGATCCAGTAGGCTTCCATGTCAAAACACCTGATGGGGGCATTGGAGTCCTAACCGATTTAGGGCAAACTACACGCCTTGTATTAGAACGTGTTCGAGGAGCGAAAGCACTTTTAATTGAAGCAAACTATGATCTAAACAGATTGCAGGAAGACACACGAAGGCCATGGGCAACAAAACAACGTATTATGAGCCGACATGGTCACCTATCTAATCGGGATACTGCNGATGCAATTGAAACCCTAGCTAACGGCAAATTAGAGAATGTTGTGCTTTGCCACTTAAGCGGCGACTGTAACACTCCAGAAATTGCACGGCGGAGTATAACTGAAAAACTAAACAAAGCGGGAATATACAACATTAAGATCACAGTCTCAAATCAAGGAGAACCAACAGAGACAATTGTATTGTGAAAGGCCTTAATGTAGAGAAAGCAGCGTTCTCTTGCCTCTAAGTAATTATAGTAAACTACAAATAGATTTACATTGATAAAGGGTTAAACTTCGGGATTTCGCCCTGCATCAATCACTTCAAAAATATAGCCATTAAGATCACGAAAAAAGAAACGTTCAAATGGAGTTTTTCGAATTGGATCAATTAACTCTGCTCCTCGACTAATCAACCGTTGCTTTAAATCTGAAAATCCAACGAGTGGATACTCAACAGCAAAATGGCGACCAAACTCTTTTTCAAAATTAGATGGCTCAAAGTCAGCAACATGAAGTAAGTGCAACTCCTGCCCAGGTGCAATTCGTAGCCAAGCACCGTCTATGTCAACATTACCAGGCCTCTCAATAGGCTTCCATTCAAGTGTTTCAGAGAAAAAATCTCGAGTCGCAATTACATTACGAGTAGCTAATGTAAAATGTGCAATACTCATAAGATCAGGAAATAGGGTAATCCTCTATCTCGGCTGTAACACAAATTTGTACTGCTGCATTAAGTGGCATTTCATCTATACCAACCGCAAGTCTCGCATGCCTACCGCGTTCTCCAAATACGGAGTTGAACAATTCTGAAGCACCATTGAGTACTTGCGGATGGCCACGAAAACCAGGNGCTGTATGAACATAACCATCAACCTTCACAATGCGCCTAACTCGATCCAAGTCTCCAGCAGCAGCCTTAAGTTGAGCCATTGCATTAATGGCACACTGTCTCGCAGCTTGATATCCTTGATCCTCGGTTATCTCAGCACCACATTTACCCGAAAATGCTAATTCACCATTACACCAAGGCAACTGTCCAGAAGTCAGAACAAGATTTCCTGTGCGCATCCAAGGCTCATAAGCTGCAACNGCAGGAGGTGGCGGTGGCAACTCAATTCCTAATTCGTTTAGTTTTGATTCAATACTCATCTGAAAATTATTTTTGTTTCTATATCACTCAAAAAACTATTTAAAAAATGANGGGAATATTGATTTAGTAGCCGAAATCCCTCGGTTTATATAATCTAAATCCCCAGCAATACTAAATAANTGACAGCCTAATTCGCGACATTTAATCGCAAACTCTTCTGTTTTGGCAAGCACACCCCAAGGCTTACAATTATCCTTAGAAGCANNAGCAATTCTCTCGATAGCATTTAACACATGGGGATCCATTGGATTTCCAGGTTTACCAAGATTATTAGACAAATCACTTGGACCGACAAATAAACAATCAACTCCATCTACTGCCGCAATTCCTTCCACACAATCTACAGCCTCTGCAGTCTCAATCTGAATAACAGTCCAACGATCCCGATTTGAATCGACTACATGTTTTGCAGCTGATTTAGAACCAAACTCCGCTTCGTAATTTCCCAAAAACATACCCCTTTCACCTTCTGGACTATACTTCATCCACCTTATCACCTGCTCCACATCAGCAACACTTCTAACCTGAGCCATCATAATTCCACTTGCTCCGCCCTCCATTGGTCGCATTACAGTTGCGTAATCGGTAGGCGCGACNCGTACAAAAGCATCTAAANCAGAAGCTCGACAAGCTAACAATAACAGCTCCAGTTCCTGATTAGGCAACCCGGAATGTTCTTGATCGATCCATACTCCGTCTAAATCACCAAACTTTCCTGCAACTTCAATTATTTTAGGATTAGGAAATGCACTAATTGCCATTACACGAACCTCTAATCCCTCGGCTAATTTTTGTTTTAATGTTTTAATTTGCATTAGCTCAGGAAAAATAAAATTTGCTTAAAATAAAATGAATTAAAGAACACATAAAAGCCATAACAAAGAAGAGAACTTAACTTTTTAAAGAACTAATTTGCTTAGAACGACGTTTGGCTACAATTCGCTTAATCATTTCATCAGCAGTAACCCCTCCTAGAATAACTAGACCAATAATTGAAAATTCCAAGTGTGTAGAAATTCCAATAAGATTAATAGAATTTCGTAAAAGGCGAATTACTGCAGCAGCAATAATGACTCCAAAAATAGCACCCTGCCCCCCTCTCAAACTGCAACCTCCCAAAACGGCAGCAGCGATAGCATAAAGTTCATAAAACTCACCAGTCTGAGCTGGCTGAACAGAATCCAATTCATATGCAAAAAGCAAACCAGAAACACCTGCGAGAAAAGAGCAAATCACATATGATGCAATTTTTAGTCGATCTGTCTGAATACCGCTATAACGCGCGCCATCTTCATTATTTCCCAATGCAAGCAAGTATCGTCCCCATATTGTACGATTAAGAAAAAACGCAGCTATGATAGCAATGACAACTAAAAAGAAGAATGGAGAAGCTAAAGCAAATTTACCAAAAATTAATAACTTACCACTAAAAAAAGAGTCCAAATTTTCCGTGCCNGGGAATTGCATTGTCTGATTATCGGTAAGCCATCTGGAAATACCTCGATAAAATAGAAGTCCACAAAGAGTTACAACAAAAGGCTGTAATTTGACTTTGGTAATTAATAAACCATGCATTAGTCCTATTACGATTGAAAGTCCAAGCAGCAGAATCACTGTAAGTGAAGGATCCCACTCATTCTCAATTGCCAAAGCCAATAAGGATGCAATAAGCCCAATCACTGATCCGATTGAAAGATCTATACCCCCAGTNATAATCACAAATGCCACACCAATACCCATGATTGCATACAAACTGGACCATTTCACGAGATTGGTCATGTTATAACCGTTGACAAAATTCTCGTTGGAATACCAAGTGTAACCAAAGATCAAAACAAATAGACTTAAAATCCCAATCGTATTTTTGTTCATTATTTCTCTCTATGCTGCAGCTTTTTTGCCAGTTGCCAATTGCATAATAGCTTCCTCATTTAATTGTTCTCGTGATAACTCGCCAGTAATTGCTCCTTCATGCATTACCAAAACACGATCAGCCATACCAAGTATTTCCTCCATTTCACTAGAAACAAAAATAACAGCCACTCCACTTGCAGCCAATTCCTCCATAAGCTTGTAAATTTCCTGTTTTGACCCGATATCTATTCCACGAGTTGGCTCATCTAATAATAATAAACTAGGACTCATAGAAAGCCACTTACCAAGCACTACCTTTTGCTGATTACCTCCTGAAAGATATTGCACCACTTGATCAGAGTGAGGAGTTTTTATCTTTAGATCTTCGATAGTCTTCTCTGCTAATTTAGCCTCGTTATTGAAGTCGATCATGCCCACTTTCTGGTCTCTACGTATTCGCGCCAAACTTGTATTCTCACGGACATTCATCTCCAAAATCAAACCATGTCGTTTTCGGTCTTCAGGAGCCAAAACTGCACCAGAATTGATCGCATCTAATGAGTTTTTNGGCATTAATTCTTTTCCTTTAAGNTTCATCATGCCTCCAACTGCAGGAGTGACACCAAAAATAGTTTGTAGCAACTCAGTTCTCCCTGCACCTACTAAACCAGCGATCCCTAAGATCTCCCCACTTCGCACACTGAACGAAATTTCATGATTCGGATTNNGTGGAGTCCTCAACCNTTTCACCTCCAGAANCATTTCACCTAATGTAATAGCTGTACGGTTATAAAACTGTGACAAGTCTCGGCCCACCATNAGTTTNACCATAGCATCATGAGTGATTTCATCACCAACCAACTCGCCAGCATTTTCTCCATCCCTTAANACAACCACACGATCAGATAAGTTGATTACTTCTCCCAACCGATGGGATATGTATATGATAGATATACCCTGAGATTTNAAATCCCGAATAACCTCAAAAAGTTTTTCAGACTCTTTTTGAGATAAGCTTGAAGTAGGTTCATCCATAATAATTATNCGTGCATCAACGGAAAGTGCTTTTGAAATCTCAACCAACTGTTGATGNCCAATAGTTAAATCTGCCACAAGAGTATCAGTTGGAAATTCTAATCCAACACGCTTCAGGAACTGCGCTGAATCNCTATGAATTCGGGCACGATCAANTATCCCAATTCTNTGNGGCTCATTTCCAAGAAAAATATTAGCTGCAATATCGAGATTATCAGACAGATTCAACTCCTGATGNATAAGTGCAATACCGTACTTTTGCGCTTCACGAACATTTGTAATTCGAACCAAATNACCNTCCAATTCAATAGCCCCAGCATCNGGAACATGAATTCCGGCAAGAATTTTCATCATGGTACTCTTGCCAGCTCCATTTTCACCTACCAAAGACAAAACCTCACCTTGGGACAAAGTNAGATTAACGTTATGCAGTGCTCTAACACCAGGAAACTGCTTTCCAATTGCAGAGGCTTGAAGCAGTGGTGGGTCTTCAGGCATTAATCCTTCTTCGCACCCAAAGCAGCCATTTTATTTTTTTCGCTCCAGAAGTCATTGATATTTTCTGCTGTTACTGATTTGTACCCCAAATCGATAAATTTATTTGAAGGAATTAGAGAGTTGTCACCATCTAAAATACTCTTAAGCACTTTTACTGATTGGTAACCATAATTCCAAGGTTGCTGGCTAATAGTCCCATAGGCATGACCATCTTTAATAGCCTGAAGCAAGGCATCGTCCTCATCAAATCCACAAACTTTAATTTTCCCAAGTTTTCCAGCTTCTTTAATAGCCTGCAAACAGCGAGGAGGATTATATGCAAATAACCCAACCATACAGGCCAAGTTCTCATATTTGGTAATAGCATCCTCGGCGTTAGATTTAGCAGCATCCATAACAAAGTTATCTGTCCGAGTATCCACAATAGTATACTTCTCTCCTTTGAAGACTTTAGCCACTTCATCAAATTTTATCTGTCCAAGTATTTGGCTTGGGCGATCCAATAATTCATCTATTACTCCTTGCCTTCTCTGGCGAGCATTTAACTGTTCTAGCCGGCCTACAAAAATAGCTACTTCACCACCATCCGGAATTGCTCCTTTTACCAATTGCCCAAGGGCACGGCCGGCCTTGTAATTGTCAGTTCCAATGTAGACTAAACGATCACTTTTTGGTGCATCGGCATCATGTGTAATCAACTTCGTTTGACTTGCAATTTCATTCAAGAACTTGGTTTGCCCATCAGCATCAACAGGACTAACAGCTATTCCCGAAATACCCTTTGCCATAAGNGATTCCATTATACTCTTTTGATCAGCCAAACCTTTGGTCGGAAAATGAATCTCACATTCGACTCCTCCCAGCTCTGATTCGGCCTGCCGCACACCTGCCGCACATAAATCCCAAAANGGATCAATACCGTTAGTTACATAAGCAATTTTATGTTTAATTTTATTGCCTTCACCATTAGCCCCATCTGTACCGCTGTTAGAATTACTNCCACAACCGGCCAGAAAAACAACTGCTAAAGCAGTTACTACAAATGTTAGTTTTTTAATCATAGTATTAAGATTTTTTAATTATTTAAATCAGTGAACAGTANTGCCTCCATTNACGTGNATATTCTGCCCNGTAACAAACGANGAAGCTTCNCTAGCCAAATAAATAATAGTACCTGCNAAGTCTTCNGGAACNCCCCAACGCTTCATTGGAATATTATTAAGATACCCATCTTTTAACTCTTGAGGATCTTTCTCATGGCGTTCAACCGGTATCCAACCTGGCGCGATCATGTTTACAGTAATATTCCATGGGGCCAGCTCGTGAGCTAAACTTCTGTTAAAACCGTTCTGACCACCCTTTGCAGAAACATAAGCAGTAAAAGGCGTTACGCCTAAGTGGAACACCTCAGATCCAATGTTTATGATGCGACCCCACCGCTGTTTCTTCATGTGAGGCAAAACAGCACGAGTCACTAAGTAAGGACTCTTTATAAAGAAATCCAACATGCTCTGATAAAATTCCCAATCATATTCTTCTATAGGTTTTTGGGGCTGATCTGGAGTGGCATTCAAAATAACTATATCAACTGGCCCAAGTTTTTTCTCTGTTTCAGCAACTAAATTATTTACATCTGATTCATCTGTTACATTAGCACGAATCATAGCACCCTCTGCACCAGTTTTTTGAAATTCTGATAGGGTTTTTGCAGCTCGCTCTTCATTATTAAAATAATTCATAGCCACTCTTGCACCAGCTTGCCCAAGAGCAACGGCCATACGCTTACCCAAACCAGTCGAACTACCAGTAACTAAAGCAGTTTTGCCTTTTAGAGAAAATAAATCCGTGCTCATTCTTAATTTGAAAGGTCGGGAAAACTAACAAAGTACCCTAAGAATGAAAACCGATTTTTCGATAGAAAAANANGNCGATTTACTGAGAAACANTAAAATTAGATTTAAATATCANAAATATCANCAACACTAAGGTGNTTNAANTTGGGCACTGCCCAATCCGGGNTGCATGCCTCTAGTTCTTTCAGNGTAGATCCACCAGTNGCAACTGCAAGCGTTTTGGCTCCGATGTATTTTCCGCACGAAACATCCTTGGGGGTATCACCAACTACAACAATTTCAGCCCCGTCTAATTCGCAATCTAAATGTTCGCTAGCCTTCTGCTTGGCTGCAGCCGCAATAAGATTACGATCCTCATTATCATTAGCAAATCCTCCGAAGGAAAATCTGTCCCACAAACTATAAGTGCTAAGTTTTCGCTTAGCTCCCTCCTCAATATTACCTGTTAATAAGCCAATGGCAGGGGCGTTGGGTGCAGACGCCAAATCATCTAACATTTTGACAACTCCAGGAAATGGGCCACCCTCTCTTTCATCTAAATGGTTATCAATTAATTGCAAATAATTTTTAAAAAANAATTCTCTATTCGAAATAGAAAATTCAACTTTGTTCCACTGGCATAATTCACGGAATAATGAGAAATCAGTACGACCTGAAAATTTAGTTTTTTCGGTTGCATTCGAGATACCAAATGCTGATTCAAAAGCCTCACCAAAAGCTTTAACTCCTGCGCCCCCGGTGCTTACCAACGTNCCATCAATATCAAATAAAATTACCCTCACTAGAAGAAGTCTTGCTTTCAGTAAAGCCTAGCGTCAAGCGTCAGAATTTGTTGTATCGGATTGCTTNCCNCGTTGGCGAACCATGAATTCTTCAACNGCAAGCTCATTTNCCCCAGCTCGACGGGCGACTTTCAAGAGTTTATTCATAGTTGATAGTTCCTCTAGTTGCTCATCCAAAAACCAAGCTAGAAAATTTTCAGTAATATGATCTTCTTCATCTGCTGACAATTTCAGAAGGGAATTGATCGCATCAGTTACTTTCATCTCCCAATCCAAAGACAATTCAGCAGCTTCAACTATTGATGTTACATCACTTGAAGGCGCATTGATGGTAGGAATTTCCAGTTTACCATTGAAAGCAACTACATGATTAATAAATCTCTCTGCATGATCTCTTTCATCTTCAGCCTGTGCTTTAAAAAATGCTGCTAATTCGGTTAAGCCTTCTACATCAAAATGTGTCGAAATTGTTAGATATTGAAGATAAGCACTAAACTCCATTCCGATTTGTTTGTTAATAGCCTGATTTACTATTGAATTGATTTGCATCGTTCTATCTTTCTATTTGTCGTATGAGTTGGGTTTTAAGAAATTTATGCTAAATCCCAACGAAAGAAAACTTCCCGCTTTAATTGAGATTGTCAAGTTGTAAGCCATTGATAATTAATAACTTGCAATTGAGACTCATGATCATATTTGTTGTTTTNTGATGCTAAANNTTTAAAAAACACAATATTACCNAANCTTCTNGTTTGAATTACAACTCAATTACTAAAAAACCCGTAACAAGCCGAGATGTTTGGAAAACTTGGTTTCCACTAGCATTAAGTTGGCTAATGATGGGTATAGAGTTGCCGTTTCTAAGCGCCATTGTTGCTAGATTAGCCAATCCCGAGATCAACTTAGGAGCCTATGGAGGTGTAGTTTTTCCATTATCNCTTCTAATTGAAGCCCCTATCATAATGCTATTGACCGCTAGTACAAAACTTACTCGGGATTTAAGTTCATACCATAAACTATGGAAATTTACTATCTTATCAGGCGGCAGCCTTTCTGCATTACATCTATTAGTAGCCCTAACTCCNATGTTCGATTTAATTGCTGGAAATCTGCTTGGTGTNGAAGGTGATGTTTTAGAAAAAAGTCGTCTAGGAATGATAATCATGACGCCTTGGACTTTTGCTATAGCTCATCGACGTTTTAACCAAGGTATCCTAATTCGTTTTGGCAAATCTAAAGCGGTTGGATGGGGAACATTGGTACGACTTGTTGCGGATGCAATTGTACTTTTTACATGTTTTTTATTAGCTCCAAATATCGAATCTGACTCATTAGGAATCATTGCAGCAACAGCTGCCGTATGTGCAGGAGTGATAGCTGAGGCAGCTTACGCTGCATGGCGTGTACGCCCAATCATACATAATATTTTACCAAATATTCAGTCTACAGACCCCCCGATAACACGAAAAAGTTTTCTTTCTTTTTACATACCTCTAGCTCTCAGTCCTTTATTGGGGCTAGCAGCACAACCNGTGCTCACNGCAGGAATAAGTCGCATGCCTTCNCCCATGGAATCACTTGCAATCCTTCCTGCTGTAAATGGTTTCACATTTTTATTTCGCTCNGTCAGTCTCGCATTCCTNGAAGTTGTTGTTGCTCTAGTAGAAAGNCCTGGAGGNTACAAAGCATTAAGGAGTTTTGCNTGGCAGGCNGCAATTATTGTGTTTGGAATTCAAATTNCGATTGTAGCAACTCCATTAGCCAGTATCTGGTTTGGAAANNTTATTGGACTAAATCCTNCACTTGANAATCTAGCAACTACTACAGTTTGGGCAGCAATTACTCTTGCAGCAACAGGGTTTGGTTGTAGTTTTTGTCAAGGNCTACTAGTTAATTCCCACAAAACTCGAAGTATAACGGAGTCAGTAGCACTTTGTTTTATCGTCATTATCTGTGGACTGATAATGGGTTCAATAGGCGATTGGATGAGAGGAGCTATCTTTGCAATAATGGTATACGCAATTGGGCAAGCAACCCAGTTTGTATGGTTATATTTTCGGAGCCGTTCAGACCGCAAAACACATTGCAAAGCAATTTAACAAAACATCAGCGAACTGGATTGTCGTACCAATACGAACAATTATCCCGATTTTTCAAAGCTTCTCCAGCTGTAAACAAAACTTTTAGTCCATGAGCTAAATTTTTAGGAGTGAATAATGCTTTCACCTTGCGCCCTGATGTAATTACTGCAGGTCTTAACATTATTAAACGCTTTGATAAGCTTTTCCCGAAACGATTCAATCTCTCGCAATACTCCACTTCCTCGGCCGCAAATAAATCATTATTAAATCCATCTAATTTCCTAAAAGCATTCGCTTCACAGAATAAAAAAGATCCGGCGGCCCAACCCATAATTTTTGCCAAAGCATTCCAAATATGAACCGTTTGGCATGCTAGACGCGGTCCACCGTCAAACTTTACAGGAGCTCCACCTCCTATACAATCTTCTGAGACGATCGCTCGCATCATAGAACGAAATAATTCTGAAGATACTTGTGTATCTGCATCTACAAAAACTAACCAATCTCCCCTAGCAGCTCGTGCAGCAGCATTACGTGCAGCAGAAATTTGGTTAAATGATTCAAAGACCACTCTTGCTCCATGAGCGTTTGCAATCTTAGAAGTTGCATCAGTTGAGTTGTTATCACACAAGACAATTTCACTTTCCCAACCAGCTGCATCAAAAACTTTGGTAGAGTTTTTAACCGCTTTAAGCGTATTTGGCAGATACTTAGCTTCGTTGAAAGCTGGAATGACAATAGAAATAATCATTAAGAGGCTTTATCATTAATAAATGAATTTAAACGATCTTTTAGTTGATTAGGCAGTCGTTTAACTTTGTTTTTGCTATCTGTACAACCATGTAACGTCTCCCCCTCTAGGATATTAACAGAACCTTTTTTGATTCTATAGCCAAACCCAAGTCTTGCTCCTTTTAAAATCGTTATAAAACATTCGATAGTTAATTCGTCATCATACTTCGCGGGTGCAAAATATTTTAACTGAACTTCTGATACAGGGAATAAATAACCTTTTTTATGATAATCATGAAATGTGGTTCCAAGATAACGAAAAAACTCTCCCCGAGCCTCCTCCAAAAGATACGGATACCTACCATAGTATACATGATTTCCCTGCGTACAATCACCGTAGGTTACTCTATGCAAATGAGAGTATATCTTAAATTTCATGACCTAGTTTAACTAACGCTTTATACTCTATCAATCCAGCTGCATTTAATCTGGTCTTTTATTAGAAAATCGCTAGTTTTTTCCTTCATGTCTTTCCTTAATATAAAAATTTACAAATGTATGGCCATATTCATTTGGCTAACCGGATTTTTAGTGACAACTAATGCTAAATTAGCTGCCGATCAACCTAAGTGGATTTGGAGCTCCAATAAAGCCAAGGACGGCGAGACATTATTTTTCCGAAAAGCCATCAAGCTTAACAAGGAAACCAAGTCGGCCAAGTTGACAATGTCTTGCGATAATGGCTTTGAAGCTTATATCAATGGGAAAAAGGTGCTAGTTGGCAGCGAATGGACTATTGCGCAAACAGTGGACGTCAAAAAACACCTTAAAAAAGGAAAAAATGTGATCGCCGTTCGCGCTTGGAATGACAGCAGTGATGTCGCAGGTCTGGTAGGACAACTTGATGTAGCTAGCGTAACGTCACGTCACAGACTTTATTCCACCGACAGATCATGGGTTTTTAGTAGTAAAAACCCAAAAGGCTGGCAGAGCCTTGGCTTTGATGCACAGGGTTGGAAGACCTCTCAGGAGACAGGTAAACTTGGTGATGACCCGTGGGGAAATGTCTTTGCAATCGCCCAAAAAGGCGGGGCTAATGATGGCCCAAATAGCAATCCGAACGACCTCAAAATAGCCAAAGGCTTTAAGTCCGAGTTACTCTATAATGTCCCGAAAGGCTCACAAGGATCATGGGTCGCTATATGCGTAGACGACAAGGGACGCATTATTGCTAGCGACCAAGGAAACAAAGGGCTTTACAGGATCGATCCGCGCGGTGAAGAGATCAAGGTAGAGAAACTCAATATTAACATTTCTAGTGCACAAGGCCTGCTTTACACGCACGGTTCGTTATGGGTGAACATCAACGGAAAAAATGCTGGCGTCCATCGCCTCACTGACACGAACGGAGACGATCAATTTGATAAAGATGAATACCTGAAACCAATGCAGGGTGGCGGGGAACACGGACCACATGCGCTGGTACTAAGCCCAGACAAAGAACATATATATGTAATAGGAGGGAACCATACAAAGTTACCCAAAACAGATTCTTCTGTGGTGCCTACCAACTGGGATGAAGACCTACTCCTAAAAAGGCTACCTGATGCCCGTGGTCATGCGGCAAATATTCGTGCTCCAGGAGGCTGGATCGCCCGATTCGATACAGAAGGGAAAAACTGGGAAACGGTTGCAATTGGATTTCGAAATCAATACGACATGGCATTCAATATAGATGGGGAGCTTTTTTCATATGACGCAGATATGGAATGGGATGCTGGCACACCGTGGTATAGGCCTACAAGATTGTACCACGTCACCAGTGGAGCTGATTTTGGTTGGCGCACTGGAACTGGTAAATGGCCTCAATGGTTTCCTGATATGCTGCCACCAGCCTACGACATTGGCCCTGGATCACCTGTAGGGGTAACATCCGGACTTGGGGCCAAGTTTCCGGCTAAATATCAAAAGGCTATTTACTGCCTCGATTGGACCTATGGAACGATGTCGGCAATGTTTCTAACACCAGCCGGCGCCTCCTACACAGCTGAACGCGAAGAATTCGTTGCTAGCTCACAGATGCGCATGACCGATGCTGTAATCAATCCGTATGATGGCGCAATGTACTATACTGTAGGTGGTCGAGGAGGCCAAAGCGCACTTCATCGTGTAACTTACGTTGGTAAGGAGAGCACCAAACCAGTTAAGACCAAATCTGCAAATGCTCGTGATCGTGTTATTCGCCGCAGCCTCGAGGCATTGCACAAACCCAAATCAACTAACGCCGTGGCTGAAGCATGGAAATATCTCGGCCACAATGACCGCCATATCCGCTGGGCAGCGCGCATTGCAATTGAACTTCAACCAGCTTCTGAATGGCAGAGTAAAGCTTTGGCAGAAAAGGATACTCAAGCTTCTTTGACTGCACTATGCGCCCTTGCTCGCCAAGGTGATGCAAGTCTTCAAGGTAAACTTATCGAAGCGCTTAATCGTCTCAACTGGGCGGAGCTAAAACCGTCACAACAAGCTGAATTATTACGAATATACCAGCTTGCATTCATACGTATGGGGAAACCATCTGACGCTATTTCGTCATCTGTAGAGAAGAAACTGGACCCGATTTATCCTGCCCCAATGGCTTCTTTAAATCGCGAGTTATGCACTTTACTTGTCTATCTCGAGTCACCAAATGTCGCAAGCAAAACACTTGCTCTTATGTCTCAGAGTGCAGATCAATCAAAATATAACTGGAGCAACGATCTTCTAAATAGAAACTCGGGCTACGCCAAAGCATTCGCTGCAACAGCAGCTTCATCTCCTCAACGCGACCAAATTCATTATGCTAAGGAACTGAGAAATCTTAAAAAGCATTGGACTAAAAAACAACGTCTCGAATACTTTCGATGGTATCGAAAAGCTGAAAGCTTCAAAGGAGGCAACAGCTTTGCCGGTTTCTTAAATAACTTCCGTAAGGAAGCACTTGCCAATGTCCCTAAAGAACAATTAGAAGAGATCGAAAAAATCCAGAAAGCCCCCATTATTGACGGACCTCCCTTCAAGATAGATGCCAAGCTATCAGTAGGCGTGACGCCTCCAATGAAATTTGATAAGGCTGAGCTCAAGGTAAAAGCAGGAGCTGGCGTTGAACTTGCCTTCACTAACAATGATCCAATGCCGATGATGCACAACTTGCTTATCGTCGAACCTGGTTCGCGAGTGGATATCGTTACCAAAGCTGCCACTATGGGTGCAGCTGGTATGATAAACAGCTTCGTACCAGATAGTGATAAAGTCATCGCAGCCACACCTTTAGTGCTGACTGGAAACACTTACAATCTCTACTTCAAGGCGCCAGTCAAGCCGGGTAAATACGAGTACGTTTGTACTTATCCCGGGCACGGGTTCTCAATGTGGGGCACACTGATTGTCGAGTAGCTCGAAATATTATTTTAAATTCAAAAACGCCGTTTAATTACGGCGTTTTTTATTTCTCTTCATTCGTTCCGGTACTGCTAGCCAAACGACGGGCGGTAAAGGTTCGAAGCTTTGGAATCTTACATTTCGAGATAAACTGAATGGCACCGGATCGATCTTCGCCAACTACTGGACTAATGCCATACCAGATCATTAACGGTAATACAGGATCATTAGCAAATGTATCTTTGGACGCAAGCACCCCTGCGAGATCCCAGCGCTTAGAAAAAGGAAGCAGACGAAGAACAGAAGCTAAATGAAGCTGAACCAGTCCTGAAGGTTCAGTCTCAGCTAAAGACTCAAATTGCTCCAAGACCTTATCTGAAACCTTTCCATTATCTGTAAGAAGCTTGATCGCCCAAACGCGAATATGCTCATTTTTTTCANACAACTGCTCTAACAACCAAGACTGATCCACCTCGTTTATAGAATTTAAAGCCCACATAGCACGCAATCGGTGCTGTACAGATTCAGATTTTTCATAAAGTAGCCTCAAGGACTTTTGTGCTTGAGAAAGGTCTTCCCTTTTTACCGCTCGTTCCTGCAACAATCTNCGCGCTATTCTTGATTGCCACTCGTTCGGGTGAGATTGCATATTTACCAATTCCATGGAACTTAATTCATTAAGAGGCTTAAGTAGCATTTTAGTTTTTCCGTATGAAATTTTAAAAATCCGACCACTTGTTCGATGAACTCCATCACTTTCATGGCACTCCCCAATATCCGACCAATCGAGCACATAAACTCCACCATCGGGACCACAACTCAATTCTATTCCACGAAACCAAACATCATCCGTAAACATAAAATCGTCAGAATGTTTACCAACATACCCTGCATTTGAACGTAGCAATTTATCCTGATTAATTCGACGCCCGTGTAAGTTCAAAGTAAACACATTACCANGGTACTCTTTCGGCCAGTTATTTCCTGTGTAAATCATCATACCGCTATGTGCATGGCCTCCACCAGCAGCATCAGTAGCTGAAGTCATTCCATCTTTTTTAAGATCAGACCATTGTTCATTACCAACATCCCAGTGATAATGGTCCGCAGTCTGAGGGATNAGTTCATAAAGATGTTTATCGAAATGATTGCCATACATCCGTTTATAACGCGCACCTGGAATCACGTGCCAGAGATGACCAATTACAGTGTTGATAAAAAATAACTGGCCGTGTTCATCCCAGTCGTGCCCCCAGGGATTTGTCGTCCCTTCAGCCACTACTTCAAAGGTCTTCTTGACAGGATGATAACGAAAGATTCCACAGTTCATTTTAACCCTTTCCTCTTTAGATGCATTAGGGCTACCAATATTTGACGTAGCTAATATTCCGTGTCTTCCATAGAGCCATCCGTCGGGACCCCAACGCAGACCATTAACAATATTATGTCGTATACGGTCACTCTCGAAACCGTTCAGGATAATCTCCGGCTGCCCATCCGGCAGATCATCTCCGTTAAGATCTGGTAGAAATAAAATATTTGGCGCCGCGGCAACCCAAACCCCGCCAAAGCCGATCTCAATGCCTGCAATACGAGTGCCCTTATCCCAAAACACCTTTCTCTTATCAAAGATGCCGTCGTGATTTGTGTCTTCGAAAATCAAAATACGATCCTTCATTCTCATATCAAATCTTAAAAGAGAATTCGCATATGTATAACACTCGGCAACCCACAAACGACCTCGACTATCCCAAGTCATCGCGATCGGCTGCTGCACTGAAGGCTCTGCAGCACTTAGTTGAACCTTGAAACCTTTTGGCACTGTAATTTTATCAAGTGCTTGGTTTGAATTCAAAAACGGAGAAGACAACTCTTGTGTGTTAAACAGTTCTTGTTCATAAGCAGCTCCTGATTGAATTGCAGTTGCAATTGCAGTAATCAAAAAAAATTGTTTCATCGATGTGATTGCTGAATAAAAAACCTCCCACCTCAGCACGTCAATCCGTAACTTAACCGTTGACATCGATGCGCTTATCTAAAAAATTCCCCAGCCATGAAAAACAAAGAATTTAAAAATGTAACTGCAGTAGCCAAGGCCAATGTTTATTTTGATGGAAAAGTTGTTAGTCACACCATCATCCTTGAAGACGGAAATGAAAAAACACTTGGAATGATTTACCCTGGTAAATTTCATTTCAGTACCGACAAAGCCGAGCATATGGAAATCATTGCAGGAAATTGCACTGTCAAAGTGCAGGGAGACTCAAATAATACCGACTACAACGCAGGCCAAAGCTTCGACGTACAACCCAAAAGCAGCTTCGATATAGAAATTAAGGAAGGCATCTGCGAATATATCTGTACTTTTATTGATTGATCTAAATTAGTCTGGATCACTCATCCAATGGAGATCACTCCAAAATTTAGTGTCGTTTTTTTGAGCACGACCGGGAGTGGTCCGCCCATTTTGGATAATCTCTGTGATACTTTTTTTCAAACGCTCAGCTACATCCGGATACTTAACGATAAGATTACTTAACTCTCCAGGGTCAACTGAAAGATCATACAACTCCCTTTTAGAATCTTTACTCCCACTCTCCATGATCAACTTCCATTTACCTTCACGCACTGCATATCGACCCCGCATACTATGATGAATCATTGCGAATCGCTGTGGAGCATCCTGACCGATCAAAGCCTTATAAAAACTAACACTGTCTTCGCCTGCATTCTCAGGAAGTTTTTTACCCAAAATATCAGCAAAGGTAGCTAGAAAGTCGGTCTGGCAAACTGGCGAATCCCACTTACTACTAGCCTTAACATTATTAGGCCAACGAATAAGAAACGGGACCCTATGACCTCCCTCATAAATTGAGCGTTTACCCTCACGGTAGATACCATTGCTATGATGGTTATATTCCTCAATGCGTCTACGCCAAGTAGACTCGGGGCCATTGTCACTCGTGAAGACAACTACTGTATTGTCAGTCAATTTATTTTTGTCGATACAATCGAGTACCCTCCCCACATGCCAGTCAGTCTCCATCATAAAATCACCGTATGCCCCGGCACCTCCCTTACCCCTAAATCGCTTTAACGGAATCACTGGTTTGTGGGGTGAAGTATAGGAGAGGTACAACATGAACGGCTTACCGTTTCGGGAAGCAGAAGCTTGTCCATCAAGCCACTTAATCGCCTGTTCTGTAAATCGATCGAGGCATTCGATATCTATAAAATCACTCGCAACCTCAAGGTCGTTTGGCTTTAAAGGCTTTGCCTGATAAGGGGGGGCTATTCGATAATCATCGTTCGCGATATGATTTGACTTCTTGCGAGTAAATAGAGTTGGCGGCACTTTAGCCATACGACCTTCGAACCACGCTAGCACCCCGTAATTCATTGAGGCAGGAAGCCCCCAGAAGTATTCAAACCCTTTGTCCAAGGGCATGTCGACTGTAGGCTTCGACCAATCTCGGTTACCCTTGGTCCCAGGAAAGTCCATCCCGAGGTGCCATTTACCGACCATCGCCGTGGTGTAGCCGTTGTCGCGCAAAAATGAGGCCAGCGTCATTCGCTCATCGGAGATAAGACACTCTCCCTCTGCTCCCATTACACCGCGCTTCATCTTCGTTCGCCAAGAGTAACGACCAGTCAATAGACCGTACCTCGACGGCGAACAAACCGTGTCGGAGCTGTGACCGTCAGTAAAGCTCATCCCCTCTTTAGCCAATCGATCGATGTTTGGTGTTTTAAACTTGGACTTTGGGTTTAGGCAGGACGCATCACCATACCCCATATCATCAACATAAATTATGACAACATTGGGATTAGCCCCAAGCAACGAAACGCCGCAAAACAGGCTTAAAAGCATCAGCCGAAACATGCTTAAGCGATAGATTTAAGTGATGCCTCAATCAGCTTTTTAGAAGCCTTCACCCCAGGTATCGGTTTTAATTTTTGCCCTTCCCACTCAATTGCAAGGATGCCT
>PAOJ01000041.1 GCA_002708005.1 Verrucomicrobiales bacterium | reverse complement strand
TTACACTGAGAATTCAGCCAAGACATGGGATCATGTGTTTGGTTATTCCGGTGCTATCTCGAATGCAGAGTATTCAGATGATACTCCAACAGGAAGTGGTAGTTCGATTGATCTGACTGATAACGCAAACGGAAATGTCTTCGTGAGTGATGGTGCAGCAGCGTTAAATATCGCTGCTGGAATCGACGAGGTATCCGTTTCTTTCTGGCAGAAGAACTCATCAACACCTAGCACATCAAGCTTCTGGGCTGATCCAGGTCGTGCACTACAGGCTCACGTGCCTTGGAGCAATGGTAGTATCTACTGGGATACAGCAGGTTGTTGTAACGGTGGTACACAGCGTATCAATGCAGATGCTAATGATTTTGGGCAAGATTGGACCGAGTGGAATCACTACGTATTCATCAAATCTGGATCTCTTAAAGAAATCTGGATTAACGGTGAATTGTTCCTAGATGGAGAAAACACTTCTCCACTGCCAACTAACATCAACAAGTTGTGGATTGGTGCTGGTGCAAACGGTGGTAACAGCTTGAGAGGTAAGATGGATGACTTCGCAGTCTTCGCATCTACACTGGATGAAGATCAGATTCTTTCGATCTACGAAGGTGGCACAGACCTTTATCCAGCCAAACGTGATATCAGTGCTCTTGATGTAGAACCAGAAGCTCCTTTTGAGGTTCCTCTGTTAATTGACTTTGCTGGAGATGGTGCAAATTCAGCTGGGTCATCACCAGCTCCTTGGGTTAGCATAAACAACTTGGTTCAAGATCAATCATTTGATTTGGGAGCGGGAGTTTCCATAACAGCATTGGATGATGGTTTTAATCCAAATAATCCTGCTCAACCTGGCGAAGGTGCTACATATGATGGCATATCAGTTCCTCAGGAAGCGCGTAACGATTATTTGTTTAAGATCGCTGATGCAGCAGGAACAACTGCTCGCATGAGAATTGATGGTCTTCCAGCTGGAGAATACAATGTCACTGTATTTGAAGGTCGCACAACAGATGTTAGTCAGTTTGCCAAGATATGGTCTGGTGATAACGAGCCTGCTACTCAAAATACCGGAGATTTCGCAAAGGGATCTGGTACTGTGAGAGTGTCTGTTGCTGAAGGACAGCCACTTTGGTACAAACACCTAGAAGATGGTTCTGGTGGTGTTAGTGGTATGATCATTAATGCAGCTCCTGAAATCCTCAATATTAGCGTGGTGCGTAACGCTGATGGCACAGTGACTGTGACATTTGATGGCACATTGCAGACTGCTCCGACAGTGAATGGCCCATGGAGTGACGTTGATGCNGCTAGCCCGCTCACGATNCCNNCNAGTGATGCNGCTGCGTTTGGNCGTGCGAAGAAGTAATTTGGTTAGTTTACCAAACTGAGAACACACTATAGAGGTCGGGCCTAGTGCCCGGCCTCTTTTTTTATAAGATTAATGGTTTATTGAAGTGGGAACGTTTTCAAAGCACAGCAACTCGACTTGCGTTGTTTATTCACCTTCTTTAGCCTGAGCCCTAGTGAGTTCAATGTTGCTTAAGGGTGGTCGTTTAATCGACCCCGCCAATGGTAGAGATGAAACGGCTGACGTCTTACTTGTCGATGGTAGAGTAGAGGCTATTGGTTCAGATGTTCAGGACCAAGCACCGAAAGAGGTTTCAGAGATAGATGTTGGTGGAAAAGTTGTTTGCCCTGGATTGATAGATATTCACGTTCATTTTCGTGAACCAGGTCAGACAGCAAAGGAGAGTATTGAGACAGGAGCTGCTGCTGCTGCAAAAGGTGGGTTTACGACGGTTGTCTGTATGCCTAACACAAGTCCGGCAATCGATACCCCGGGGACAGTGGCACTAATACAAGATAGTGCTGAGCGTTCATCCAAGGTTAATGTGCTGATTACTGGAGCAATTACCAAAGGGATTGCGGGAGAAGAGTTGGCCCCAATTGGGTCATTAAAGAGCGCTGGGGTAGTGGCAATTACAGATGATGGGAATTGTGTTCAAAATAATGACTTGATGCGCCGAGCCTTGGAGTATACTGCAATGTTCGATCTGCCGGTTATGGATCATTGTCAGGACTATTCGCTTGTGGGCTCAGGGATGATGCATGACGGATACTGGAATAGTACGCTTGGATTACCGGGTTGGCCTAGTGCAGGAGAAGAAATGATTGTTGCCCGTAATATTTTACTTGCGGAAAAAACCCAAGCACATATCCACTGCCAACATATGAGTGCGGCAGGGAGTGTTCGACTACTTCGTGAAGCGAAGTCTAGGGGTGTTCCGATTTCCGGTGAAGCATGTCCTCACCACTTTACACTGACGGATGCAGCGATTGCTGGCAGTCAAAAGTTTTGGCCTGAAGATGGGAAGGGAATTTTTTACCCAGGAGATAATGATCGTCCATCTTGGCCTGAGTTTGATACTAACTTTAAAATGAATCCGCCTCTTAGATCTGCAAAGGATCGTGAGGCGATCATTGAGGGAGTAGTTGACGGTACGCTTGAGATTATATCCAGTGATCATGCTCCTCACTGCACTTACGAGAAAGAGGTGGAGTTTGCTAATGCTCCATTTGGTATAACAGGCTTAGAGAATCAGCTTGCTGTATCGCTGATGCAGCTTTATCACAGTGGTCGAATGGGTTTAGCAGATTTAATTGATCGATTCACGGTAGCTCCTGCACGTTTAATTAGATCTGATCGAGGCACCCTAAGCGTGGGTGCTGCTGCGGATGTGACGGTATTTGATCCTGATGCTGAATGGGTTTTTCGCCGTGAGGATACCGTTAGTAAGGCGACTAATAATCCTTTTTACGATTGGAATTTGAAAGGGCGCTCTATAATCACCATCGTTGGTGGAGAGATCGTATCGCAATGAGTCAGGGTCGCGTTGAGAAAGAACGCATTCTTCTTCTTACCGAAGGCCTCAGTACCCCGCTTTCTGCTAAAACTGCCACCGGGATACTTCGCTACGCGTTAAGTCAGGTTGTAGGTTTAATTGACTCTACTAAGATTGGGAAAACTGCTGGTGAATTGTTGGGTGTTGGCGGAGATACTCCTGTATATTCTTCTATTGATCAGGCTCCGAATGCAGATGTTTTGATCGTTGGTATTGCGCCTGCTGGTGGTGATTTACCAAAGTCTTTAAGGCGTGCAATTTGTAGGGCTATTGAATGTGGAATGCGCGTCGAGTCAGGTATGCACTTTATTCTCAATGATGATCCGGAGTTTTCCAGTTTAGCCAAAAATAGTGGGTCAACNCTTGTTGATCTTCGAAAAAATAATGAATTTGAATTGGCAAGATTTGATTCTTTTAATCCAAATTGCCTGAGACTGCATACAGTTGGAAATGATTGTTGTGTTGGCAAGATGGTGGTTAGCTTTGAGTTGGCTCGTGGTTTAAACCAGTCTGGGTGTGATACAAAGTTTGTGGCAACTGGTCAGACTGGAATGTTGCTAGAAGGTGATGGTTGTGCAGTTGATTCTGTTGTTTCGGATTTTATTGGAGGTGCCACAGAAAGGCTTGTTCTTGCTTGGCAAAACCACGAAGCAATTGTGGTTGAGGGGCAGGGTAGTTTGGCTAATCCACGTTACTCCGGTGTTACTATGGGGTTGCTGCATGGTTGTATGCCAGATGGTTTGATTATGTGCTACGAGTCAGGAAGATCTGAGGTTGTTGGACTAGAGCCGATGCCTATTCCGCCACTAGAGCAGGTATTATCAACATATATGGCTTTAGCGAATCTACATCATACCTGTCGATTTATTGGAGTGGCTATCAATAGCCGATTATTATCAGACGAAGAGTACATTAAGGAGAAGGAGCAGGTCGAAAATCGCCTTAATCTTCCTGCGTGGGATGTTTTAAGAGAGGGGATCAGTGGATTAGTTGATGAAGCGCTCAAGTTGCGCGTTCAGTTGGGCAAGGGGTGAAATTCTTTATTCATCAATCAGTCACAGCTTTTTTAAGTCAATTGTTCCTTACGGCATTGTTTGGCTATAGGATTGGCCGAAACTGAAACACATGTTAGTTTTTTTTAACGATGTTGGATGATCGCCCATATATGCGACCGGAGGAACCGAATTTCCGGCCTCCTTTATTACAACAACCTTGGTCAGGCTGGGCAATACTGCTCACTATCAACCTTGCAGTTTTTATACTTCAGTTATTGATGGACTCTAATAGTCTTTCACCTTCAAAAGACTTTCGTGATTCATTTGTTGGCAATTATCTTGCAATGCCTACTGAAAATTTTTCGTGGTTGTTGCCTTTTCAATTATTCACCTACCAATTCCTTCATGGAAGTGTGGGTCATTTATTATTAAATGGAATAGCGTTATTTTTTGTTGGTCGCTTACTGGAACCGGTGATTGGCCGTCGTGAGCTCATTGCACTGTATCTCGTTAGCGGTGTGGCTGGAGGATTGTTTCAACTTTTATTTGCTTTTTTATTACCCTCTCATTTTGCTGGTCCACCTATGATAGGAGCAAGCGGTGCTGTATTTGGTTTTATAGGTGTTTATTCGAGNTTGTTTCCAAGGCAAGAAGCTTATTTTTTGTTGTTTCTTGTTTTGCCTGTAAGAATGAAATGGAAATGGATCTTCTGGGGAGCATGCGCCATTTCAATCCTTCATATGCTGTATACCATTCAGACTTTTAGTTCAGATGGAACCGCTCATGCGGCTCATTTGGGAGGATTATTATATGGAGCTTTCTTTGTGGCTTTTCTTGTTCGGCGCGGTGGTTTTCTTTCTTTATTTTCGTTAATCCCTAAGGTGAAGATTGTCTCTGATTCTCCTGTTAGTGGTTCCGGCGCTTCTCGTCGCAGAGATTGGCGAAAACCCAATATGGTAGATGCAGATGAAGTGTCCGGACAGGAATTTATGAGCCGTGATGTAGATCCTATTTTGGAAAAAATTTCTAAACATGGCATTCACAGCTTAACTGAGAATGAGCGTAAAATTCTGGAAAAGGCTCGTTCGAAAATGTGACTAGCCTTTTTTTAAGCCTCGGGCAACTCGTTCAATAACTGGGTGTAGTGGCGAATCTTTTCAGGATCAGTTACCTTTATGGAGAATTCAGGGGGATACAGAGCTTTACCCATAAAGCACCGGTCATTCCGAAATTCCATTTTGCTGTTCAGAGGCGAAGAGCCAGTAACATGATACTCTCGAGCGCCTGTTTCTCGAATAATTCGAGTTAGGTTTTTTGGAGTAATACCGGCACCAGGCATGATGATAATATCATCGCCCGCACGGCGTACTAATTCTGCAATCAATTCTACCCCCTCAAGTACAGAAGGTTCTTGCCCTGAGGTTAATAAGCGATCCACACCAAGATTTATGAGATCATTGAGACTTTGAAACGGATCTACACTGACATCAAATGCGCGATGAAAAGTAACCTCGAGGGGGCGAGCTAGTTCAATTAGTTTTCGGGTTCTTTCAATATCAATAGAGCCATTTGCATTAAGCATGCCTATTACGACTCCATTGATACCTGCTTCCTTCAAGGTAATTATATCATGCTTCATGGCTTCAAATTCATCGTTTGAATAAAGGAAATCACCGCCTCGTGGCCTTATGATTACGTTTACTTTGATGCCAACACGCTCAAGAGTTTGATTGACTGTTCCAATGCTAGGCGTGGTTCCTCCTTCGAAAAGGTTTTGACAAAGTTCGACCCGGGCTGCGCCTCCGGTTTCTGCTGCCATGGCAGAGGCCACCGAGTCGATGCATATTTCAAGAAGAGGTGAGTTGTCTTTAGCTTGTTTCACTTGCCAAATAGTAGCAGAGCAATTCTTTAAGATGAAGCGAACTGTTTTTCGTGAAACCTACTCGACTAGGGGTTATGATTTTCGTGTGCTGAAGTTGCTCATAGGATTGGTTGCGTTTTTTTTATTAGGATGCAATGCCGTGTCTAAAAAAGGAGCAACTAGCGACTCCCCAGCTTCGCAGGAGCACGGTACGGTTGTTGTCCCGGCGTTGGTGCGTACAGAAGGTAAGGTGGTTCGTACAAACTTAAAGCTTAATTTTGTGGTGTTGGACTTCGGTTTTAAACGCTTGCCACAGGTCGGTCAGCAATTAGGAATTTTTAGGCTGGGGAAAAAAATTGGTCAAGTTCGTGTATCCGGTCCGGCTTGGGAGACCTATACGGTTGCGGATATTGTCGATGGTGATGAAATTTGGATTGGTGACCAAGCTAGATTAAAGTAACTATAAAATCAGTTAGGAGGAATAGTTTCTGCTCCGGATTTGGAGTCCACTATATTACGTCCTCCGTCCTCGCGGTTATACGGGCTGTGTAGGTTAAAATAGATAGCGCAAAATGGTCTTTCTTCATCTGATTGGCTAAGCATTATGGTGATCTCTTTGTCCAGTGCAATGCCATGGCGCATTCCTTCAGCGCGGTTTTCATATGCTTTGATAGCTTTTAATAAGAGTCGCTCGATGGCATCAAGACATTCATCGGGAGTTTTGAATAGGCACACAATATGCCGATCGTACGATTTCATTGCAGCCTCAATTTCTTGGCGAAATGTTCCTGTTTTTAAATCCATTCGATGAAGTAAAAGATAGTCTTGTTGCTAGTTAATTTTTTGGAACTAAAAAGAATATTTAATCTATAGTTTAAGATTCGATTTCATTCTCTTGTTCGCGTAGTCGTTTAAATAGTTTTCTGATATCTAATGCCCCTCCAATAATAACAAGAAAAGACATTATTGCGAATAAACCACATAAGCCTAGAAGAGTTATTTTCCAAACTCCTTGCCAACCAAATTTAACGTAAACAAGAGTACAAATGGCGGTTAATAAAACAAGAATGGCTGTTTGCATTAGAATCCATAAAGCTTCGAACACTTTTTTTGAAGTGCCTAGTGCTTTTGGAGGTATTCTTTTCTGTTTTAATTCAGAAGTATTTATTACTGGCGGTTCGTTGATTTTAGTCGCTTGCTGTGAGGGCGTTTGTTGGTTTGAATCTTCACTCATGGCATTAGCCTTTCATCTTTAACGGCTGCTTTACGGGTGCCAGCTGGATCTGGTAGGGGTGTCTTCTTGGACTTTGAATCATTTGGATTTATTTCGATTGGTTTGCGATCTGGGACGAAGATAGATCCAAGAATAAACACTAGCATTGTGAATGCTACAGTCATTAATCCAACCCGTGCACCTGAGATTGGTTTGTAAAATGAAACGATATCGCCTGTTTGAGGTTCAAATTTCGGCCAAGATTCAACCTCTATTTCATCGTCACGACTATAAGTTACTTTGGTTGCCTGTAATAGACCATTTGGCTGTTTAATTATAGCAGTCCATTCCTCGAGNGCATTTCTTCTCCATGGCTTGGCTTGTTCGAAAGGCGCCATTATGAAGTCGGTGAACATATATTGTACAAATGATTTTTCGGGAATTTCTATTTCCTCAAACTCTTCAAATTTAACGGTAGTGTCTTCCACTAGTGTAATTGGTTTTCCATCGATACTACCTGGTATATATGAGTGTAGGGATTGCTGCACGGGCCCAAGGCCTGTTATGGCTGTGATACCAGCAACTAGCCCAAGAACTGCTCCAGTGGAACTTGCTCGTTTCCAATATAGGCCTCCGAACAATAGCGAAAATGCTCCGGTAAAATAGATTGCTCCGGTGATCGCCATGTAATCCCAAATATCTTCTTCTCCACCGTAAAAGAGCCCCCAGTAAAGAATGTAAAAACCAATCAAAACAATTAGGATTCGGGTGATTTTAATACGAGTTGGGTTATTTAATCGTTCTTTAAATAAGGGAGCAATGATGTCTTGAGTGATCACTGAACTCCAGCAGAGCAGATAGCCATCATGTGTAGACATAAAAGCGGCAATCATTGCGGCGGTGATTAATCCAACAAGACCGGCGGGTAAAATACGGCCAAGGTAAATTGGCATGGCGTATAGATTGTTTATTTGCTTTGCATCGGTGTCTTCTGGGAAAAATAGAGCCTGTAAATCTGGTGCCTTAGTCATTACAAATATAAATGCACAAATACCAAGTAGGTTTGGAATAATCATTCGAATAGCAAATGAAATAGAAGACCATTTGTACTGTCGTTTGAGGGCAGTAGTGCTTTCCATTGCTAATGCTCTGGCCACAGCTGTTGGCCAGAGTGCACAATTTACTATTCCTAGGAAAAACATCCATGCCAGATATTCCCATCCAAAACCACTGTCTGCATCAGTTGGATCAAACCACTCTCGACCTTTAAGTTTGTCGGCTTCATCAAAAAGTGACTGGAATCCACCTACACTTTCCACAGCTAACCATCCGGTTATAAGAATGCCGACCGATAAAACGACAAACTGAATGTAATCCGTGATTACTACTGAGATCATACCTCCAATAACTGTGTATATTAGTACCAATGCGAGAAGTCCGACCATTACCAACTTTAGTGCATTGCCGTCCGGGTTCATGCCAGTTATTCCTACAATGAACATTGCTCCTACCTTTAGAAATAGCCCCATGTTTAAAAGACCGCCGAATGCCAGCATTATACCTCCGAGTATGCGTGTGCGACGTCCATATCGTTTTTCATAATACTCTGGGATGGTAAGTACTTCATGTTTTCTAAGTCCGACTACGATCAGTCCTGTCATGCCTACTAAAAATGCAACTACTCCTCCAAGCACCCCAATATGAAAAGCAGCAAACCCCCCTGTGAAGCCCTTTTGAGCACTATACATAACTGTTATTAGGCCCATTTCGGTTCCAGTTAATGTCGCAATACCCAGCCATGTGCCAACTGCCCGGCCTGCGCCGACAAAGTTTGTCATATTGCCGGCAAATCTCTTGACCCAAAAGGCTACGGCTACTGAAAGAAGTAGATATATTGCGACTATTCCCCAGTCCAAATTGGTGAAGTTAGTCTGGCCGGTTGCGTTGGTAAGAGCGGATTCCATTCGTTTTATTCTAAAAGAAGCAAACGGAAAAACTGGGCATTCGAATCTGAAACGTCAACCTCGAGTTGCTGAAGTCCGGCATCTTCTGCAGTCCATTCCAGCATGGTTTTCCATTTTTCTTGTCCAATTTGTTGTGCAGTCTGTAATTCAACCATTTGTCCACTGGTTACAGCATTAAAGCTTAATTCTAATATACTTCTATTTAATAGTTTGCCTGATAGTTGAAAAACGCTTGCTGCATTCTTAGGGTCAGTCCCGGCATAGTATTCAGCTAGATTACTAAGGCCNTCTTGGTCGGTGTCTGCTGTGGCATCATTAGCTGTAAATGGGTCAAGGCCATTTGCTATCTCCCAGATATCTGGAATGCCATCGTTGTCTGAGTCATCCCCTTCANCTTTTTTGTTTTCACGGCCTGGATTTGGAGCTGAGGCTTTCCAGTTTATTGGATCATTACCAAATGCCATCCCTGATTTACGTTGAAGTGTAGCACCAAGTCCGTCTGGTTCAATTGGCCAAGGTGTAGAATCTTTAAACAATACTTTGTCAACTAAGATATAAGGAACAAATCCAGCATCCTCACGATCAATCCCTTGAGGAGGATCTGGTTTAAGCAGTTGAATTGAGTCTCCACCATTGGATAAATTNCCGCGCATTGGTCCATATAGAATAGTGTTTTTTGGAATATTATAACGTTTAGTGAAACGTTCGGTGTTATCTGGTTCTTTGATCGGGTCAAATTCCACCAATAGCGCAAAGGCATTAGGTGCTAATTCGCTACCAATTGGGAATTCGAAATTTATACCTCCATTAATTTGCCAAGTGTTTATGGGATGAAGGGGATCATATAGTCTTATGGTTTGGTTGGTAATGTTTCTTAGTTCTATAAATTCATCATCAGGGGTTCCTGCACCGAGTGGAAGTGGAGCAGGGTGGTACATTATTTCATGTATGACAACGGGGCCGATCTTGTATCCAGAATTTTCGGCACCGGCACCTTTTCGGAAGGATTGGATGGATGCTGGACTATCCACTCCGAAAGTTGGTCTTGTGAGTGTAACTAATTGATCTCCCAAACTTGTTTTAATCCTGCCAAAAGAGATGCCATTCTCAGCGGCTTCGAATTCAATTGGAATACGATATCCAGTGAGTTTACCGTTGCTGTCGGTAGCTGAAAGTATCACCTGATCCCCTTGTGATGAATTAAGTGCAAAGCTTCGGTCTGTGCCGGGTGCTGAATTAAACTGTCCCTCATAAAAAACCAAGGTGCTGCGCGGGTTTATAATTGTTCCATCAGGGATTTGGTATTTCTGGAGATTTGATCCCGAGTTGCTGATCCACCATTTACTTATATTTAAAGGGTTTTCGCTTAAGTTGAGTAGTTCAATGGCATCTTCATAAGGAGGGTCGGTGTGGGTAAGCACCTCGTTTATTACAATTGATTCGATAGGTTTGTAGTTAGATTTGCCAGGGGTCTTGGTTATAGGGAATTTGACGATATTGTTTGCGCCATCTGGTAGGCGGCCTTCTGATTCTCCGGAAAGGGTCTGAGTTGCTTGGACTTTTTCTATAAGTAATTTGGATGAGTTATAGATAGCAATAGGTTCTCCGAGAGTAGCAATGCTAAAGTTTATATGGTCTGCCCCTCTTGAAAGATTACCGTCGGCAATCCATTTCACGAAGCCTCCTGCATCGATGAAGTTTAATTCTGGAATCTCGAATTTTGTTCGACCGATTAAACTGAGGTCGTCGGTAAGATAATTGCCTCCCAAATCCACCGGTAATGTACTTGTATTGTGCAGCTCGACCCAGTCATCTCCGATTCTACCTGATGTCCATTCGTTAATTTTAATATTTGATATTGTTGCGGTCTGGGCTTCAATATCATTGTTTTTTCCGGGGCTGGGTTGGTGCATGAGCTTCCATTCTCCATTTTGGTCACGGCCGATAGATTTGTTTGAAATTTGAAAGCCATATTGGACTCTATCTACAATTTGTTCTGAGCTGTTAAAAAGGTAAACTGAACCGTAGCTTCCATTTAAGGATATTCCAGTATTAAGGTAATCTTTGGGCCCAAGGTCCGGATCTCTCGAACCGTTGCACCATATTAAAAGTTTGCCTTTAGCGTTTAGACTTAAGCCTGGAGGGAAATTCCATTGGCCAGGATCAATTTTGTTNATGCTTAGGCTCACACCAGTTAANTCGATGGGATTATTAGANTTGTTCCAAACTTCAATCCAGTCGCTNGACCTGCCTAAGGGGTCAATTACTGAGGTGTTGTTAATTGCAAGAATTTCGTTGATCTGTAGCCCTTCTGTTGCAGGTTTATAGTTAGCCTGTCCAGGGCTTATTGTTGAGGTGAACTTGATCCAACTGCCATTGCCATTTGGATAGCGTCCAAGGGATTCACCATCATTCTGCGTTCGGTAACTTACATCGTCGATTTCGGCCCCATGATGATTTCGGAGCAGGATCGTGCCTCCATCTGCAGGAAGACGAAAATCCAGATGTTCTACGCCTGGCTTTTCGTCTGCCAAGAATATCTGGTAACTTTTTGGTGCAATGAATGACAATTGACGATATGTGAATCTGCCTAGGCCTATTTCCCATGAAAGGCCGAAAAGCGCTGCGGGCTTGTCGTCCATGTTGTAAAGTTCTATCCAGTCGTCCCCTCCCGGAGGTGCTGCTGCAACAAACTCGTTTATTCGAAGTTTTTTTAGGTCCGCTAAGCCAGCATTGCTATTGGCTTTGCCAGGGGTTGGCAGGTTAAGTGCCCAGCCATTTTGATCTCTCCCAATAGAGTAGTCTGTCAATTGAAGACCAAAAGTCACTGCATCGATGCGTTCGCCGGCGGGATTGAATAACGCGATTGTGTCTCCATCGTTATCCATGGCGAATCCTGCATGGAGCCCGGGCGCCTCATAGTTATCATCCATCCAAATTGTAAGGTAGCTGTTTGCTTTTATTATAACTTCAGCCGGAAAGTTAAATCTGCGGGGTTTGGCCGGATTATCACTTAGGCTCCAGTTCTGCAGGTAGACATCTGTGCCTGCTANATTTTTTAACTCAATGTAGTCTGGAAAAATTGTGCCATTTTTTATTGTNCTAACATTTTCAGCCAGAACTTCATTGATTACAACCAATGGTTCTGGGCTATTTGAATTTGGCTGTCCTGGCGTGCCTCCTTTAGCTGAGCTCGAGCGCCAGTTCGCTGGAGCATCTGGATCGCCATTTGGGTTAGATAAAACAAGAGAGTATCCTTCGCCATCCGCTTCTTCCGGCCAATCACCACCGTCTTTATAATCTACAGATATAACCGTTTCACCGTTGCGATCAATCAACGCTAATCGTTCTCCTCTGTTTGATAGGTTTCCTTCATAAAGGCCATTAATAACTGTGCCGGGATANCGNACCCTNAACGCTTCCGTATTTGCGTCATTTACCAAAAGAAGATAGCCGCCTGCCGCCAAAGTCGGGCTATTCTCTGCGAAGCGAAATGAGATGCCATCCATAGAAAATCCAGATAGATTGATTTCGTTGTCGCCGTTGTTTTGAAATTCGATGAATTCAAATGCGTCGCCACCNTGAGGATTGTACATAATCTCGGTGACTCTAATTGGAACAACGCTTTCACCTGTCTGAAATGTGGCTGATGTAAGTGCGCTCCATTTATTACCGATAAGTGTGCGAGCCTTAATTTGTGCCCCCTTATTGAGAATGATTTCTTTATTTTTTTGATATTTTTTGGCGTTGTTGGAAATGGAACTTGCGAATCGTACGCGTGGGTCAGATCCATCTGTAGTATAATAAATATCACCTTNGGATACGTTCATTTTAAGGTTAAATCCTGCAGGCACTTCTCCTCCAAATTGGTTGAACTTGGGGGCTTGGTCTGAAGCTGCCAAATTGGCTTCCTTGAGGTGAGATAAAACGCTGCTTCTCCTTCGATTGATCCAGTTTATACCCCAGTTTTTACTTAGTCCGCTAACAGTGCCTCGGACTGTGTTGTATAATTCGTCAAAGGTGTTTCTGATTTCTGTATTAGTTAGGGATCCTCCATTATAAAAATGCTTGTGNACNTGATCGGCGAAAATCATTTGGAACTCCGGACTAACTTTTAGTGCATTAAATAGTTTGGCTATTTCGGCGTCACCCCATGGCGGGTTTAAGGTGGAGAGTTGATTTTTTATTGTGTTGTGAGAGCTGTTGCTAAAAGCCCATTCTGCATCCCAACAGATAAAACGAAATTTACCATCTGACTTGTGGCGCGCCACTCTCCAGTTGTTATGTGGCCAATCATCATTGTTAGCGTAAATAAGTGGCAGAAGATAGTCAGCCATTGCGGCTATATCCAATTGTTCTTCAACTTTTTGAAAATGTTTTGGCTCATCCAANTCATAACGTGAGGCNTAGTTGAGCAACTTACGCCAAGCAGTGGTGCTTCCAGCTCGGACTTCATTAAACTGAGCTATGAGATCGTAGTTTTCATCTGTTTGATACCAGTCTGCTAAAAACTTGGTGTCGATACGTTCTGTTGGATTGTAGTAACCNTTGAATTTTCCGTTGATATAAAGGTTAACAAATGTTCCTTTTGGAGTCACGATTCCGGAGTTAATGCAGAGTCGGCGTGCCCATTCGTCTTTTATGAATGGGCTGGTGTGATCGTTCATGCCGGCTCGCAAAACGATGCGGTCAAATGATTGAACAGGAATGTTTCCGAATAATGGATACTCNAGCCGACCAGTTCCATAGTCACCTCTGAAGTAAAGCCGGAAAGAAAATTTGCTAAATGGCAGTCCTCCATTAGGATTATATCTAGGGCGTACATAGCCGCCACCCTGAATACGAATACCGCAATCTACTGCAAATCCTCCATTATCTTCGGGCCGAATCAATTCTGCGGAGATTGGACGTTCCCACGCTATGCCGTGTTTTGTGGCATTAGGTTGTTTTTGTATTCCTTTTGAACCCCAGAGATGCCGATTGTCGGTAACCAGTGATAAGGCAGGAAGGCGTTTACGATTAGTTGAAAGTCCGTAAAAATATGTGTGGGTTTTAACTTTTGAAGAAAGCATTCCTTGCTTATAGGCAACAGCACGTATAGTGCTGGTTTTGGATATGCGAATTGGGCTTGTATAGATGTTGCCAACAGTTTCGTATCGGCCATTGCCGCAACAGGCTGGTGTGTCTCCATTGGTAGTATAGCGAATCTCTGCTCCAGGGGTTTCGGTTGAGAGAGTTAGGTAGACTGCCTTTTTGTCATAGAATCCACGTGGCAGGTCGAAGTGCACAGGCTTTACTCGGCCACTTACAGTATTGGAGTCGTTGTTACTGTTCGGAGTTGGTTTTTCAAAATATACCCATTCATTTTTATCATTTAACCCGTAACTTGTCCCGGCTGCCTGCTCTGGAAACTTGATCGATGATGCCGCGCGTCTAGGAGTATCGGGCTGGGAAAGCGCGAGATATTCGCCTCCGGGGTTTAGTTTGAAGTTTGTATGTAGTTGGTTCGAATGTGTTTTTTTATCTTCTCCAGTTGCAAATACAATGAGTCGTGATCCTGCACCGATTATTGTTTCTGGAAAAGTCCACTTAGCCAAATTGTTGCGGTCATCTGTTAGTGACCACTCTTGTAGGTTTACATCTTTATTCCCACGATTAAATAATTCAATCCAGTCTCCATCTATGCGTTTATAGTTTGCTCCTGAAGCTGCACTGAATTCGCTAATTACAACATCGCCTGGTATGAAATTAGTGTCGACTTGGATTGACCACGGCTGCCCGTTAAAAAGGTTTGGGCTGCGATTAAAATCTCTGATATTTGCATCTTCTGCCCAAGTTAGTTTGACTTTGCCTGAATCAGTTTCTGAGAATTTAAAAATATATGGGCCTGCTCCATATCCACTTACTGAATCGGCAGCGAGTCCGTTAGCCATTAGGTCGCGGGCTTCAACCCCTTGAACTGGTTCGTCAAACCAAATTTCAGCTTGGGTGAATTGTTTGACAGTGCCTTCAAGTGGAAGTCGATTGACTAGTTCAGGTGGGTTCAAATCGAGAAGTTCGTAACTCCATGTTCTTGTATCCGGTGCAAAGTTATTTGGAGGAGANGCTTGGTCTCCTATGCCATGTCCCGGAGTCCACCAAACATTTACCGTTCCTGAAGCTGGTTGCTCCAGGTTGAAGGTAAAAGTGTTGCCTTTGTTTTCAATAGATACGGCTGGATAGTTGTTAATCATTAGATCTCCAGCATCTATTCCAGATATTGGTTCACTGAAAGTGATGGTGATTAACTTAAGCTCCTCCACATCCCCGGGTTTTGGGCTTAATGAGATAATTTCAGGAGGGACAAATTCTCGTTTGTTAGCTGATAAACGTACATCTAAGAAAGCATCACTATTGGAGCGACTATAATTTAGCAGCATCACACTTAAAACATTCCAGCCTTTCTCTATTGATCCACTAAGGTTGTGAATTTTAGTTTCATCCCATTTAATCGGCTCACGGTTGGTTTTTGATGATCTAGAAGTGTACCTAAGTGTGGTTGTAGGCTTGTGCAGACTTGCAATCTCTATTCCGTTAAGCCAGGCGACATATCCATCATCTGCTTTTATTTCAAGAGATCCCATCCCGAGTTCTGATGGGTCAGTGATACGAAACTTGCGCCTGACGTATACGGTTGAGTAATTGCCCTTCATGTCAGCTAATTCTGAGCCATTCGCGATGTTCTCATTACTATAAAAAGGGATCTTACCCCGCAGCCATGAGCTGTCGTCAAAGTCTATTGCGGTCCATGCAGAGCGGGGTGACGATGCCTCTTTGGTTCCTTTGTAGTATTTAAAAATGGCTCCTTCCTTAATGAGATCTATGCCATTGACAGATTTTGGGAAGAGGAGAGAGAGCAATACCAAAATTAGTATGAAGAGTTTATTATGCATGTGAGTGGAGATGTTTTTTGTATGCCAAATTTGCTTTGGAGTGCGGAGGGTTTCCTGTTTATACTTATGTATTTAAGCTTTTTCGTCTTTGCCTGTTTCTTTTTTTTGTTCAGGCAAACGTTTGACCTCAAGGGGAATACTAGCTTCTTGTCTTCCGTCGATTGCGATGTCGATTGCATGCTGGCCGAAGTTTTCAAATTTTAGGCGTTGTATATTGAGGATAAAATTTCGGTAAAGGTATGAGTCATTATTGGGAACCTTGACTTCAAATGGAAGTTCGATGCTTGGCATAACAAATTTGCCGTCTTCATCGACAAAATTAATACGAAGTTTATGTTCTCCTTCTTCGATGCGTTTGAACACAATCCTTAGTGCGATTGAGCATTGCGGGTAATTAGCGGGTAATTCGGTTGTATATACAGAATTAAAAGTACCAAGCATGTTCAACTTACTTTTGTAATCAGTGGCTGCATCGCACAGCGCTGCTACTTGAATATCCATATTAGTTTAAAAGGTTATGAAGCTTTTGTGCATCGCGGGCAGGGAGACAGTACCTCTAAAATGTTAATCTGCCAAACGTTGAACTTTAAGCCGATAAAATCTTCTGTTCTTGTTTGAGTTAGCATTAATTGGTATCCGCTTAATTTCTTCATTATCTTCTGTTGCTAGTAAAAACGAATTGGTCGATATTGCTGTCCATGGTCCTTTGAGGGAGTCAGCAAACTCAACCATATATGAGCGTCCGTTTTGCATCGTGAATANAATCTCGTTTTTTTTCGTATGCACCAGCTCGAGTCGAAGCTGTAAATAGCTCTCTGGATTATTTGGAATCGTTCCGGCCAAATATTCATGGGAGTTATTTGCTCCGTCACCATCCAGATCATTTTTTGCATCATCTAACAAGTGGTTCAGGCCGAAGGCTATTTCCCATTCATCAGGAAGGCCATCTTGATCGCTATCTTTTAAAGGAGTTAAACCATTTTCTCGAAGGCCAGGTGAACCACCTTCCGCCTTGCTGAGTATCCAGCTTTTCGATTGTTTTAAATTACCTAAAGCTTGTTTTTCTGGATCAGTTATAATTGGGATGAGTGACCGACCACCACCATCGGCTGCTTGCGGCCAACCTTCATCATCGCTGTATTCAATCGAGATTAACGTAGTGCCATCAGTTGCAGATTTCACCCATATTTGCTCTCCATTGTTAGATAGTTTTCCATTGTAAGACCCAATAATTAGAGTGTCATCAGATAACTTATAGTGTGCTTGAAATGCTGCTTTGTCATTATTACCGATAATCAGGGCAAATTGTTTTGATTTAAGTTCTATTTTTGGTGGAACGATAAATTGTATGCCGCCAGAAATTGCGACTCCATCTAGCTCAATAGTTTGGTCGCTTCTATTATGTAGTTCTATAAAGTCAAAGTTTGCTCCTTGGCGTGCATGATACATTAATTCTGTTAACACAAGATGGCTTTCAAGGTCTTTGAGTGTGTCAGGTTCGGTTGCTTGAAATTCAATTGGATCTGACCAGTGACTCCAACGATTTGTATCGTCTTGCATCCTTACTCTAGCTCGGTACCAGTGTCCTACCTTGGTGATATTGGGAGGTATTGTGACGCTGTTATTATAAATTTCAATTGGATCGGACTCCCAGATTGCATTGATTTCATACTTTCGTGGTTTTTTGGGGTCGAAAGCGGGAGATTTCGGGGCATTGATTTCAGCTAGTCTCCATTTCATGCCTGCAAAATTACCTGTTTTGTCTATAAATTCTGAACTTTGAAACTTTAATCTATTTACTGGATAATTTTCCTCACCAATATATTGGATTCTTGGAAGGTCTGGATGTTGCGTCTCACGTGCAGCAGTTTTGAGAATGAAATTACGGCGGGTTCTGATATAGTTTTTCATTAACTTAACCATTCCAGGGAAATCCTTTGTGCTGGCTTTTTTATAGAAACGGCCTTTACCGGATTTACTGGAGTTTACCTTACTGGAGGCCATTATTGGATGGTAGTCCCACATAGCACGATCGGCATCTACAATTGAGGGTTTACTGGAATCAATACCGTCTATCATTGCCGCATATTCATCGATTAATTTATACCCTTCATCATTGTTATAAAGTAAATCAATGATTTCACGAGCGTGATTGCTGTAGTCCACCTTGAAAACAGATTTATTAAGCAGTCGTCCCTTGAATGGTTCTTCGCCGTTTCCATACATGTTACTAGCCCAAGTTAAATCTAGATCCCAAGGTAAAGTAGACCACTTTTTTGTTTCTGGATTTAGATAGTAGAAATAGTTCTTTCCATATCCAATATCGTAATGATGTATTCCTTCAACGATAGTTCGATAGCTATAATATCTTGATAGATCCATATTAGTCCGCCACCAATTCTCGCTGGGGTTGCCTTTATAGCGATTCATATAGGAATTAAGATCTGATTTGTTTGTAGCGGAAAGTGGGCCTTGATTGTTTAGTTCGCCAGATCCGCTTTCCATTTTGTATAGATTACCATCTGGTAAATTATGCTCATCAAGAAAGCGGCCATCCAACTGTTCGATAGCAAGATAAAGACCCCAGAAATCGCCATCGTATTGTGTATTTCCAGCCTCATTGGCTTCGTCAATGATTCGGAAATGAACCCAATGTGTATTTGGAGCTTCAACACCTGCAAGATTGAAAAGTTTAAAACCTACAGCTTCGAACATTCCATGTTCCCCTCGGTGTAGATAGTTCCCCTGTTGGATGCAGGCGGAAAAATTCAATTTGTCCCATTGNGTTTGATATTCTCNNCCATAATGGTCGCGAGCTTGAAATGCGTGNCCTCTATTGAAGTCAAACTTCCACATGTTTTTGCCCATTGCGTAACGCCACACACCTCCACGTGCNCTGTAGCGTATGTGGTCATAGACTTNGCCATCATAAANTAGCGTTCCTTTCCATTTATAATTATCACCACTATATTTTTCGTTCCATGTTGAGGCTTCGGCATCGTTTTTCTTGGTGATTAAATGATATACTGGAATACTTTGTAGCGCTTCAGAGCTATATTCAATTTCTTCACTTTTGGTACTTNCCCGGCCTTTCCAGTTTGGNACTCCATCGTAGCAGAAATATGCAAAATTAGGCGAAGGATCTTCGGGGTAAGGTGCAGTTATAGTTTGACCAAGGCCTGTTTTGATCGAGACGCGGTATCTTACTAGATGCCGGTGCTGTTGAAACGATTCTGGCACTTTGGCAGTGTAGATGCCGTCTTTAGCTTTCATGTCGCCAGTTTGGCCGAGGTCATTCATTTGGATTTCGTTCCAGTTTTGTTCGTAGCTAGCTTCGTCAATATGGATGTAACTCCCTGGCTGAACGATCTGATAACTGACTAATAATTCTGCACCATCAGGAACAAAACTTGGTTCTGTAATGATTATGACGCCTTCTCCACTTTTAGGTTGTTTTGGAGAATGCTCGACTTTGGTTAAGCGCGGTAAAGAGACTTCGTTGTAAACAGAATTTTTCGAGCCTGGNGTTGGTCCTCGATTTGCTGGGCCTTCGACCGCTGTGAGTTCGGAATCAAAAAAGAAATCACTGCTTCCGCCGACCGACGCATTGTGAACCTGGATGGCAAGTATGTTTTCACCGTCAACCAAGTATCCAGCAGGAGAGTTTAAGTTGAAGTCGACGAAGTTCAGCTCTTCAATTGCTGAGTTGGCATTAGTATTGTAGCGCGGCTCCTTAGTGGACATATTGCTACTGGCTATATGTGTTCCATTNATCCAAGCGTTGAAGCCATCGTCGAACTGAATGGAAAGAAGTAGAGCTCCTATTTTTTTTACGTCTTTTATTGAAAACTTTTTTCGGAAATAAACTGATGTATAGCTGTTACGCATATCACCAAGTGTTTTCTTCATGAAGGCTTCTCCATAGCCAATAGGAGTACTGGCGTTCAGCCAGCCGGTTTCATTGAATTCTGACTTGCGCCATGNAGATCTGGGATTTGAGGCTTCTTTTTTTCCTTTCAGATATTTCCATTTACTTCCCTTNCTTATNATTNTATTGGCTTTGTTNGAGAGATCACCGAGTACCGATGGTTTCCAATTGTGCCCATCATTGTTNTCGAGATCGGGATGGATCAACTCGATGGAGTAACCGGGTGAATCTCCCACAATTGGCCACGGAAAACCTAATCTATAACGGACTCGATCAACCAACTTTCCNCCNNTAGAGCGCAGTTCGATTCTTTCGCCATCATTATCAAGTTTGCCTAACCAGGGGCCCAGTGCTTNGGCTCCAAACTTTACTTTAAATTGGTTCGGGTTGTGCGAAATAACAATGAAGCTTCCTCCTGTTAAAAAACTACCTTGAGGAAATGTNAACTGGATAGCGTTTTCNAAAGTCCATCCNCTTAAATCAACTGTTTGATTTCCTGTGTTATGTAATTCGATGAATTCAACNAGTTCAGTTTTTACATCAGGATCATGATGGATCTCATTAATTATTATTGCGCTATGAGAAAGCTGATGAAAACAAAGTATAAGGAAATAAACAAAAAAACGATTCATCGAAAAAGTCGTTGCTAGATTAAATATATAAATCATTGAGGCAAGCGAAGTTGATCAGATTGCCATAATGCTTTTTAAGCTTTTATTAAGCCCGCTTGACGAAAAGTCTGGCTATTAATAGNTTTCCCACCACTGGTTTTCANAGTANTTGAGGTTTTTTATTCATGGAATTAAATAAAATAGGGCTGATTGGTGTTATTCTTGTTGCAGTTACGTCTAGTTCGCTTGCTAAGCCTGTCGTTGTGAATGATGGGAGAGGAGTAACTGGACTAGTTAAGATTGAGAATAAGCTCAATGACGTTAACGGTACCATTGAACTTAGGAGAGCTATGCGTAACAACCGATGGCCGCTAGGATATTTAGAGATGATACAGTCAAAAAANACCCCGATTCCGCCTTTNCGTGCTGCTTGGTATTCACAAGAAATCAAGCCAAAGACAGGTGAGTATAAATTGTGGGCGGAGTTTCAGCCATCAACCATTGAAGGGATGGGGGGAGTTGTTGGTTGGTTAAATAACGAAACGGGTGTTGGGATTTATTATCAGTTGAATAGTTACGATGGATTTCAATTAGGAACAGTTTCTTTTTTTACCGACGATGCTAGTTCAAATATTTCTTTGGATGGCTTGTTTAATCTCGATGGGTCGCCTGCGAAAGATGATTATGGATCTTCTTGGTCGGACCTTGGTGAGTATGACTCTGAAAGGTTCGCGGTTTTACAATTAACTTTCTCTCCTCCGACAGATGAGGATAAAGAGGTTTTAGAAGATGTTACTGCTCGTATATCGGCTTACCCTTCTAATGCTAGGACGACGGCAAAGTTGATTGGAGGAACAACAAAGATTGAATTATTAACGAATCTTCCTCTTCCAGAAGGCAGCAAGCATAGTTTTGGGTACTTTGGTTTTTGGGATAGTATCTGGAATGAAGGNAGTAAAATTGGAGACTTTAAATGGCTGCGATTTGAGGGTGAGGCATATAATGAATCTCCCACCATAGAGCTGATTCCTGATGTTGTGTCAAATGAAGACGGATCAGTTGATAGAATAGAGTTGTTCGTTGGTGATCTTGAAACTAAAAAATCACAATTAGAAATTTCGGCATCNGCATCGGATACGGGTTTGATTCCGGAAGGAGGTTTGAAAATTGTAAAAAAAGGTGGAAAAAACCCATATTTGGAGATCTATCCAAACAGAAACAAGATAGGTGAGGTTGAAATTACTCTGATTGTAAGTGATGGCACTGATAAAGTTTCCACCTCGTTTAAACTTACACTTCAGGAAACAGTAAAAGTGGATCCGCCTATTTTGTCTATTTCAAGAAATGATGATGGAAGCCTAATTATTTCTTGGGATGGTAAAGGGGAGATTCAGTACAGTTCATATCTTAGGGATTGGCAAAAAGTTGCAGATGCGAATGATCCGTTTTTAAGTGTCCCTAATGATGGTAAGCTTAAGGTTGGCAAAGAAGCAGAAGGACGCAAATATTTTCGAGTTATTGTTCCTTNATCTTGTTCATTCAGTAAAGNCATCCATTCCTTCGCAGGTACATACAGGATTACGATCACCATGGACGTTGTCGATACGATTTACTGGTGGCCAGTATTTTTGGTTGCGTAATATTTCCATAGGAAAAACAGCCTCTTGCTTGCTGTAAGGCCGATCCCAGTCTCCTACTAAATCATTCGTTGTATGGGGAGCTCTTTTCAGTAGGTTGTTTTCTGCATCTGCTTCTCCATTTTCAATTGCCATAATCTCTTTGTGTATAGAAATCATCGCNTTACAAAAACGGTCTAGTTCTTCTTTTGGTTCACTTTCAGTTGGTTCAATCATCATTGTGCCCGCAACTGGCCACGATATTGTTGGTGCGTGAAATCCATAGTCCATTAGACGTTTTGCCACATCCTCTACGTTTATCTTTTTATAGTCGCGTAAATCTACGATACACTCGTGAGCGACTAGCCCGTTCTTGCCTCGGTATAAAATTGGAAATGTATCAGTGAGCCGATGTGCTATGTAATTGGCATTTAGAATAGCCACTTTTGAAGCTTGAGTTAGATTTTCGGAGCCCATCATAGCGATATACATCCATGGTATAGGTAGTATACCTGCGCTTCCCCATGGCGCAGCCGCAACTGGAAAGCTGTTGTCTTTAAGCGGACTCCCCGGCAAAAATGGGGTGAGATGTTTTGCTACGCCGATGGGGCCAACGCCTGGTCCTCCTCCTCCATGTGGTATGCAAAAAGTCTTATGAAGATTAAGATGGCAGACATCAGCTCCTATGTGCCCTGGACTGGTTAGGCCAATTTGCGCGTTTAAGTTAGCTCCATCCATATAAACCTGTCCTCCGTGGTTGTGGATTATGTCACAAATTTTGCGAATTCCTCGCTCAAATACTCCATGAGTAGAGGGGTAAGTTACCATGATTGCAGCAAGGTTTTCACTGTGTTTTTCAGCCTGGNCTAGAAGATTATCAAGATCGACGTCACCGTTATCTGAGGATTCCCCGCAAGTTACTGGTATAACTTTCATGCCAGCCATTATCGCACTTGCAGGATTTGTTCCGTGTGCGGACATTGGAATTAGGCAGACGTTTCGGTTCTTTTCNCCACGGCTTTCATGAAACCTCCGAATTGCGAGTAGTCCGGCAAATTCTCCTTGTGACCCTGCGTTAGGTTGAAGAGAGATAGAGTCAAAACCGGTAATATTACTTAACCATTCTTCCAGATTTGAGATTAACTGTTTATATCCTGTTGCCTGATCATTTGGAATAAAAGGATGCAGATTACAAAATTCAGGCCAGNTGATCGGAAACATTTCGGCTGATGCGTTGAGTTTCATCGTGCAAGAGCCAAGGGGAATCATAGAAGCCGTCAAGGAAAGGTCGCGTGTTTCCAATTTTTTAAGNTAACGTAGCATTTCCGTTTCGGAATGGTGTCTGTTAAAAATTGGATGTTNTAGATAAGAAGTGTTTCGCTTCAGATGTTCAGGTATTGATGANTTATATTTAGTGCTTTCGTCAATTTTGTATTCTTTATCATTGTTAAATAAAGCAAGTAATTCTTCGATATCTTTTTTACAAACAGTTTCGTCCAATGATATTCCTATACGTTCATTATCTAGTTGGCGCAGGTTAATTTTATGCTTCTTGGCAAGATCAATGATATCAGTTTGAGAATTTTCGGGAGACACAGTTATAGTATCAAAAAAATAATTCGTCTCCACTGTATGGCCAAGCTGTTGCAACCCATGCACCAAGTGGCATGTCATAGTGTTTACGTGCTTGCCAATTTGCCTTAATCCTTCGGGGCCATGATATACTGCAAACATAGAAGCAATGTTGGCAAGCAGTGCTTGAGCTGTACAAATATTGCTGGTGGCTTTGTCACGCCGTATATGTTGTTCTCGAGTTTGAAGTGCTAAGCGAAGGGCAAACCGACCATTTGTATCTTTGGAAACACCAACAATGCGTCCTGGCAGTCTGCGCTTATGTTTGTCCTTTGTGGCTATAAATGCAGCATGAGGGCCTCCATAGCCAAGTGGAACACCAAATCTTTGTGCGCTACCAATTGCAACATCTGCTCCAATTTCTCCAGGAGGCTTGATTTGTGTGAGTGCTAATAAATCGGTAGCTACAATAACAAGCGCATTATGTTCTTGAGCTAGCTTTATGAATTCACTTGGATCTGAAAGACTTCCTTCACTTGCCGGGTATTGAAGAACTGCTGCAAAGATCGTAGTGCTAAAATCAAAGTTAGCTGGTTTTTCGACAATAACTTTGAGGCCAATTGCTTCCGCACGCGTTCGAAGGACTGAGATAGTTTGTGGGTGGCAATCCATTGAGACTAATACAGTATCAGATTTGTTCCGTAAATTTATGTTGCGACACATAGTTACTGCTTCAGCGGCAGCTGTTGCCTCATCTAGTAAAGACGCGTTGGAAATCTCCATGCCTGTTAGATCGCACACCATGGTTTGAAAATTTAGCAATGCCTCAAGACGGCCTTGTGAGATCTCAGCTTGATACGGCGTGTATTGAGTATACCAGCCCGGGTTCTCTAAAAGATTACGTTGAATTACAGGAGGAGTGATACAATTATAGTATCCCATTCCTATATATGATCGCCATACTTCATTCTTTTTAGCTAATTGGCGGAGAGAATTCAGTGCTTCTGTTTCATTTAGAGCTTTAGGAAGTTTAGGTGTATCTTCAACTAGTATGCTATTAGGCACTCCGTTGATGATCATTTCATCTAATGAACCATATCCTAATAAGGATAACATGTTTAATATGTCTTCCTTTCTAGGCCCAATGTGGCGATTTACGAATAAGTCAGGATGCTGATGAAGCATTATTTTGATAAGATCCAGTTATTTCTGGAAATTGTTTAACTCCTTCCAAGATCTTATGTCATGAACTAAAAAGTGGACAAGACAGATTGTTCTATTGTGAATAAGTTGCGTTATGGATTTATTGGTCTATTAAGAACAAGTATGCATCTAAAACCATAATCCTCGGAGCTAACGTCTTTGGCTACTAGAAGGGGTTCTTTTGGATCAAGTAACTTTCCGCTTTGATCTCGCCAACTTCCACCGTGTAAGATATGTGCTTCTCCTTCTTTTTTTGGCCAGGCAGTGCACCATTCCCAAACATTTCCGCGTAGATCGTGTACTCCGATTAAATTGGCAGGAAAGGACCCTACAGGGCTTGTATTTGGAAATGAATCTACTTTAAGTGAGACGTCAAAATTGCCGCTATTTGGTTCTGGAGAATAATTATCCAATTCACCAAGTGCTGATACCCATTCACTTGTAGTTGGTAGGCGGTAGCCTTCATTTTTAGATAGTATTCCAGCTTGACGTTCACGTTGAGTGAGCCAAGCGCAGAATTCATGAGCATCTTTCCACCGGATATTTACTGCAGGATGATTTTGAGAGTCTTGAAACCATGCAGCTTGCCAGGTTTTGTTAGTGGCATAAGTAGCATAGTCTTTGACACGTGTTTCCCATACACTTAACCAAGTTTTTTTTCCTGAAAAAGGTACAAATTGCATCCCAAGACTATTGATGAAAAATGAGTGATGATTAATCTTATGCAATCCGGTATTTAGCTGAGTTGGATCNTTAGTGTCAGAGCATCCTATGGTCATAGCAAGTATGACTAGTGCTATAAGTGTCAAAATTTTTGTGAAAAGAGAAAGTGTTTTTTTATGCATCCCGATATAAGGAGATAAGTTTTTGAGTTCGCTTTGGAGATGATAGAGCTAGAATCGTTTGTCGCATCATCAACTTAACATCAGGTCTACTAACTTTAATCCTATTTTCGTTTTTAAGAATATTTGTCTGCTGTAGTAGCGTAACTGTTTTAAGCCCAAGAATAACGGGTAGCGTGCAAGCTCCCCTCATACGAAATTGGCTAAAAGGTAGCATGTTAATATAGGAGGCAGCAGCATTAAAATAATCTACAGTTTTCTTTAAGTAGGAATTATAGATTGGTTGGAAACGATCAATGTTTTGATGATTAAGAAGATCGTTCGGTTTTAGATTTTGCTCAGATAGTAAGCTGGCAGGAATATAACAGCGTCCGGCCCGAAGGTCATCGGGGAGGTCGCGTAAAATATTAACAAGCTGTAAAGCTTTTCCAAATAGGACTGCNTTTTCAAATAATTGAGCTTCTTTAGCGGCNTCAACTTCAAACAAATGGTTTAAGCANAGGTGTGTCCAGAATTCACCAACACAACCCGCAACNCGATAGGTGTAATCATCTAACTCATCTTCTTTATTAAGAGCGANAATTNTGTTGGGGCTGGCATGGGNAAAGCGTTTAAGATCNAGTGTTTGGCCNCTNATTATTATATCTAGTACGCGTCGGATATATTNTTGGTCAGTATTAGAAAACTCTTCCAAGTAAGATACTGGTATAGTGGCTTTTTCAAGTAATTCAGCTTCCGCAGGATTATGTTGTAGTTGGGCTAAGATGGACAGATTAGGTAGCGTGTTGCTTCGCTNTTGTATTCTGTTGTTGTATTGTTCCAAAGCTTCTAAGCGATGGCTAGTAGATCCTTTGATAGAATCTGCAATTGTATCCGAGATGCGTGCTAGTAGATAGCCGAGACCAATTTGAGATCGTACCTTTGATGGAAGTGCTTTGAGAGTAAGATAAAAAGATCGCGACGTCCCTTTGAGAAGTGAATCTATAGTCTTTTGCATTAACTTGGGCATGCGCAGCTGAGAGATTCTTTAATCTAAACCCATTAAACAACTATTAACCAGTAGCATCCAATGAATAATGTGACTGTACAACATAGTAAGCCAAATCGGTGCCCCCATTGCGGATTGCGATAAGTTAAACTTTTTGCTAATTGGCCTATAGCCGCTGTAAAAAANATCATGGCTCCAATTGTGCTCAAGGTGTAAGCACCTAAATATATTGCTAGTCCATCAAACTTTGAAATAGTTATCGTAGGCAGTACAACCCAAAGATGTGTTCCGCCAGCAGTGCCATGTAAAAGTCCGATGCCTAGTGCAGCATGAGAATGTTGGTGGTTTTTTTTAGCTGACCTTGATATATTAATATGAGAATGAATATGGGAGTGACGAATACCGAAGTGGTTGTGTTCGTGTGAATGAATTTTTTCTTTTAAGCTTGTATGAAACCCTATAGCTCCGACGAGTATCAAGAGCAGGCCTACTATATTTTCTGCCCCTGCAGATAAATTTTCAACATAAGCACTATCCTTAAGGAGCCAGATGATTAGTCCTATTAAGGTTGCTCCCGCTGCGTGTCCAATGCCCCATCTTAAACCAAGATGCCAAGGTTTAATTGTTTCGCTGCGGGAAGCAAAAGGGGCTAAAGCAGCCAAATGGTCTGGGCCAGTGAAAACATGAACCAATCCTGCCGCAAATCCAATGAGTAGCAATTCCATGCTCCTTAAAAGTAGAAATCTTGTAGCATAAGTACTTCGTTCGTGGAAGCGTAAAGGTTTTTTAATGAGCCCCGGTACCGATGAAAACTACAGGTATAGTCTTTGCAAGAATTTTTATATCTAGCCATAAAGACCAATTATCTATGTATTCCAAATCGAGTCGTACCCAGTCAGAAAAATCTTTAACTTCATTTCGGCCACTTATTTGCCAAAGGCAAGTTAGGCCGGGTTTGACGCTCAGGCGCCGGCGATGGGATAGATCTTCAAAGCGTTTAGTTTCATCTACTGGAAGTGGTCGTGGGCCAACAAGACTCATTGAACCTTGTAGTACATTAATCAATTGAGGAAGTTCATCTAAACTATATTTTCGAAGGAATTTACCTACAGGAGTTATGCGAGGGTCACTTGATACTTTGAACACTGGACCGCTCATTTCGTTCATTGCTTCTAGTTCATGTTTGCGCTGTTCCGCATTTGTGTTCATTGAGCGAAATTTATACATTGTAAAAGGTCGGCCATTGATACCACTCCGTTTTTGTCTAAAAAAGATTGGGCCTTGAGATGTCAATTTTACAGATAAAGCGCAAATGAGGAGTATTGGGCATAAGCATAATATCATTGTGAAAGCACCGATATAGTCGATGATTTGTTTCCCTAGACTTTGTAATGAGGGTGCAGGAGCAGTTTGAAACACCAATAAAGGAACTCCGTAAAAATCGTCAACCGTAGTTCTGGCGATTTGAGTATTGAAAAAATCGGCAGCTAACCAAACTTCAACTCCTTCAAGTTCGCAAGCGTTGATAACCTTCTCGATTAGGTCGAATTTTGTATGGCCTGCATTAATTAGAACAACATTAGCAGAGTGTTCGTGTAAATTTTGGATAAGTTCATTAATGGGGCCTTGGTTGATATTGAATTCCATCATGACGCGGTAATTTTTGTTTTTTCCGTCGCCAATTCTCTTAAGCATCTCTTGGGTTTCTGATTCTGATCCGAGAAGTATTAGGCGTTTTTGCAATTCCGAACGGGCCATCCGTTTGTGTTGAATAAATTGCCAAATTTCCTCTTTAATCCAAATTAGCAGGACGCATATTATTGCAAAAAACAGTATAACAGATCGGGTTAACTGAATCTTTAAAACAAAAATCCCTAAAATAATTCCTAGGGTGACGATCATAGTTGCTTTTGCCAGGGGCCAGAAGATCTGTTTTCGGCTTGTCCAATAGGATTGAGAATAAAATCCTTGTGTGTTCAATGTGATCGGTGCAGAAAAAAGCAAAAGGAGACTAATCCAAACATAAGGTCGACCAGATGGTTCTCCCCAAAATGATGCTATTTCTGGTTCTGCCCCAAACAAATCTACATTTAAGGCGCTACGTAAACCATGAGCCAGCCAAAGGCTTGAGGCAAAAAACAGTCCATCAATCAATTTACTGATGGCGTTTTCAATTTGTCGCTGGTTTCTTAACATTAGAGTTCGAAACGAATCTTTTTGGAAATTGTCTAGGTTTTACTTAGAAATGCAACAAGCCAAAATAAGTAATCGCAATGCGCTTTTGACTCNTAAAAGAAAAAGAAGTTCAAAGTGTTTCAGTATNTATTACCACTTTTCCTCAACCTTTTCNCCGAAAAGGCTGTTAAGTTCTTCCTTGAGGCGCTCGACAGGTAAGCCAATAACGTTTGAGATTGAACCAGAAACCCGTTTTGCAATTAATTGCTTATGTTCCTGAATTGCGTAGCCACCAGCTTTGTCTAGTGGATCGATTTTGTTTAGATAGTCACTGATTTGTTGGGAATTAAGAGGGAGGAAGGTAACATTAGTAATTACAGACAGTGATTTTTTTATTTCTTCATTATGATATATTAAGCTTACTCCTGTACTTACTTGATGAGTGCGACCCTGAAGTTTGGAAATCATTTNGTGTGCGTCNTCCAAGTCAGTAGGTTTCCCAAAAACATTATCTTCGAGGTAAACCATTGTATCGGCGGCTATAACGAGACACTCAGGATGTAGATCGGCAATAGGTTCTGCCTTAATGCGAGCGTTAGCTTCGCATAGGTCTGGAATAAAGTCATATCCATCAATAATCTCTTCCACATGGCTAGGAACTACTTCAAATTCAATATCCATCGAGGTGAGTAATTCTGAGCGTCTTGGAGATGCTGATGCGAGTATTACTGGGGGGAGATTATCCATTTTATTATCGCCTCTATTGAGACAGAAAGACTACATTCTACACGTTTCTATTTCGATCGCAAGCAAGAGCCGCGGCAATAAAACCTTCAAAAAGAGGATGAGGTTGATTGGGTTTGCTCTTAAATTCTGGATGAAACTGGCTAGCCAAATAAAACGGATGATTGGGCACTTCGACGATTTCGACTAGTTTTCCGTCTGGTGACTGACCGCTTAAAATTAGGCCTGCGTTTTCAAATTGTTCTCGGTAATTATTATTGAATTCATAACGGTGCCGATGTCTTTCATGGATTTCCTCACATTCATATAGCTTTGCAGCTAGGGATTTGGGGGTAAGTTTACAAGGTTGAGATCCAAGACGCATTGTACCCCCTTTATCAGTGACATTTTGTTGTTCGTCCAAAAGTGCGATTACCGGATGAAGTGTTTCAGGGCAAAATTCAACAGAGTGTGCTTCTTCTAAATTAAGAACATTCCGCGCAAACTCAATAGTCGCAATTTGCATGCCTAAACAAAGGCCAAGAAAAGGCACATTGTTTTCTCTGGCATATTGAGCTGCAAGTATTTTTCCTTCTATACCTCGTTCTCCGAATCCACCAGGTACTAGAATGCCTCCGTAATCTTGAAGTGTTTTTATAGCTCCGTTTTGTTCGATTTCCTCAGCTTCAACTCGCTCAATTATAACGCCACAGTCATTTGCTACACCACCGTGAATGACAGCCTCATAAACTGACTTATAAGCGTCTTGAAGCTCGACGTATTTACCTACTACTCCTATGCGGACTTGGTGTTTAGGTGAGACAAGTTTACGAATTATATCTTGCCAGTAGTCCATGTCTGCGGATGGAGTATTCAGCTGTAATTTGCGACAAATTAAATCATCTAGCCCCTCTTGTTGAAGCATTAATGGTACTTCGTAAATTGAGTGTTCAACATCGATTTCCTCAATGACGGCCTCATATTGAACATTACAAAATAACGAAAGTTTCTGGCGTAACTCTTTGTTTAATGGTTTTTCGCAGCGACAAACTAGTACGTCCGGAGTGATGCCAATTTCCCTAAGTTTGGCTACGCCTTGCTGGGTGGGTTTGGTCTTTAGTTCTCCAGCCGCTTTGATGAAAGGTATAAATGTTACGTGAAGAAAAAGCACGTTGTTGGAACCGGCATTGAGTGCAAATTCTCTAATAGCTTCAACAAATGGTAGTCCTTCAATGTCGCCTATAGTTCCACCGATTTCTGTTATCACTACATCTGCTTCAGTTTTATCTCCAATTTCTCGAATTCGGCTTTGTATCTCATCAGTTATATGAGGGATTACTTGTACTGTTTTTCCAAGATAATCACCGCGTCTTTCTTTATCGAGCACTCGTTGATAGACCTGTCCACTTGTTAGGTTGTTGAATCGTGTTAATTTTGCATTAGTAAATCTTTCGTAGTGTCCAAGGTCTAGATCCGTTTCGGCTCCGTCATCAAGAACATAAACTTCACCATGTTGGAACGGGCTCATTGTTCCAGGATCGACATTAAGGTAGGGGTCAAACTTTTGTATCGTTACCTTTAATCCACGGCGTTCCAGTAGGGTGCCAATAGCAGCGGCTGTTAGGCCTTTACCCAGCGAACTAATAACTCCTCCTGTTACAAAAATATGTTTCACGATTCCTTCTTTAACTTTTCTTTAATTTTTTCTAAATCTTCTGGAGTATCAATGCCAATACTATCATGTTTTACTACAGCTACTACGATCGATATCCCATTGTCTAAAGCTCGCAATTGTTCTAGTTTTTCAGCCTTTTCAAGTGGTGAAACTGGATAATTAACTAGTTTTATAAGAGCATCCTTTTGATATCCGTAAATACCTATATGCTTTAAATAAGGGAATGTNTTTAACTGCTCAGTAATGGGACTATCGGCGTAGTCGCGCAAGAATGGAATAGGATACCTAGAAAAGTATAGAGCTTTGTTGGATGAATTTATAACGACTTTAACTGTATTTGGACTCTTCCAGTTTTCAGGCAAGTTAATCGGGGCTGCCGCAGTAGACATTTCGTTTTTATCAATTAAAGCCGCAACTTGATCGATTACATCTGGTTCGATCATTGGTTCGTCTCCCTGTATATTTACTATGGAGTCTAAATTGCACCTCTGAGTTACTTCTGCGATACGGTCGGTACCGCTTTGATGATCAGTATGAGTCATTTCGACTCGACAAAATGCTTTAGCAATTTCAGCAATTCTTGGATCATCTGTGGCTACAATTACATCATCGAGCATCTTAGACAGTAGGCATTTCTCTATTACATGCTGAAGAATTGGTTTGCCCTCTAACTGCGCGAGCAATTTTCCAGGAAAACGTGAGGATGAGTATCGAGCTGGGATGATTCCTGTAATTGTCATGTTGCTTTGCCCGATACAAAGGGCTGGTGGCTAAACGCCTAATCCAAGCAACACCCGTGCGGACAGGGATTGATATACTAGCTGTGGTGCTAGGTCAAAACTTCTCGTTCAAAACTACTCTATATNTNTATTAATTTGACCAATTGTGAATAAAATGAAGTTGATCAGTTGTAAAGCTACTGTTCAACTGTTCTCAANCGATTTATGCAGGCTAAGCAGGCAAATTATTTTAATATTGGTCCTCTTTCCGAACAGGATAAGACAGCCTTAGTTCGGTTGTTGTCCGATCCAGACCCAAATATATTTCGTTCCATTCGTCAGGTNTTATTGAATTGTGGGGTTGAGGTTCGATCTTGTTTGCGAGTTGGTCTAGATAGTAATGATAGGCTTGTTCGGCAGCGATCTTGGAAGTTAATCACTCTTTTAGATCGCAAGACAGCTGATGCTAATTTTATTTCATTTTGTAAACGAGGCGGAGAAAATCTTAATCTTGAGAAGGGTATATGGGCTTTGGTGGAGAGTACATTTCCTCATATCGATCAAGAATCATACAAAAAGGTTTTAGATGGGTACGCGGAGAGAGTAAGAAAAGANTGTGANCCTCAAAAAAGTTTTCCGGCAACACTTATAGCTATAAATCGTGTGTTTTTTTATGAGGAAGGNTTTAGAGGAGATGAAAAAAATTATTACGATCCACAAAATAGTTATCTCAATCGAGTAATAGATCGTAAGCTAGGCAATCCGGTCAGCTTATGTCTTTTATACCTTTTTATTGCAAAAAGATTAAGNCTTCCTTTGGTGGGTGTGGCGATGCCTGGGCATTTTATTCTTCGACTCCAATCCCCGACATTTAATATTTTTGTAGATCCTTTTAATATGGGTAATTTTCTAACACAAAGCGAGTGCGAGGAGAGNCTTAAGCGTTGCGGCTTCGGATTTGAAAGTGATTTTCTTTCTCCTGTAAGTAATAGAAGAATACTTTTACGTATTTGTTCAAATTTGCATCAGATTTACCAGAANTCACAGCATTTGAGCGAACGAGATCGCATCCAGAAATATCTAATTCACCTTGCAGATTAATCNCTAATGAGCNACTTAGAGNTTCGACCAATTTATTTTGCTATAAAACGGTTAAAGTTTTCTCCAAACAGACCATCTATGTCTCTCTGAATTTCCTTTTTACTTATCTCCCAACCTGTTGTAGCCAGATTAATATACTTTTCTGTTAATATTTTGGTGATGATATCTCTTGAGTGGTCCCATTTGTATATGATCTGGTCAAGTACTCGTGCATCTGAATGCTGAACTGTGAAACTCATTCCTATCAAATCAAGTCGCATTCGAGTTATCTCCTCGATTACAATTGGAATATTAGTAAACCACCAGCATCCAAAGACATGAAGATTACGGAATTTTCGCGCTACAACACACAATTCATGTTGGCTTTCCTTGGAAAGCAAAGTACATAAAAATTTATTTTTAGGATTGTTTGAGCAGAGATTTTCGAGACTTATAAGGCTTGGCTTTCCAAGGCCATCACCGGCTAATTTCATCGCTGGATTCACTCCACGTTTCACGCCAATCATTAACGCGAATGCAAGTCCACTTTCACGGCAAAATGGAAGAATTGCTTCGTCGATCAATTTTGAGCATTGATTATTTGCAGGATATTCAAAGGTTGGAGGCAGAGATACCATGACATAAAGTGCGTCCATTTTATCGGTCCAATCTCTTAGGAATCGCTGCACTTCGTCCATTGTTTTACCCGAGAAATCTGGTTGTACTTCATAGCCTGATTCAATTAGTTGAGGAATAATTNTATCCCATTCTAAAAGAAGAGGGTCTATACGAAGTGCTGATGTAAATCTTTCATCTCGTTCAAACCCAGATTCCCACTTTGAAGTCTCGAGTTTGTCGAAAGGCGAGTTGGTCATGCAAATTTTACTGACCTTGGCCAATTCCATGCAACGTGTAATATATTCGCTGGGATTCTGCTCTTTAAACCATTTACGAATTTTTGGCAGATCGCGTTGTTTGGTATCAAGGCCTAGTCGGTTAAGAGCAGTTAATACACCTCGGCATGCTTCTGAAAGAGGCGAGTTATCAATGAATAGGACGTCCCATATCATCTGAGCCTGGTTCTCTTTGGGTAATTTCCAGAAATCATTATAGTTAATTTCTAAGTGACGGAATGCCTCTGCAACAAGATAATGATAGACCAATTGATCATCGATGCCCCATAATAATAGTTCGCCGAATGCTGGGTCNNATAGATGTGTGTGAATATCGTAGACGTTTGTCTCTAGAACGGAACGGCTTACTGCAGCGGCGATCTCGTCCCGCTTGGCTAAAGAAATATCTAGGCTCATTTTTTAAACGTCGCAGATTCGAACCCCTTGTTCGAGTGAAGCGAGTTTGTCGGCGCGCTTAGGAATAAACTCTTGGCCGACATGGCCCTTATACCCTGTATCGAGGATAGCCCGCATAATTGCTGGATAGAAAAGCTCTTGAGTATCGTCGATTTCGTTTCTGCCAGGATTTCCTCCGGTATGATAGTGGAAAAGATACTTATGATTATTTCGAATAGTCCTAATAACGTCTCCTTCCATGATTTGCATATGATATATGTCGTAAAGCAAACCAAATCTTTCCGAGTCAATCGTCTTGCATAATTCTACTCCCCAGCTTGTGTGATCGCACATGTAATCCTTGTGGTTCACCTTGCTGTTGAGCAACTCCATGACAATATTAACTTTATGTTTCTCCGCTATGGGTAAAATTTTCTTTAAGCCGATAGAACAATTTTTAAGACCGGTTTCGTCATCCATGCCGGCGCGATTTCCAGAGAAGCAAATTAGATTTTTGAGGCCAGCATTAGAAACCTCCTTTATGCGTTTTTCATAAATTTCAACCAATGTGTCGTGATGCTCAAGTCGGTTAAATGCTCGTGAAATTCCTCCTACTCGTGTTTTATTGTCCTTAAGGGTGCCAGTTGGGAAGCTAACAATCGCACAGCTNAGTTCGTGCTTTCGCATTGTTGGAAAATCAGGTGGATCAAGTAACTCGACTGATTCCATTCCGAGGTTGGCAGCTTTTTTGGCAAGTTTTTCCAATCCAATGCTGCCGTAGCACCACTTACAAACCGAATGACGGATATTTCCCTTCAGAGCTCCTTTTTTTTCATCCGCTTCTGCTAGNGGTTTAGAGTTTAGTGAGATTCCAACAGCAGCGGTGCTGCCAGCGAAAGATTTAAGTGCCGTACGGCGAGACAATTTTTTGTTCATACAAGAAAAATGAGGGCTCAATAAATGTCAAATTGAANACAGCGTCAACTGTCAGATTAATTTAAAAANTATTTTTTTCGATTGCTCTCTAATTATGGACTTGGTTGAGAAACTTTGCCGTATGGCTTCCATAGTCGACTATTCGCTTTTTGATAACCATATTTTAGGAACTTTTGTTTGGTCCATGGTTCAACGCGAGCATCTCCCATCAGTATCATTCCTAGCCCTGCAACTTCTTTTCGGTTTCCTTGTCCATTAACTCCCCATCCGTCGCCCTTTCCTTTATGGCGAGTGGCTAGAACATCCCAAGTGTTGGGCCACATATGACCGTCGTTAAGAGGCGCATCCTGCGCCTCTTCCATGAAAGTGAAGGATTTATCTGGTTCTACCCAGCTAGAGAATTTTGCATTATAAGCTCTGGGATTTCGATCATCCATTCCCGGCCCGCTTATTGCATAACTAAAGTCTTTGTTTACGGCTCCATCAAATTTCCATTGGCCTGGTCTCTTGAAAGCTATCTTATCAGTTGGGCAAAGATAGACATCTTGATTTTTTAGATAAGGATAAAGTGTGCCAGTAGTAATGTCTTGGCCCCTTCGATAACGCTGGCCGTTAGGTTTCTTGCCATCAATCACACTTTGAGTGGACTTGTTTCTGCCTACTAGCCATTCATGCATATGCGGTAAACGGTCATCATTATCATCGGTATAATATATCATCGATAAACCAAATTGCTTTAAGTTATTTAAGCAAGCCGTTTGTCGCGCTTTCTCTTTAGCTTTTCCTAATGCTGGTAATAACATGCCAGCAAGTATAGCTATAATTGCTATTACAACTAGTAACTCAATTAACGTAAAACCAGACTTAANTCTTGAGTNTTTCATTTTAAGGGCAAGGTGAGTGNCAAATCTATTACCACAAAAATCTGGTGTCAACCCTGACAATTNTAATCAATAAAGAACAAAAGCNGTNCGTTCTTTCCACCATTGGAAATCTTTTTTGCCATCCGCATCTAGCGGGCGTGTTCCCCATCTGTACTTTACGGGTATTTTAGTGGTTGGGCTAAGCCATTTCTTAATTTCAGAATGTCCGTCTGCAAACGCAAATGAACAACCGCCTCCATGATTCGAGCCAGGCGTGTCACCCCATTGCATGCTGTTTGGCCCATTAATGAAATAGCCGTCATTGATGCTGTCGGGGTGCTCGTCAAGGGTAACCCATGTGTTGCTTGGATTAGGAACATCGGTTGTTTTCATGAATTGTTTGTATGATTGCAACAAAGCATTTCGGCCGAATCTTGTTGGGTCACTTTGATTTGCGGAATTAAACCTGCCAAAAAATGCATTCATCACGTTGCTTCGAAGTCTTTGACTAAATCCTGCACGCGATTGGTTAACGCTTAGGTAGTTGTCTGCTGGGCAGCGATAAATATTGAATGCTGAAGCAGTATATTTTGCTAGAATACCATTTTTGACCCAATCACGATTGGTAACACTTTGATCTGCGATGCTGCTACCAGATCCCCAAGTCATAACGTTGTTTACCCAGTTATCAAATTTTTTGGTTGAGATGGAATTGATAGTTTCGCTAACTCCAAAGTTATTACATACACGCTCATTGAAATCTCCTGAATATAGTTGCCAAGCTTGCATAAGTTGACGGCAATTATTAAGACAGGCAATCCCTTGCCCTTTTGCTTTCGCTTTGGCAAGTGCTGGTAATAACATTCCAGCTAGGATTGCTATAATGGCAATTACAACAAGTAATTCAATAAGTGTAAAACCAGATTTATTTCTTGAGAGCTTCATGGTTAGGAGATTGATTAATAAAAGATGCTATTTTCTAAAACCAGTCTCAACTGAGCTGATGATCATTGTCAAATCTTTGAGGTATGCTTTAAGAATATATCAGTTTACAGGCAACTCCGGCTTGGCAGCATGAGATGCCTCTGTTTTACTCACATCCAGTAGATGCATCGCCTTAAGATTTCTTTATTTATCTTGTTGTGGGCTACTGGTTCAGGCGCTTTATTTTCAGCTGATCCGGCGACTAACGGGGATTCAGTGTGGGAGATTGAATCTCTTGAGCCTGGGGATTTTGATTATAATATTAAACAGGGAAAGGTCGTATTAAATGACCGATTTCGTATTACTTTCAAAGAGCAGGGTGAAAGTGTATTTGTGATTGCCGACAAGGGGCAATTAGATCAATCCANGGGNGAGNTTTTTGCTGAAGGCAATGTGACTTTGCAGAGTGAAGATAGAGTATTCACCTCTGATAGGCTCTATTACAATTTTCAAACTCGATCGATGCAGACGGATAATTTTCGGGCTGGTCAGGCTCCTTTTTTTGTAGAGGGAATCAATATAAAAGGAGATGCAAATAAGAATGAGTATTCGGCGCAGGAGGTTTTGCTTACTTCCGATGATCGATCCGACCCATTGCTGAAGTTACGGACAAGGAGTTTAAATATTAGCCCTGGGAAATATTTGGAGGCGAAAGGAGCAACTTTTTATGCAGGTAATGTCCCGATTTTTTATTTCCCATATTACAAGCGCCGACTTGATCAGCCTCCAAACCATTGGAGCATTACACCAGGTTATCGAAGTCGGTATGGAATGTTTTTTGAGGGGACATACAATTGGAACTTGAGCGATCAGTTTAAAGGGAAGGCCAATTTAGATTACAGGTCACTTCGCGGCTTAGCTGGAGGGCTGGATGTCGATTACGATCTCGGTCTTTTGGGGGAAGGCGATGTGTCAGTTTACATTATGGACGATCGCGATCCTCAGTCGGGGGCCGGTAGCCGATCTGGAAGTATTGAATTTACTGATCGAACTGATCGCCACAGATTAAGTCTTTACCACTCAGTGAATATTGAGACTAACTTTACTGCTAAGTTGTTGTTGCAGGATCAGAGTGATAGGTTCATGAATCGAGATTTTTTTGAGAGTGACTTCCGTCAAGATCCGCAGCCTGAATCTCATATTGAGATTGCGAAACATTGGGAAAATTTTAGTGTTAGTCTTTTAGCTCAGCCGCAAGTTGATGATTTTTATCAGACTGTTGAGCGTTTGCCTGAGTTACGAGTTACTGGCTTGCGTCAGCGACTTGGCGAGACACCATTATTTTACGAAAGTGAAACCTCAGTTGGTTATTTCGAATTTAGTCCTGCTTCGGACGACTCAGAGTTGACCTCGTATCAAGCTCTTAGGGGGGATACTCATCAGCAGTTATTATTGCCTAGTAATTATTTTAATTGGCTCAATGTTATCCCACATGCAGGATTCAGATTCACTCATTATGGATCTCGATCGAGTGATGAGTCTGATTTTGGTCAGATGAACGATATAGACCGATCTGTTTTCAATACTGGTATTGAGTTTTCTTTCAAGGCNTCTAGTACTTTCCCTGATGCTAAATTATCATTGTTGGATGTTGATGGATTGAGGCATGTTGTTCAACCGATGGCCAATTATATTTTTGTTCCTGATCCAAACAAGAGGCCATGGGAACTNCCACAATTTGATCGTGAACTTCACNCTCTTCGTTTGCGGCCAATAGATTTCCCTGATTATAATTCCATTGATACGATTGACTCTAGGAATGTTATTCGTATCGGAGTTAGGAATAGGCTTCAAACTAAACGTTTTGGTTTGGTGGATGATGTTTTAAATTGGGAGCTTTTTACTGATTGGCGGTTGGATACNGGAATGTATGAGGAACGTTTCAATGATGTATATTCTGATTTAGAAGTTAAGCCTAGGTCGTGGCTGCTTTTGGGGTCAGAATTACGATATGATCCAAACAAGAGATTGCTTAACGAGTCCAATAATACGATTTCCCTGTTGCCGAATAATAAATGGAGTCTAACTTTAGGGCATCGCTATTTACGCGACTTGACACAGGATGAGTTGAAANGTTTTTATCCATATGATCCTTTTTTTGAAGATTCCCTCGGTGAGAATTGGCGTTGGGGAAATAATCTGCTCTATAGTCGTTTATACTATCGGTTCAATGAGGATTGGGGTTTTCGGATGATACATCAGTTTGAGGCCAGTGATGGGACAATGGAGGAACAGAGTTATAGTGTTTATAGAGACTTTTCTAGTATAACATCTGCTCTTAGATTTCGCCTGCGTGATCATCGTGGCGGGAAAAATGACTTTAGCGTGAGTTTACTTTTTTCACTTAAAGCAATTCCTGGAATTAATTTGGGCGATGATAGTAACCGTCTTGAAACTCAGATCTATCGTTAANGAAAGAATGTCAAATGGTTTTATTTTTTCCTNTCTTCGGCTTTCGATTTAGTTTTCGAGTATATTTTTTCCTTTTATTTTTATTTTTCAAGTCTGCTATAGTCTTTTCCGAGGTTGATGTGGAGTTTGATCGTGATGTTCGATCNATCCTTTCAGATAATTGTTTTGAGTGTCATGGGCCCGATACAATCAATCGCAAGGCTGATTTGCGATTAGATACAGCAGATTTTATTTCTGAAATTGTTACTCCNGGTCAACCCGNTCAAAGTGATTTATATTTGCGTATCACAAATTCGGATGCCTCTGAGCAGATGCCCCCGCCAGATTNTGGTAGAGTTTTATCTTCGNCTGAGGTTGCTACTTTGAAACGTTGGATTGAGCAAGGTGCTCGGTGGAAGAAGCATTGGTCATTTACTCCTACCAAGCGTCCTAAATTGCCGTTTCATAGGAATTCTGCTTGGCCTAAGGGGGGCATCGACGAATTCGTTTTAGCTAAGATGCGATCAGCTGGGTTGCAGCCTTCTCCTCAGGCTGACAAGGAGACTCTTCTGCGCCGTGTGAGCTTTGACCTGACAGGATTGTCTCCNTCACTAGAAGAAATTGATGCGTTTATTTNAGATTCTTCGCCTCTTGCTTTCGAGAAGGTAGTCGACCGATTATTGGCATCGCCACGATATGGAGAGAGGATGGCGCTCAATTGGCTTGATGCCGCGCGCTATGCTGATTCGCATGGGTATAGTCTTGATCGTAGGCGTGTGATGTGGCCATGGCGTGATTGGGTTATTGAAGCTTTTAATAAGAATTTGTCTTATGATCAGTTTGTAATTCAACAATTAGCTGGCGACCTTTTACCTGAACCTACGCTTGCACAGAAAGTAGCAACTGGCTTCAATCGTAATCACTCAATACAAAGTGAAGGTGGTGTGATTGATGAGGAGTATCGTGTGGAAACTGTAGTTGATCGTGTGGAAACGACTTCGGCAGTCTTTCTTGGTTTAACTTTTGGTTGTGCCCGTTGCCATGACCACAAGTATGATCCGATTTCACAAAGGGAGTTCTACGAGTTTTATTCGCTGTTTAACAATGTTCCAGAGAAGGCTCACGTTGGCAACGCCGACAAGTTAGCTGATCAGCCATATCTTAAGGCTCCTACCTTGCTGCAGCAGGAGTTGATGGCTTTGTTGCGCGATAAAGAAATGCATTTGAAGACTGCGGTGGATGTTGAGACGGTTCCGACTAAACTTATGGAGCTAGTGTGGATTGACGACTCATTACCAGAAGTGAATGAGAATCCAGCCGATGTCGTAGCCAATTTTGAATTTGTCAGCGGCCCTGATCATCCGGTTTTCAGTGGGCGTAAATCCCACCGCCAAAGCAGCAAAGGTCGTGGGCAGCATCTGGTTCAAAACGCCAAGTCACCGCTCCTTGTAGGCGACAATTCCCGGCTATTTACTTACGTTTTTCTGGATCCAAAAAATCCGCCTAGGCAAATCATGCTGCAGTGGCACGATGGCAATAGTTGGGAGCATCGTGCGTATTGGGGGGAAGATAAAATTGAATGGGGTAAGAAAAATACTTCTAGTCGCAGAAATATTGGCCCTTTACCCAAGATGGGTGAATGGTTCAGACTTGAAGTTGAAGCAAAAAAAGTTGGATTAGATGCAGGGGCGAAGATAACTGGTTGGGCATTTACACAGTTTGACGGTACAGTTTACTGGGATAAATCTGGACTGATATCCCGGAAGAAATCGAATAAGGAAATTCAGCTTGATGCAATTCGTGATAAATTGATCAAGATTGAGGAGCAAGTGCCCACGACCATGGTAATGGGTGAGAAAACACCCCCTCGAAAAACATTTGTATTAAACCGTGGTCAGTATGATCAACCTAGTGAGGTTGAGGTTAATGTTGGGTTGCCTTCTGCGCTTGGTCGATGGCCAAAAAATCTTCCTAGAAATCGTCTAGGATTTGCCAAATGGCTAATAAGTAGAGAGAACCCGTTGACGGCTAGGGTTACTGTCAATCGTCTATGGCAAATGCATTTCGGGGTCGGCATTGTAAAATCTTCAGAAGATTTTGGTGCGCAAGGTGAATGGCCAACACACCCTGGTTTACTTGATTGGTTGGCCGAGGAATTCATTGGTACGGATTGGAATCTTAAGGCAATGCATAAGCAAATTGTGATGTCGGCTACCTATCANCAAACGTCTCGAGTAACCTCAAAATTACTTGAGGTGGATCCTGCGAACCGATTTTTTGCTCGAGGGCCTCGTTTTCGTTTGTCAGCAGAGATGATACGAGATCATGCATTGTCTGCCAGTGGTCTTATGGTGGCCCACATTGGCGGTGAGAGTGTGAAACCGTATCAGCCTCCCGGGCTGTGGGGTGAAGTTGTGTTCTCCAATGTTCCACGTTTCCAGCAAGATCATGGTGAAAAACTTTATCGACGCAGTATGTATACATATTGGAAGCGCTCTGTGCCGCCACCAAACATGCAGGTTTTTGATGCTCCTTCTCGTGAGGTATGTGTACTTAAACGTCCTAGTACTAACACGCCTTTGGCCGCTTTAGTTTTAATGAACGATCCTACTTTCGTTGAGGCTTCTCGAAANTTGGCTGAGCGGGTATTGCGCGAGAATGAAGCTAACTCAATACGGATTGATCACCTATACCTTCTTATTTGTGGTCGTAAACCTACAACTATGGAGCATCGTTTATTGCTTCGTACCCTAAATGATATGCTAATGGACTTTCGTGCTGACCTGAGTTCAGCCGCCGATTTAATAACGGTTGGAGAATCTGTTTATGACAAGTCGCTCGACATAGCGGATCTAGCTGCATTTACTTCACTTGCTAACGCAGTATTTTGTACTGATGAAGCAATCACGCGAAACTAACATGACCACTGAAGAGAATGCATTTCTTTTTGAGACACGGCGACAATTCCTTGGGCGTGCTAGTGCCGGTATTGGTTCAGCTGCTTTCGCCTCAATCCTGAATCCGCGTTTGTTATCTGCATCTAATGGTTTTCCAAACTTTGCGCCTAAAGCAAAGAGGGTGATTTATCTTTTTCAAAATGGGGCTCCCTCGCAGTTTGAATTATTTGATAACAAGCCAGAGGTTGCTCGGCGCCACGGTGATCCACTTGATAGTTCCTTTTTTCAGGGGCAGCGTCTAACTGGCATGACATCTGGTCAGAAGGAGAAGCTCATCTGCAAATCTATTTTTAAGTTTAAACGACATGGTCAAAGCGGAATTGAGTTGGGAGAGACTCTTCCGTATCTTGGTGAAGTTGCGGACGATATAGCGATTGTTCGTTCGATGCAGACTGAGGCAATCAATCATGATCCAGCAGTAACTTTTTTTCAGACAGGTTTTCAGCAAGCAGGCAGGCCAAGTGCAGGAGCATGGGCAAGCTATGGATTAGGCAGTGAAAACTCTGATTTGCCTGCTTTTGTTGTTATGCTTTCGCAAGGTAGTGCTAAGCGAAATTCACAGGCGCTTTATTCTAGATTATGGGGTAGTGGATTTCTTCCATCAGAACACCAGGGTGTTCAGTTTAGATCCATAGGCGATCCAGTGCTTTATTTAGCTAATCCTAAAGGCATATCATCTTTACGCAGACGCCGAATGCTTGACCTCGGCCAAGAACTCAACAGGAGGCACCATGAACGGTTGGGTGACCCGGAAATTCTCACTAGAATTCAGCAAGCCGAGATGGCGTATCGAATGCAAACTTCCGTTCCAGAATTGATGGATACAAAATCCGAGACTGAAAACACTTTTTCTCTCTATGGTGAGGCCGCGCGCAAGCCTGGTACTTTTGCTGCAAATTGCCTTTTAGCTCGGCGTTTGGCCGAGCGTGGGGTGCGATTTATTCAGCTTTATCATCGAGGCTGGGATCATCACAGCGACACCCCTCGAGATATGCCGTTGCAATGTAGTGATATTGATCAGCCATCCGCTGCTTTGATTCGAGATCTGAAGCAACGTGGTATGCTAGACGAAACACTGATAATCTGGGGGGGGGAGTTCGGTCGCACTGTTTATGCGCAAGGAGGGTTGAATATGGATAAATATGGGCGAGATCATCATCCTCGATGCTTTAGCATGTGGTTAGCTGGAGGTGGAATAAAAGGTGGCACCACTTATGGTGTAACTGATGATTTTTCATTCAACATCGTACAGAATCCAGTCCCAGTTTATGATCTACATGCTACGATGCTACATTGCTTGGGAATAGACCACGAAAAGCTAACATTCAAATTTCAAGGACGCCATTATCGCCTAACCGATGTCCATGGTAATGTTGTTAAAGGGCTGCTTGCTTGAACTATTGAAAATTGAATTTTTTCAATTATTTTTTTAGCGCCTTTTCAACCATTAATTTTAGCGCTTTTTGAGATCCGTAGGTAATAGCTTTAGGCCCAGTTGCTTTAATAAATACTGCTCCTTGTTTGCCTTCGATAATAGCAGCCAGTAGACCGCTATTCGGAACTGGAACCTTGTTACCTCCAAAAGGGGGGCCTTTCATGAATGTGCCTTCAGCGGTGACATAGGTAACCTTTATATTGTTAATTTTTTCATCACTTATTTTTGCTTTTATTTGATCTGCGGGTTCATTGAATTGGCCTAACCAGCGTTCAACGTTAGCTTTAACACCTCCCGCTGCCCCAGGGCCAAAATGAAAGAATACAACTTCTGCTGTTCCATTTTTATCTTTGATTACGAATTGAGCTTTTCGCATTGAGGATGATGGCTTTTGTGATTGCCACCCTTTAGGGNCTTCGAAAGATATACCTCCAGCAGAGAATTTTTCTGCTTTAACGCTTACAGATGCTAATGCGAATGTAATTAAACAAACCAAACGTATTATTGTAATTTTCATAAATCTAAAGTTTTTTTAAGGTGCCGGTTGACGAATATATTCTATTACATCGCGAAGATTAGTGGGGGTCATAGTTTTTTCAAGGCCCATAGGCATTAATGAAGATCTTATAGACTTCAACTCCTTTATTTCTTTTCGATTAATATTTTTNGTTACGCCAAGNGGCATGCTTATTGTAATTGAATTGGCGCTTTGATTTGAGAGTATTCCTACAAATGTATCACCGCTATTTGTAATAACTGAGTAGGATGCGTATTTTGGATTAATGGCCATATTTGGATCAATAATATTACTAGCTAAGTCTTCTANACTTCTATGATTTAGCCCTTCCAAATCTGGNCCTAGATCATAGCCTTCTTTATGGCTTTGATGGCANTTTGAACANAATGCCTTAAATGTTTCNCTACCTTTTGATGCGTTACCTTTTTTTGGTAATAAGGGAAGCCATTTATCTACTTCAGCATTGCGGTTACTATAATCCTCATCACCGAAAAGTTTTTTTGCGCGATTGCCTATTTTAGTTCCAGAATATCTTCGCAGTTGGCGCCTATGTTCAAGATCGAGATTTGCTTCTCCAAGTGTTATCTCTTTAGATTCAAGAGCAGTTAAAAATGGAGTCCTAAAACGACTATTATATACAAAAGTATTGATCAATTGTGGGCGGACTGATGGAAGAAAATAAGGCCAATATGAGACTAATGATTTAGGCAGTTTAGGGTCCTTTATATTTGATAATTCGTTTAAGGCAGTGATTTGAATATCATTATCATGAGTAGATTTTATGAATGATGACAATTTCTCGGCTACTACTGAAGGGTTGCCTGTGAGGCTAATGAAACGAATATATTGTTTTATTTTTTCAATATTTGAACCCTCTAATTGAGGTGGCTCATTAAAAATTTTCTGAATTTCTGAATTTTTTAAGAAATCACTGATTCCTGCAACAAGAAATAATTGATGGATTTCTATTTTTAAATTGAGATCAAGATCGTCTGGTCCTGAAATCAATGAGTTAGCATTAAGTGATTTAAAGGAGCTAAGATTTGATGAACGAGCTAGGCCTTTGCGAAGTGATTTTAGAAGACTTATTTTTTTATCATTTTTCCAATCAGAATTTAGTATTGATCTAATTAGAATGTCCAAATCCACTGGCTTTGATATGCGGCTGGCAGTAAGTTGAAATAATTCCTGTAAATATGTTGGAGGAACTTTCTTGGATATCGCTTTTATAAATGAAACTTCATTTGTTCTTAAGGAGGATAGGACCGCTTTGCGAGTCCATTTATCTTTATGTCCATTGATGTAAATTTTTTCTAATGCTGTATTTACGGAAGTTGTTGGTTTGATTTCACCTAAGGTTAAGGCGATTTGAAACCGAACAGTTGAATCAGTGTCTTCTGCTAAATCTAATAGTCTTTGGATTATGCTTTGGTCTTCGATCTTACCAATTGTTTCAGTAATACGAATAGTATTTTCTCGAATCCTAGGATTTGAATCGGTGAGGCCTCTAAGTATATCGTCGCTTTTGATTGCTCCAAGTCCTTGGAGTGACCATAACGCGTGAAGTCTTACGAAGTGATTGTTATGTTTAATTAACTTTCTTAGTTTTGGAATAAGTGATGAGTTTTGGCCTTCATAAATTAATCTTTGTGCAGTCCATCTCCGCCATTGATTAGGGCTAGCGAATTCGGTTTCAATATTATCTAGTCTAACTGGTTGAAGTTTGGTGATGTTCTCAGAAGTCTTGGATTTAGGTGTGATTTTGTAAATGCGACCGCGTGACTCTCCTCCACGGATTCTCATCTTTTTTTTCAATTTGCTGGGAATATAATCAGGATGTTCGATTACTTCTCGCTGCATGTCCGCTAAATATAAAGCGCCATCGGGGCCGAGCTCAATAGCTACTGGTCGAAAATAGTTGTCACTACTAGCAAGGAATTCAGATGTTTTTTCTGTGGGGGAGCGCTTTGCTATATAAGCGCCTCCTTTTGATTGAAGTAAGTTTCGATGTACCAAGTTACTTACGACATCGCATANAAAAATACTNCCACTTAANTCTTCTGGATANCCGGAAATTCCAAGATANCCCATGCCGCCNGCAGAGGAAAAATAACCTGCTTGTTCAGGNTGATTNACTCGAGTTTCCGCCTCGGCNATTGGAAATATGCGAGCCATTTTTCCATGANTCGATATNTTCGTCGTTGCTTCNAAGGATGGTANATCTTTAGCCCNGTCTATNTACTTCTGTTTTATAANTCTTTGTTGAAGATAGTCTATATTATATGTCGTAAAGCTATGTCCCCATTCATTNAATANTAGTCCAAANCCACCTCCNGTNTGACTAGTNGTTTCTAGTTGAAAGGTGTTTGGTTTNATTCGNAAATCAAGNTTTCTNAGTGAAGTTGATGGTTTGTTTTGTTCAGAGAATCNAATNCTNCCNCCGTTGCCTCCATTAGCTCCGTGNATCCAATTATCAATACCCCAACGTAGGCTATTGAAGTTACTATCTGTCACTCCAAGTTTGAATCCGCTAACTAGAGTTTTTCTGATGTCACTTACGCCATCTCCATTGGTATCTTTTAGGTAAATTATGTTTGGAGGAGCAGCTACTAGTACACCACCTTTCCAAGGTGCGACTGAAGTAGGATAGGATAGCTTGCTTGCAAACTGAGTAATCCTGTCATATTCGCCATCTCCAGTGGTGTCGGTAAGTAATTTAATTGCCCCGCCTTTACTTCTATTGGGAACACCCGTGGGATAGTCTCGCATCTCTACAACGTATAGTTGGCAGTTGTGATCAAAAGCTAGTGCGACTGGATCTTTGATTTTTGGTTCAGAAACCAGAAGCCTCATTTCCAAGGCTTTATGAATCGAATATGAACTTTCTTGGGTATCTGAATAGCCCTTTATAGAGCTGATAGTGCTACCAAGTACAATGATGCAATCCAACAAAAGAATAGATAGAGGATTGTGAAGCTTCATATAGTTTTATTACATTAATTATTCTTTATTTGTTTAATTAGAGCTTCGAGTCTTCTTCCGTACTCGACATAATTGTTAAACATATCTTCTTCGTTTGCTTCGCTATCTTTATCATGAAAGACAACAGCCATATGTGGTTCAATTGAGATTCCGCCGTCATAACCACTATCGATTGCATCTTTTAAAATATCACGAACGCGCCCGTCTCCTTCTCCGGGAAAGGTGTAGTCAGCGTCATTCTTTTCCTTCATCCAAATGCAATCTTTGATATGGATATGTGATGTGTGATCTTTGACATGTTGCCAATATTCCCATGGGTCTTGTTTTGGCCATGGTTGAGGTTTGGACCGGTCTGCGTTGAAGATTGGGTTGGCGGTATCAAAGACCCACTTGAGGCCGGGAACTTTCTCTAATAACTCAGTGCCATGTTGCCAGCTCATGCCTCCGTGATTCATGCAGTTTTCGTGCACTGGTTGAAGGCCTTCATCGAGGAACCGTTGGGTGACCTCACGCAGTCGCTCAAAGACGATGCTTGGAGTCTGATCAGTGTCATCGCTGGGTTTGAAACTCATGATGCGAACATACTTTGTTTTAAGGCGTTTCATTCGAGGGATTGCTCTATTGATTTCGCCTATTGTTATTTCCCAAGGAGTGTCAATGGTCTTTGCCCAGTTACATATGGTTGAGCCAAGGGCGTAGATGCCAACTTCGGCCTCCTCAAGTTTATTTACAAAGATATCAAAGGCTTCATCTGGTATATCGTGGACAGGGCCTTTTTCGAACCCATTCACTTCAGCAAATCGGGCTTCAATCCATTTCCAGCCGAGTTCTTTAGTGGCTCGGATTTGACCTTCGATCGAGGGCGAAGCCTCGTCTGCGATTCCCATAAGTTCCATTTTATTATGCTATTAAATTATTTGCGGAAGCTTGCCGCAAAGTCTTCATTGCTGACTTCGACAGTCTTTTTCTCATGATTTGAGTTAACAATCAATTCATTGAGTTTTGTTTCCCATTCAGCCCCATTCATAGGTAGCTCAATGGCTTTTCCGATGATGCCAGAATATACCATCACATTAGCGAGTTCGACTGAACCGATTCCTTCGGCGCCTGGCGCTATGAGTGGTTCATTATCAATGATAGCATTGACAAAATTGGTCATTAACTTCGCATGCGGCGATTCAGAGCCAGGAATAGGTATGTTTTCTACGGTAGTATCCGGTTGTTGAAAACCGATTTTGGAAGTCTTACACCATTCGTCGGAGGGTATCGCATTACGGGTTAATGTTAGTTTTTCATTTTCCAAAATTAGTCTGCCTTTAGTTCCGGCAATTTCAAACCGATTGCTTCCAGGCGTTTCGCCACTTGAAGTTATAAATGCTCCTGTAGCCCCATTGGGAAAATCCATATAGCAAGTAACATCGTCCTCTACTTCAATGTCATGCCATTTGCCTATACCCACGTGGCTACAGACTCGATTAGGCATTCCTGTAATCCATTGCATTGCATCAAGTTGATGGAGGCATTGGTTAAGAAGTACCCCCCCGCCTTCACCTTTCCAAGTGGCCCGCCAGCCTCCGCTTTGAAAATAAATCTCAGAACGAAACCAATCTGTCATAATCCATAATACTCTCATTAACTCACCAAGTTCGCCATTCTGAACTATCTCTCGAATTTTCTGATAGCGAGGCTCAACTCTAAGTTGAAACATTCCGGCAAATACTTGGTCAGGATGTGCTTTAGCTTTAGCGATAAGTCTTTCGGCGTCGGCTTTATGTGCCGAGATAGGTTTCTCAACCATAATGTGAAGGCCGGCATCTAGTGCAGCTATTCCCAGTGAGGTGTGTTGATAGTGTGGAGTGGCGATTAGGAGGGCGTCGATATTGCCGCTATCAATCATTTCTTTGCCACTTCCGTAAACTTTGATGCCTTTTTCTTCGAACTCAGCAAGCTTTTTAGGAGATGTGCTTCCGACTGCAGTAAGTTCTCCACGAGCTACTTTTCCTTCGAGTATATCCTTGGCATGGAACTGTCCCATATTGCCCATGCCAATAATGCCAATGCGTACTTTGTCCATAAAACGGTAAAAAGATAATGCCATCGGCAAAGCGGTTGGCCAAGCGTGAGCTTGTCGCATTATTTAAACTTTCTTAGATATTTTTTTTCATCATGATGTAATTGTCTTTTTAAAGCTAAAAGATAATAGATATTTACGCGTTTTCAGCTGCAAATGGTTTTTCTGAAGGATTGACTTGGTTGAGTATTATGCCAGCTTACGTTCTTTAAAGATATGCAAAGAGTTTGATTATGAAAAAGGAATCTCATTTGAGTTGCTCACCGTCAATGAATCGTCGAAGTTTTGTAAAAAATGCAGCGCTTGGTTCAGTCGCAATTTCTACTGCGTCACATTTACCAGCGGCTACAGAAAAAATTAGCTCCGAAACCTTGGTTTCACAGCTTTATAGTAGTCTAAAGGATGGGCAAAAAAAATTGGTGACTTTTCCTTTTGAACATCCTTTGCGTGAGAAGGTTGACAATAATTGGCAAATTACAAAAAAAAGCATTGGTGAGATTTTTACTAAAGATCAGCAGGCTTTAGTCAAAGAGATTTTCATGAATTTGCACAGTGAAGAATATGCCGAGACTGTTCTTGGGCAAGTGTTACACGATTCAGAAGGTGAGGGTTTTGAAAGCACATCAGTAGCTCTTTTTGGTAAACCTAATACGGGTAAGTTTGAATTTGTTTTAACTGGTAGGCACTGCACCCGCCGTTGTGATGGTGATTCTGTCAATGGAGAGGCTTTTGGCGGGCCTATATTTTACGGTCATGCAGCTCGTAGCTTTAATGAGACTGCAGAGCATCCAGGTAATGTTTACTGGTATCAGGCAAAGCAGGCCAACAAAGTCTTTTCCATGATGGATGGAAGACAGCAAAAAATGGCCTTATTGGATGAAAGCCGACCGGAACAAGGGACCAGAACTGTTAAATTGACGGGGAAAAAAGTGGGGTTACCTGGGATTCCTTTGTCGGAGTTGAGTCGTGACCAAAAAGGACAAGTTCGAAAAACTATGAATGATTTACTCGTTATGTTTCGTAAAAAAGATGCAAAAGAAGCAATGAGAATGGTCGAGGATGTTGGGTTTGATCACCTTCACATGGCTTTTTACAAAAACCACGATATAGGCGAGGATAAAGTTTGGGATGTTTGGCAGATAGAAGGCCCAAACTGTTTATGGTTCTTCCGAGGCGATCCTCATGTCCATGCATGGATCAATATAAAAAAGGCATAATGACTGTCTTTTTATTCTTAATTTTGAATAAAAAACAAAAAAAGCGTTGACGAGTCTAATCGAGGCAACTAGATTGCCTTCCCTTTTGGGGCGCGTAAAAATCGCTAAACCATTGATTCTCAGTTGCTTAAGGTACAACACGGGGTTCGATGGTTATTTTGCGTTTGGAGTGTGACTAAAGAGATCTGAACTAGTGCAATGTGCCCATGTAGCTCAGTTGGTAGAGCACATCCTTGGTAAGGATGAGGTCACCAGTTCAATCCTGGTCATGGGCTCCATTAA